>JBGTJO010000063.1:0-2838 GCA_041745135.1 Aestuariivirga sp. | reverse complement strand
CGCCGAGGCGAAGGATTCGGAAACGCGATCAACAATTATGACCTTGGCCAAATGAATGAGATGCTGATGGCTGTGGTAAGCGGCGGCACGGCGCGGCGCGCGCAATTTGATGATTTTGAAATTGCCGGAAAAACCGGCACCAGCCAGGATTATCGCGATGCCTGGTTCATCGGCTACACCACCCATCTCGTAGGCGGCGTTTGGGTCGGCAATGACGATAATTCACCGACCAACAAGGTCACCGGTGGATCGATACCCGCCGCCGTATGGAGGGATGTCATGGAACCCGCCCATGCGGACCTGGTACCCCAGCCTTTGCCCGGCGATAGCGGCGGCTTTCCGCGGGACGGGATCGAAATGTCGGACATGGGCCAGGAACAGAGTGACGGCTTCTTCGACGACCTCGGAAATCTTTTCTCCGGCGGCTCGCCGCCCAAGGAAGAGCGCAAGAAAAGACGGCGCGCCGCCTCCGAAGGTCTTACCGAAAGAGAAAGCAAATAATCAGGCGGCAATCCGGTGAACGCCATTGCCATTGGCCTTGAGCCACTTCTTGGCGCGCGAGGCCTCGGGGCAATGGGCCAGGACCAGGCGCCAGAAACCGGCGCTGTGGTCCAGATGCTTCAGATGCGCCACTTCATGGGCAGCAACGTAATCGAGCACATAGGACGGCGTCAGGATCAAGCGCCAGGAATAGGAGAGATCACCCGACGCTGAGCAGGACCCCCAGCGGCTCCGTTGGTCGCGGATGGAAATCCGGCGATAACTCACCTCCATGGCGGTTGCATATTTTGCCGAGGCCGCAGCAAGCTCGGTCCGCGCCGCCGTCTTCAGCCAATCGAGTAAACGCCGCGAAACATGGGGCAGCTCGCCCGGCACATGGATCAGTTTCGCTACGGGATCGACGGTTACGGTGCCGCGCCGGGAATGAACGTGGCGGATTTCATAATCATCGCCGCGCAGCGGAATGACATTGCCGGGCTTGAGCGCGATATTCTTGCCGCGCTGCTCAAGGCGCGTTGCGAGCCATGGCGTTGAGAGGCTGACAAATTCCAGCGCGCGGTTGCGCGAGACGCCGCGCGGCACGGTGACGATGGCGGCTGTTCCTTCCGCATTGAGGCGCAGGACCAGGCGTCTGGCGTTGACATGGCGGCGAAACAGCACAGCAAGCTGCTCGGGGCCGATCTCGAGGCTGGCCGGCTCAAGAGCATTCGGCCTCAACATTCGGCGGACCTGCCGAAATGCCCAAACCATCAGTTGGCGGCGTTCAGAAATTGCACGATGCGAGGCACGATATCCCTCCGGAACCGCGAACCGTTGAAGACGCCATAGTGACCCACACCCATCTGTAGATGATGCAGCTTCTTTTCCGATGGCAATGAAGAGCACAGCTTGTGGGCAGCTTTCGTATGACCGACCCCCGAAATATCGTCACGCTCGCCCTCGATCGTCATCAACGCGGTTGTGGTAATTTGCGAGGGTTCGACCCGGCGGCCGCGATGCATGAAGGTACCGTTCGGGAGATCGTAACTGACGAAAACCTTCTCCACCGTCTGGAGATAGAATTCAGCGGTCAAATCCATAACCGAGAGATATTCATCGTAGAAGTCGCGATGCTTCTCGGCGGAATCGCCGTCGCCTTCCACGAGATGCCAAAAAAGTTCCCGGTGGGCTTCGGTGTGGCGGTCGAGATTCATGCTGAGGAAACCGCCAAGCTGCAGGAAGCCCGGATAGACTTCGCGCCCGGCGCCGGCATGGGGCGGAGGCACCTTCATGACCGCGTTGCGGCGAAACCAGGCGCTGCCCCGTTCCTTGGCCAGGCGGTCGACGGCGGTAGGCTTGCCTCGGGGATCGATAGCGCCACCCATCAACACCATGGCTTTGGGCACGCAACCGTCCTTCGCGGCACTCATCAACGCCACGGCGGCAAGCACCGGCACCGATGGCTGGCACACGGCCATGACATTCGTTCCCGGTCCCAGAAGCCGGAGCATCTCGATCACGTAGTCGATGTAATCGTCGAGATCGAAACTTCCCTTCGACAGTGGAACGGTGCGCGCGTCGACCCAATCGGTGATGTAGACATCGAAATGGCTCAGCATGGATTCAACGGTGCCGCGCAGCAGCGTGGCGTAGTGACCGGAGAGCGGCGCCACGATGAGCAACTTTTGTTGCGCGGACACGGTGGGTTTTTGGAAATGCAGCAGGGTGCAGAAGGGCTTGTTGAGAACTTGCAGCTCCTGCACCGGCACGGCCTTGCCGTCTACGATGGCGTCCACGATGCCGAATTCCGGTTTGCCGTAGCGGCGCGTGCTGCGCTCGAACATCTCAAGAGAAGCGGCCATGTTGCGGCCCATGGGCGTTGCCGCGAGAGGATTCGCAGCACTGGTCCAGAAGTTCAGGCCGGCATCGGCGGCGGCCCGCCATGGAGCAAGTGCCGCATGGTTCATCTCATAAAGATAATACAGCATCCCGACTCCAGTCCCTTTGCCCCATAGTGCGGCACATATGTAATTACTCCGTATACGGCGGGCAACAGGCCATTTCAGCCCGATACCGCGGCGGCAAGCGCCTCCGCGAACGCTTTTGCGTCAGTGGAATAGGTGAAATGCTTTATGAATTTGCCGTCCGGACCCATCAGATAGACAATCGTCGAGTGATCCATGAGATAGTCGCCAGCCCCGCCATTATCGACTTTCTTGTAGTAGACGCGGTAAGCCCTGGCCGCCGTGGCGATCTCCTCCGCCGTGCCGGTGAGGCCGATCAGGCGCGGACTGAAGTTCTCGACATAGGCTTTCAAACTGGCCGGAGTGTCGCGTTCCGGATCAAACGAGATAAAGA
>JBGTJO010000062.1:0-3051 GCA_041745135.1 Aestuariivirga sp. | reverse complement strand
GGCCGACTGGCAACAACACGATGACGGCAAGGAAAAAACCGAGCGCCGTTCCGACGCCACCGCCCTGCCGAAGGCTGAGGAGCAAGTCACGGCGTATGAGAGTCCAGACGAGACTCATGGAAGGCTTCCAAGGTCAAGCCGCGCTTGCGGCTCCAGCCCCAGCCCCACATGGGTGGCCGCGATGATCATGCCGCCGCCGCGGAGCTGTGCCGCCATCACCTCAGTGAATTTTCGCTGAGAAATCTGGTCCAACCCGACCGTGGGTTCATCGAGCAACCATAGCACCCGTGGCACCGCCACCAACCGCGCCAACGCCAGCCGCCTCTTCTGCCCGGCGGAAAGCAATCCCGCCGGGTGATGCGCGAGACGGAACAGATCGAATGCGGCAAGCGCCCTATCCGATTCGCCGCCGCCGAGAAAATCCATCCAGAAGGAAAGATTTTCGCGAACGGTGAGCGCCGCCTTCATCGCATCGCTGTGCGCAATCAGATGCGCTTGCTGCCCAATGGAGAGTTCGGCATGCCCGCCATCGAGTGTGAGAGCGCCGCCGGCTGGTTCACCGAGCCCCGCCATCAGCCGCAGAAACGATGTCTTTCCCGAGCCATTGGGGCCGGTGAGCTGTAATAATTCGCCTGCCTCAAGCGAGAAGCTGCAATCGCGGAAAACGGTTCGTCCGCCGCGAATGCAGTGCAATTTGTCTGCCCTAAGTTTCATATCTATAAAATGTCATCCCCGCACTTGTTGCGGGGACCTATCGTTCAACACATTCAGGCGGGACCATGGGTCGCCGGAATAAATCCGGCGATGACACTGGAAGTGGGTCACACCATATACTGCCCGCCGTTGGCCGTGAGCGTCGACCCCGTGATAAAGCCCGCATCGTCGCTTGCCAGGAACAGCACGCAGCGCGCCACCTCTTCCGGCTCGCCGAGGCGGCCGGCCGGAATGAGCGGCAGGATGCGTTTCTCCAGCACCTCCTGCGGCACGGCGCGCACCATTTCGGTGCCGATATAACCCGGGCAAATGGCGTTGACGGTGATGCCTTTCGCGGCCCCTTCCTGGGCCAGGGATTTGACGAAGCCGATCTCGCCGGCTTTGGCCGCGGCATAATTCGATTGGCCCATCTGGCCCTTCTGGGCATTGATCGAAGAGATGCAGATGACGCGCCCGAACCCCCGGTCGCGCATGCCGCTCCAGACGGGCTGCGTCATGTTGAACAGAGAATTGAGATTGGTGTTGACCACCTCGTTCCACTGCTGCGCCGTCATCTTGTGGAACATGGCGTCGCGCGTGATCCCGGCGTTGTTGACCAGCACTTCGACGGGGCCGTGATCGCTTTCCACCTGCTTCAGTCCGGACGCGCAGGCTTCGTAGTTCGACACATCCCATTTGTAGACGGGAATGCCCGTTTCCGACTTGAACTTGTTGGCCGCCTCGTCATTGCCGGCATAGGTCGCAGCGACCGTGTATCCCGCAGCCTTCAACGCCTTGCACACCGCAGCGCCAATGCCGCGGCTGCCTCCTGTTACAATCGATACGCGTCCCATGGCGCTAATCCCTCGCAACGCACATGGCGACACCCATGCCGCCACCGATACACAGGGTTGCAAGACCCTTTTTCGAACCGCGCCTGCCCATCTCATAAAGCAGCGTCGTGAGCACCCGAGCGCCCGACGCGCCGATGGGATGGCCGAGGGCGATGGCCCCGCCATTGACGTTCACGATATCCGGGTTCCAGCCCATGTCCTTGTTGACAGCACAGGCCTGTGCCGCGAAAGCCTCGTTGGCTTCCACAAGATCGAGTTCGTCCACCTTCCATCCCGCTTTCTTGAGTGCCGCGCGCGAAGCGGGAATGGGGCCCGAACCCATGATCGCAGGATCGACGCCGACACTGGCCCATGACACGATGCGGGCAAGCGGCGTTAGCCCGCGCTTTTCCGCTTCCTTCGCACTCATGAGGATCACAGCGGCTGCACCGTCATTGATGCCCGACGCGTTGGCGGCGGTGACGCTGCCATCCTTGGCGAAGGCCGGTTTCAGTTTAGCGATGCCTTCAAGCGTCACACCCTTCTTGATATATTCGTCATCGGAGACGGTGACGTCGCCCTTGCGGGTGGCAATCGTGACGGGCGTGATCTCGTCCTTGAATTTACCGGCGGCTTGGGCCTTCTCGGCCTTGTTCTGGGAGGCGACTGCGAAAGCATCCTGCACATCGCGGGTGATCTGCCACTGGCGCGCCACGTTCTCCGCCGTCGTTCCCATGTGATAGCCGTTGAAGGCATCCCAGAGACCGTCCTTGATCATCGTGTCGATGAGCTGCCAGTCGCCCATCTTCACGCCGTCGCGCAGATGCGCCACATGGGGCGCCTTGCTCATGGATTCCTGCCCGCCGGCCGCGACGATTTTGGCATCGCCATTGACGATTTGCTGCAAGCCCAGCGCCACCGCGCGAAGCCCGGAGCCGCATAACTGGTTCATGCCCCAGGCGGGGCTGGTATTGGGGATGCCCGCGTTGATCGAAGCTTGGCGGGCCGGGTTCTGACCTTGGCCGGCGGTTAAGATCTGACCCAGGATGACCTCATCGACCTCCGCCGGTTCGACCTTGGCGCGGGTCATGGCCGTCTTGAGAGCGGCGGTGCCCAGGGCGGAGGCCTGCAGGCTCGACAACGCCCCGTTAAACGATCCAACCGGCGTCCGCGCCGCCGAAACGATCACAACTCCATTTTCCGTGCCCGCCATTGCTGCTCCTTGCCTCGCTGTTGGCCGGGTTATGCCCTCGTGAGCCTGCTTGTGCAATGCCACATGATTTTTGCGCTTGCAATTGTGCATTGCGGAGCGCAATTTTTGCGCTGCAATGGTCAGGAGTTACGCGTCTTGAGCGAGGAAAAGGCATCGCCGCCGAGCGCCGTCGTCATCAAGAAATATGCCAACCGGCGGCTCTACAACACGGCCACCAGCACCTATGTGACGCTCGACGATCTCGCTGTCATGGTGAAGGCCGGAACGGATTTCGTCGTCTATGACGCCAAGACCGGCGAGGACATCACCCGC
>JBGTJO010000061.1:0-11153 GCA_041745135.1 Aestuariivirga sp. | reverse complement strand
CGCTTGAGCGGGTCGGCATCGCTGCAACGGCGCGCCAACGCACCTCGACTTTGTCCGGCGGCCAGCAGCAGCGCGCCGCGATCGCGCGCGCCCTCGTTCAGGGTGCGAAAGTCCTTCTCGCCGATGAACCCATAGCCTCCCTCGATCCAGCATCGGCACGCCGCGTCATGGAAACCCTTGTCCGCATCAACCGCGAGGACGGCATCACCATCGTCGTCTCGCTCCATCAGATCGAATATGCGCGAAGGTTTTGCCCGCGCACCATCGCCATGCGGGCCGGCCGCATCGTTTTCGACGGCCCAAGTGCCGCCCTCACCAACCAGCGCCTGAAAGACATCTACGGATCGGCCAGCGAAGAGCTGGTTCTGCCCGACGCCGCCGATCTGGCCGGACCCGTCGCCGTCGCGGCGTAGTACCCACGACCCACACCAACAGGAGGCATTCCAATGAAGACTTTCATGAAAGGGTTCATCGCCGCAGGTGCGATGTTTGCGTCTCTGCCTGCTTACGCCGAAACGACGGAAATCAACTTCGGCATCATCTCCACCGAATCCCAGCAGAACCTGAAGCAATACTGGGAGCCTTTCCTGGCCGAGATGGCCAAGGACACCGGCATCAAGGTGACACCCTTCTTCGCGTCCGACTATGCCGGCATCATCGAAGCCATGAAGTTCAACAAGGTGCAGATGGCCTGGTATGGCAATAAATCCGCCATGGAAGCCGTGGACCGCGCCGATGCGCAAATTTTCGCGCAAAGCGTCAGCGCAGCGGGCGACCCCGGCTACTGGTCGCTGATCGTCACCCACAAGGACAGCCCGCTGGCCTCGGCCGACGATCTTATGAAATGCGACAAGTCGCTGTCCTTCGGCAATGGCGATCCGAATTCGACCTCGGGCTTTCTGGTTCCCTCGGTCTATCTTTTCTCCACCAAGGGCGTTGAGCCCAAGGATTGCTTCAAGGCCGTGACCAACGCTAACCACGAGACCAATCTCATGGCCGTGGTCAACAAGCAGGTCGACGCCGCGACCAACAACACCGAAAACCTCCGCAACTTTACCCAAAGGGATCCCGACAAGGCGGCGATGATCAAGGAAATTTGGCGCTCGCCGCTCATTCCTTCAGACCCCATCGTCTGGCGCAAGGACATGGAAGATGAGGCCAAGAGCAAGATCATGACTTTCTTCATGACCTATGGCCGCCAGGGAACGCCGGAGGAAGTGAAGGCCGAGCGCGAAGTTCTGAAAGCCCTGGGCTGGGCTCCCTTCAAGCCCTCCTCCGATGCGCAGCTCTATCCCATCCGCATTCTTGAAATCTCCAAGAGCATGAACAAGCTGAAGGCGGACGCGAATGTTTCCCAGGCCGACAAAGACGCTCAGATGAAAGAGCTTGAGACCAAGAAGGCCACCTTCGAGAAGCTGATGGACGAAGTGCCGCAGACCTGAGCCTGCCGTTTTGCATGCGCGGGCGGGGTTTTTGCACCGCCCGTTTTTGCGTGAGGCTTATGTGAGCGCTGAACTCCTCAAGGACGAGATCGCCATTCCACCCGTTCCCTTCCGGGAGCGCTGGGGCAGGATCGCCGTCTGGGTCGTGCTGGCCGGGCTCCTGGCGTGGAGTTTCAATCCCGCCGAAATCTATCGCGCCCCTGGCCTCATCACCGATGCGGGAAACATGGCGAGCTATGGCTCGGGTTTCCTGTCGCCCAACTTCAAGGAATGGCGTTACTACCTCTCGGAACTCGTTGTCACCGTCCAGATCGCCGTGTGGGGCACTTTTCTCGCTGTGATCTTGGGCATGCCGCTCTCTTTGCTGTGCTCAAACAACGTAGCCCCGCCATGGATCGTTCAGCCCGTGCGCCGCCTGATGGACGCCTGCCGTTCCATCAACGAACTGGTGTGGGCGGTGTTCTTCGTCGTGGCCGTAGGCCTCGGCCCTTTCGCCGGCGTGATGGCAATCTTCATCAACACCACCGGCATCGTGGCGAAGCTTTTCTCCGAAGCGGTAGAAGCATCCGACCCTCGACCCGTTGAAGGCATTCGCGCCACCGGCGCCACGCGCACCCAGGAGGTGCTTTACGGCATCGTCCCGCAGGTCATGCCGCTGTGGATTTCCTACAGCCTTTACCGTTTCGAATCGAACGTGCGCGGCGCAACCGTGCTGGGCCTCGTCGGCGCCGGCGGCATCGGCCAGGTCCTCTTCGAGTCGATCCGCGGCTTCTACTACGGCGAGACGGCAGCCCTCATGATCATGGTGATCGCAACCGTCGCCATTGTCGACATCATATCGCAACAACTCCGCAAGATCATGGTTTGAGCATGAGGCATGCCATCTACTACGCGCCTGCCCCGGGAAGCCAGTTGCATCGGCTCGGATCGGAATGGCTGGGCCGCGACGCCTTCACCGGCCAATTCATGAAGCAACCGGCGCTTGAAGGGCTCCGGGAGGCGACCGCCAGTCCACGCCGCTACGGCCTTCACGCAACATTGAAGCCGCCGTTTGTTTTAAAATCAGGATGCACCCGCGCCGAACTCGGCGATGCCGTAGCCCTTATTGCCGCCCAAATGGATACGGCCTCCTGCATCCGGCTGGCGTTGTGTGAAATCGACGGCTTCATAGCACTGACACCCGAGGACGATGACGGTTCCTTCGCCGCCGTGGCGGCCCGCTGCGTGCGCGAACTCGACAGCTTTCGCGCGCCCCTCGAAGATCAAGAGCTGGCGCGCCGCCGTGCCGCAAATCTCACCGCCCGCCAGGAGCGGAACCTTCGCGATTGGGGCTATCCTTATGTCCTTGGTGAATACAGTATTCACCTCACGCTGACCAGGAAGCTTGGCCAAAGCGAGCGCCAGCGCTTTCTGGCGGTCGCGCAATCGCATTTTTCTCCTGTACTCAGGCAGCCCTACGTCCTCGACGCACTGACGATCTTCACCGAACTTTTGCCGGGCGCCGATTTCCGTGCCGACGAACGCTTTCCCCTGCGTCCGCCCTATGAGTTGAATGTCGCCCTATGAGCGAGCTGACAATTTCCAACGCCAAGATTGTGCTGGCCGATGAAATCGTAACCGGCTCGCTCAAAGTGGATGGCGGCCGCATTGTCTCGATCGATGCTGGCGCTGCCAGCGCCGCGGAGGATCTCAATGGCGACTATCTGGTCCCGGGCTTGATCGAACTCCACACGGATCATCTCGAAAGCCATCTTCACCCGCGCCCCGGCGTCGAGTGGCCCGCCGTATCCGCCGTCATCGCCCATGATGCGCAAATCGCCGCCGCCGGCATCACCACGGTTTTCGACGCGCTCCGCGCGGGCTCCTTCGATCCCGACGATGTCGCCGCGCGCAACGCTATAGGTTTGGCCACCGCCATTCAGAAGACGCAATCCGGCGGCCAGTTGCGCGCGGAGCATTTCATTCATCTGCGCTGCGAACTGCCCTGCCCCGATACGGTCGAGGCTGCCAGGCGCACGATGGCGGCGGGCGATGTCCGCCTCGTCTCGGTCATGGATCACACACCGGGTGCCCGGCAGTTCGTGAGCATGGAAAAGTTCAAGGAGTATTATTTCGGCAAGAAGCTCATCGTGCCGGAGGAAATGGAAAGCTATATCGCCGAGAAGCAGAAGCTCCAGCGAACCCATGCGGCGCACAACAAGGCAAGCATTCTCGATCTCGTGAAATCGGCAGGCATGCGCCTGGCGAGCCATGATGATGCAACCCTTGCCCATATCGACGAGGCCGTTGCCGACGGTGTTACGATCGCGGAGTTTCCAACGACCGCTGAAGCGGCCGCGGCCGCCCACATGTGGGGCCTTGCCGTTCTCATGGGCGCGCCCAATGTGGTACGCGGCGGCTCCCACTCCGGCAACATCTCAGCACTAGAAGTCGCCGCCTCAGGCCGTCTTGATATCTTATCGTCAGATTACGTGCCAGCAAGCCTACTCTTGGCGGCCTTTGCGCTTCCGGACAAAGTCGAATCCATCAGCCTTCCCGAAGCGCTGAGTTTCGTGACCGCCAATCCCGCGCACGCCGCGGGTTTGGACGACCGCGGAGAAATCGCCATAGGAAAGCGTGCCGACCTGGTGCAGATTTCCTTGCAGGGCGGCTTCCCCGTAGTACGGAAGGTTTGGCGCGAGGGTGTCAGGGTGCTTTGATATGACGGCGGGAAGGCTGGTGCTGGTCGTGGGCGCGAGCGGTGCCGGCAAGGACAGCGTGTTGCGCTATGCCCGGAAGCGATTGGCCGGCGATCGTCGGTTCGTATTTCCCCGACGTGTCGTAACGCGCCAAACCAATATCGCAGCCGAAGATCATGAATCGGTTGATGAGCAGAGTTATGATGCGCTCGCCCAGCGGCGCGCATTTGCGTTGCAATGGCAAGCCCATGGCCTCAAATATGGCGTTCGCCGCGAGATCGAAGACCATCTCCGCCGCGGCTGCATTGTCGGGGTCAATGTCTCAAGGACGATTATTCCGGAGACGGTGCGCCGATTTCCTAATACGGTCATCGCTGAAATCTACGCCGCTCCCGAAACACGGCTCGCCCGTATCGCCGAGCGGGGCCGTGAAACCCCCACCGAAGGCCTCACCCGAAATCAGCGGAATGTGGCGCTGCCTTCAACCGCTCTCCTGCATCGAATCTGCAATGAGGGCGAGATTGCCGAAGCCGGTGAAGCGTTCTGGCGGCTTCTCGTAAGCGAAGCAGGCTCGTTGATGACTCACAAATCGATATGAGTTTTCGATTTGACGATGTATCGATTGATCAAGGATGCGAGATCGCGCGCGGCCACCAGCGATAGCGCGGTTTTGACATCGCAGCGAAGCACCGACCGCTGCTCCTTTTCTATCCATGTCCGCAACTGCCGCTCGACGTGGAGCGGATAAACGTCAACCGAATAAACTTGCTCGTGGCCGCCGCGGCGCCTGGCAAACTCGAATGTTCCGATGCAACGCCGCCCGGCCTTGCCCACCAAGCCCGCCTCTTCAAGAGCTTCCTTGGCTGCCACCTCATGGGGCGCAAGGCCGCGGATGGGGTTGCCCTTGGGTATGATCCACCGTCCGCCCCCTCTTGAGGTTACAAGGCAGACGTCCCGGCTTCCGTCTGGATTGACGAAAAATGGCAAGGCGCCAATTTGATGCAATGCGTGAGTCTGCCGGGCCATGTAGCTTTACTTCAATGATTCTATAGGGCTGGTCAATGATGTTGAAGTAACGGAATCACCGTGTTGACTATGACAGTTTCAGTCACCACCCTGCCGGGCCGTTGAGGCCGCCCATCATGAACAAACTGGCTACGGACCCCCATCGCACCAACAAGCGAAACGGGCAGGAACTCGAGGTTAAGTTCCAAACCGACTCCGTCGGCCTTGAGTGCGCGTTGAACTCCGGCATTCTTGCAGCAGCCTCCACCGGTCAGACCCAGAAACTTCGTTCCATATATTTTGATACGTCCTCGGGAGAACTGCGAAAGAACGGGGTTGTCCTTCGCATTCGGAAAAACGAACGCGCCTCACCCGTGCTGACCGTCAAATCGGCGAGTGCGCCGGTCGACGGTCCGTTTCTGCGAAACGAGGTCGAGGTTCCCTCCCCTACCCTCCGTCCCAACTTGTCTCTGTTGGATAAGACCACGGCGGACAGTCTCAAGGGAATGGTCGGCAAGAGACCGCTGAGAGCGCAGTTTGAAACACAAATCAAGCGGCGGACCTTCCTCCTCGTCAGTGGCCGCTCCAAAATCGAAGTCGCGTTGGATGACGGCACCGTCGTCGCGGGTAAAAAGAGAGTTCCGCTGAGGGAGATCGAGCTTGAACTTAAGGGAGGCGACGAAACAGACCTCTACGATTTGGCGGCGGCACTTGCGGGCGAGCTTCCCCTGCGCCTCGATTTTGTCAGCAAGGGCGAGCGAGGCTCCCGTATCGCCGCAGGCGAATTGCCTTCGCCGGTTAAGGCGAGGCCCATTCGTTTTAGTAGAAAGGCGACACTGGATGACGCGGTCGGCGCCGTCCTCTCAGGCACCCTAGCGCAGTTCGTAGGGAACTGGGCGGCATTGCGGGAAACCGAAAACCCCGAAGCGATCCATCAAATGCGCATTTCGCTGCGCCGCCTGCGCACCGCTCTGGCCATGTTCAAGCGCGCCTTGCCTTGCCCGGAATTCGATGTCTTGAGGGATGAAGCCAAGCGAATTGCCTCAGCACTCGGCCCGGCGCGGGATTACGATGCCTTTCGCGAATTCCTCGAGAAAGGCCCGCTCTTGCACCTTGACCCTCCCGGCAGTTCCAAGACCTTGATGGCGGCATTCGAGGAGCGCAGGGCGGCTGCCTACAAGGATGCGCGTGCCGTGATCGAGAACCGCGACACGACACTTTTCGTTTTGAAGGTGCAAAGCGTGCTCCAGCGCCGCCCTTGGCTTCATGTTGAACCCAAACTGAAACCGGAGGTAAGGGCGGAGGTGTTCGCCAGGCAGGCCTTGGGCCAAATGCAGGCCCGCGTCCTGAAGCGTGGGAAAGGGCTTGCTAATCACCCGGACGAAAAGCGGCACGAGCTGCGCCTCGCCTTCAAGAACCTACGATACGGCGCGGAGTTTTTCGGTGGATTGTTCGGCCGCCGCCGGACTGCCTCCTATGTCCGCAAGGTTTCCGTTCTTCAGGATCTGCTCGGCGCTCACAACGACGGCGCCAGCGCCAAACGCTTCCTGAAAAAGGTGCCGGCGCGCCTTGGCGGTAACGCGGAAACAGCCTCCGGGTTCATACTGGGCTGGTATGCGCGCGGGACCTCACGCGCCGATGAAGACCTTCGTAAATCCTGGAAGAAATTCAAACAGACCCGCGCCTTCTGGACTTAAGAGGCGCGAGATCATCCGTCTATTGGTCCTCCACGTTCAGCGCTCCCGGGCCAAATTGTCTCACAGCAACAGCCGAATGACACTATGAACTTGTATTTTTTCAGTTTCCATAGAAGATAAATGGAATCCACCAGGTTGGTGGGAAACGTCGACCAGTCCAACAATCGATTACAGTTCGCCGGCGGGGGACGGTCGGGGCAAGGCGGAATTACATGATCAAGGCGCCACCCAGAATTGCCAATGCCGCGCGCGCGCGCGTGGCGACGTGCATGGGGCAAATTCGTAAGTCCGCCGCTGCAATTGCTGAAGGCCGGCCTGGGGAGGCAGAACCTGAAACAACGCGGCGCGAGCAGGTCTATCAGGCGAGAACCGGTAGCTCACTGGAGACCGCCCACCGTATGTTGCTGAGGTCGGGTGAAGGCCAAGAACGTATCTTTGGGAAAACTATTGATTTCGTAGATGTTGCCTTCTTTGAGCGTGGCCGTCGCGCCGCACGGGCCGTAGGGCGGATCATCACCCTGGACGGCGCGGGGATTGGAACAAGCTTCCTAATCTCGCCCCGCCTATTGATGACTAACAATCACGTAATCGGCAACAAATCCTCCTGCGCGGGGTTGCTCGTCGAATTCGACTATGAACGGGATGTTCAGGGAACCCTCCTCAAAGTAACCCGCTATACCTTAGCCCCTGAATTCTGCTTCCTTACCAATGACCAGGACGATCTGGACTACACCGTCGTCGCTTTGGGTGAGCGGGTCATGGGAGAGAAATCCCTAACCGACTTCGGCTATTTGCCCGTCAGCAATGCGCGTAACAAACATCAACTCGGCGATTTAGTGAACATTATCCAGCACCCCGATACTCGACCGAAAGAGGCGGTGTTGCGCGAAAACCAGCTCGTGGCTAGGAATGGTACTACCCTCCATTACCTCGCCGATACGGAGCCAGGATCGTCAGGATCGCCAGTCTTCAACGTCCAATTCGTACTCGTGGCACTACACCATTGGGGTACCCCTCATCGGGAATTAACAGACGAAAAAGGCAAACTCCTACCGAAGACGGTGAATGAAGGCATTCGCGCAAGCTCAATCTTCAGTGACCTCACGACCCTTAGAAGCAGTCTAGAACCCGGATCCCGCGCTTTTATCGACGAGGCCTTGCAACTCGGCCTCGATAATGTTGCGCCTGCGGTTATCTCTAGCGATTCCGAATCCACTTACCGAAGCAATGCCGCAATGGCTTCCGTAGAGATGAGTGATGATGGCGTAGCAACCTGGAACATTCCCCTCACGGTATCGATCCGCGTCGGCGACCGTGCCGCCGCCCGGCGCGGAGACGCGGCACGTGCGAATTCGGGCGCCGTATTCGCGATCAAGCCCTCTGAAGAGGGCAGCGAAGCTAAGCTTGAGCTCGACCCAGATTATACTAACCGTGACGGATACGATCCGGAATTTCTCGGTAAAATTGCCATACCTCTACCCAACCTCTCACCCAGTTGGCGAAAAATTGCAGCGAGGAATAGCGAGGCCCGGGCAGGCGACAATCCCTATGAGCTGAAATATTATCACTCCAGCGTAATAATGAATGGAAAGCGCCGCTTGGCATTCGTCTCAGCCGTGAATATCGACGGGTCCACTTCGAAAGACTTCAACCGCCTCACCGGCACCATCAGCGACCCCTTCGCGGGCGATGGCGAAGAGGCTTCCGAACTCTGGTTCCCCGAAGGGCGTATCCGGCCTGATCAGCAGACCCCCCGCGACTTTTATCAGGGACAAACAACATTCGACGCCCATGGAAACCGGATTGTCGATAAGAAAACCGGGGGTCAGCATGTGAACCGAATGTTCCAACAAGGGCATCTAACAAGGCGCCAAGACCCTCTCTGGGGCAATGACGAGGATCTTATCCGGTATGCCAATGCTGATACCTTCCATGTGACGAATTGCGCACCCCAAGTCGGTTTCTTCAATATGGGCATTGCCAAATCCACCCACGAATCCCTTAGCTTCGAAGCAAAGACTAAGAATAAAAAAACCAAAAAGACCGGTCATCCCGGTGGCGAAATGTATTGGCGGGCCCTTGAGGAGTACGTACTGCGCAATGCCCGCGCAGATCGTCAAAAGGTAAGTGTTTTCACCGGGCCAATATTTGACGATGAAAATGATATCGAGTGGGATCGAGGCAGAACCGACATGAAAGGGTTCAAAGCACCCAGGGAATTCTGGAAGCTCGTCCTTCGCGTACATGACGATACACTGCAGGCCACGGCACTTATTGCCGATCAATCCCCCCTAATAGACTATCTACCGGAACTAGTTGTGCGGGGCGAAGGGGTCAAAGGTCTGCCATACGAGAAGATTGCCCACTATCATGTCAGCCTACCCTTCCTTGAAACCCGCACCGACCTTGATTTCGGGACGGTGGTCCGCAAGGCCGATACTTTTGTTGCGCGGGGACGTGGCGAGTCAAGCCGACTGCGCCTAATCACCACTATCAACGACGTGGCTCTAACTCGCGCCACAGTACGACGAAAGACAGCGAAAGCCGGTACCTCTGCCAAAAAACGCCCTAAACCCAAGGCGAAACGCAAGGGCCGCGGCTAAGGCGCGTTCCTAGTACGAAGTTGTTGTGCTTGGCACGCGAGCTCAACACTCAGGATTTGGCGGAAAGTACTGTGACAAAATTACCGAGAGAGCCCGCAACAAACGGCGCGAGAATCGCTGCGAGAGCTTTCAACTGATCAATAAACTGCACCACGAGGTTCTCGCTCTTTCGTTCGGCTGAAATCGTCGCCGCGCTGAACTGTCCTGGTGGAGTAGCAACGAGTGATTTGCTCCTAAGGCTCGCAACGGCGATCATATTCGCTTGTCGATTAAGCAACACCATTACCGGCACGGTAAAGCTTGCTAGTAGTAGTGAATATTCAATGCCGGTGTATGCCAGATAGGAATTCACTAGTGCGTTATAGTTGGCGCTTGAAGGAGAAAGAGCTTTTTCGATTCCGGGAGCAAGGGCAAAGGTCGGCCACATGGCCCAACTCTGCATGAAGAGAAGCCCTGCAACGAGTAGTCCGGTCGAAATATAAATTGTCAGCTGCAGCCGCTCGGTTTGATGTCTCCAATGTGCCTTCCGAGCGTTGATATCCCCATTCTCAATGGTCGCCAATGAGGAAATGGCAATCATAATGAGCGATGCTACTGCTGCACCAACCAGAAATCCTCCAAAATTCATCAACCACCACAATATATCCTCAGTGAAAGCTCTGGGAAATTTGCTGGCGAGCTCAAAGGCCCGCTCAAATAAATCTTTCCCGAGAACATGGAAACTTCTCGGAATAATTTCTAGTATCGGAAATGCTTCGATCAAAACGGCCACTATCAGACAGATTGTGGCTCCAACGAGCAGCAAAGACCCAGTTTTTCGGTCAAATTGGGTTCTGCTTTCAGATACAAACCGTGCCACAATAGCAGCGCTGCTCACAGCAAGCAGCAAAAACAGACCCAGTACTCTCAAACGAAGGGCCGCTTCCGTTCCCGCGATGGTTGTGCTGGCTTCATCGGCAGGGAGCAAGCCCCCGATTGTTATTGGGTACGACCCGAGAGCACCGACCATTAATTCGGCCAACAGCACGACTACGATTGGAAAAATGATGACCCAGAGATATTTCGGATCGAGTGTTGGCAAAGGAGTTAAAGGATCCGGGGTTGAGCTCATTGACATTCAACCAATTGACCGCAAACTCCATGAAAAAATAGGACTCCTTTAGAAGGATTGCGGCACTTCAACGAAGCTGTCAAGTTTGGGCTCGTAGGTCCTGTCTTTTTAAAAAAATTTTGATCAGAGGTGGGGACATCGGCAATGATACCAAACAGTTGTGTTCGAGGGTCTTCCACGATTTCCCTCGTGACTGGCTGCAAGCTCGGAATGAGGGAGGCGACGAAGTCTATCCACCCCTTTGCGGGACCACGCTAACATCCAGCCTCCATATTCTATAAGCTTCCGAAGCATGTTCGTGCGTTCATCGCGCTAGTAAGCGCGGTTGATGATCGTCGGATGAGCTATTAGGCATGCTGCAACTGGCCAAAGATGGAACGTAAGAAAAACGAAAAATTGTACACCTGTGCTCCAAGTGTACACCCTTTCCCAAAATCTATTGTAAACGAAGGAAGTTTTTCTAAAGAAGAAGGACTTGGCGCTCCCTGCGGGAGTGCAGAAACCCAGCAAAATCAACGCTAAATCAGTCGAAAAGTGTACACCCTCCTTCGCTAGATTTCAAAGCGTTACGGAAGCAGTGTACACCCTACGCTATCGACACGCTTCACGAGAATTGA
>JBGTJO010000060.1:0-5378 GCA_041745135.1 Aestuariivirga sp. | reverse complement strand
CTTTTCCGTGAGCCTGATTTTCTTGTTGTCGTCGCGGATCAGCATCTTGGCGCTGGGCTTGAACGTGTAGGGCCCAACCTTGAAGACCGCGTCCTCGCTGTGTTCATGCTGGCGGAGATGGGCTCTGATCCGCGCCAGCAGCACGCCGAAGCGAAACGGCTTTGTCACATAGTCGTTGGCGCCGGAATCAAGCCCGAGGATCGTGTCTGAATCGGAGCCTTGCGCGGTGAGCATGAGGATCGGCCCTTTGTAGCCGTTGCGCCGCATGATCTTGCAGGCTTCCCGTCCGTCCATATCGGGGAGATTGACGTCAAGCAGCACGAGGTCGGCGTGATCGGCCTTGACCGCTTTGACGCCCGCCGTGGCGTTGGCGACATCGGTCACCACGAATTCGTCATGCAGCGAGAATTGTTCCCGGAGCGTTTCGCGCAGCGCGTCGTCATCGTCGACGATCAGGATTTTCTTTGTGGTGGTCATTGCCAAAGGCCTAAGCATTGCTGGTAAGTTCAGTTTTGCCTGTTGATAACACCTTCCGCAAGACAAGTCGCCGTGAGGAAAATCGTCACAGATATTCACGTTCGCGCGATCAGCATGAGAGCGACTCGCGGGGTATTGGCCATGGGTGGACTTCGTTTTCCCTGCGTTTTGGGCAAATCGGGCCGTAGCCATCTGAAGAAAGAGGGCGACGGATCAACACCCGTCGGCCGTTGGCGGCTTTTGCAGATCATGTATCGGCCCGACCGGGTCTTGCGGCCTGTTTCCGCGCTTGCGAAACAGGTTCTGACGGCTTCCGACGGCTGGTGCGATCAGGCAGGCGACCGCAACTATAACCGGCCCGTGCGGCTGCCCTATCCAACGAGCCACGAGGTCATGCGCCGCGCTGATCACCTCTATGATGTGGTGGTCATTCTGTCCCACAATCAGCGCCCCCGCAGCCAGGGCAGGGGCAGCGCCGTGTTTCTCCATCTCGCAAATCCCGCCAACGCGCCAACGGCGGGATGCGTCGCCCTGTCCCAACGCGATATGGCAACGGTGTTGGCGCGTTGTGGAAAATCTACCCAGCTGGTGGTGGAGCCGGCCGGCTACCGAAAATCGCCGAACCAACCCTCACGAAAGTCGCGCCGCAGGCGATAGCGGTGGCGTAATCCTCGCTCATGCCCATGCTGAGTTCGGCGATGCCGTTACGCTTGGCGATGCCGGCCAGAAGCTTGAAATGCGGCTCCGGATCGTCCGTGAACGGAGGAATGCACATCAATCCGGATATCGTGAGATTCAATTTCTCGCGGCAACCGGCGATGAAGCGGTCCGCCTCTCCGGGCGCGATGCCCGCTTTCTGTTCTTCCCGGCCCGTGTTCACTTGAACGAAAAGTTGGAGAAGCCGCTGCTGTTTTTGCATTTCCTTCGCGATGGATTCGGCGATCTTGCTTCGATCAATCGCGTGTATCGCGCCAAAGAGAGTGACGGCATCGGCCACCTTATTACTTTGCAGAGGGCCGATGAGATGAAGCTGCAATTTGGAATGCGTGGCCTTTAGGCTTGGCCATTTTGCCTTTGCCTCCTGCACCCGGTTCTCGCCGAACATTGTGTGGCCTGCGGTGATCGCCGGCTCGATAGCGGCCGCATCGAAGGTTTTGGTGACGGCGATAAGCTTTATGGAGGCAGGATCCCGGCCCGCTGCTAAGGCCGCCCGCCTGATCCCCTGCCGCACGCTCTCCAGCCCTGAGTGAGTCATGGGACCTCTTGAACGCTAAGGTTTATGGCTTTGCTTGCGGGTCTTTTCAAGGACTGGTACTGCCATCGCCGATCATGAAAACCGATAACCCGATATCCGAGGCGAAATCCCCAAGCCCCGAACTCTACAACCCGCGCGATGTAGAACCCCGCTGGCAGCGCTACTGGGCCGAGAATCGCTGCTTCGAGGCCAAGGAAGATCCGGCCCGTCAGAAATATTACGTGCTTGAAATGTTTCCCTACCCCTCCGGGCGCATCCACATGGGCCATGTGCGCAATTACACCATGGGCGATGTCAGGGCGCGCTTCCTGCGCGCGCGCGGCTATAATGTCCTCCACCCCATGGGCTGGGATGCCTTCGGCATGCCGGCGGAGAACGCCGCGATCGAGCGCGGCGTCCACCCGAAGACTTGGACCTATGAAAATATCGCCGCCATGCGCGGCCAATTGAAATCCATGGGACTGGCTCTCGATTGGAGCCGCGAGATCGCCACCTGCGATCCCTCCTATTACCGCCATGAACAGGAAATGTTCATCGACTTCATGAAGGCGGGATTGGTGGAGCGCAAGGTTTCGACCGTGAACTGGGACCCGGTCGACAACACCGTGCTCGCCAACGAGCAGGTGATCGACGGCCGCGGCTGGCGCTCAGGCGCGCTGGTTGAGAAACGCGACTTGGCCCAATGGTTCCTGAAAATCACCGAATTTTCCGAAGAGCTCCTGTCGGCCCTCGACGAACTCGATCAATGGCCGGAAAAAGTCCTCCTGATGCAGCGCAATTGGATCGGCCGGTCGGAGGGTCTGCGTTTCTCTTTTGCTCTGGAAGACGCCGGCGGCCCGCTGCTCGACGAACGTTTGACAGTCTACACAACGCGTCAAGACACGATCTTCGGCGCCACCTTTTGCGCCATTTCCGCCGACCACGAACTGGCCAAACGCCTTGCTGCGAAAGACAAAGGCTTGGCCAACTTCCGTCGCGAGGTGGCAGCCCTTGGCACCAGTGAGGAGTCAATCGAACGCGCCGAAAAGAAAGGCTATCCCCTCGGACTCTTCGCGCGCCATCCCTTTCGCCCCAGTGTCCGCCTGCCGGTCTTTGCCGCCAATTTCGTGCTCATGGGTTATGGCGAGGGCGCGATTTTCGGCTGCCCCGCGCATGACGAGCGCGATCTCGAGTTCGCCCGAAAGTATGACCTCCCAGTCGTACCGGTAGTGGCGCCTAAATCGGCGGATCCAAACACTTTTAAGATTGGCAGCGAACCTTTCCTCGAGAAGGAAGGCGATGACGCCGTCCTTATTAACTCCGATTTCCTCAATGGTATGACGGTGTCCGAGGCCAAGAAGGAAGCTGCCCGGCGCTTCGAGGCCATTGGCATCGGCCAGCGAACCGTGAACTACCGCCTGCGCGACTGGGGTGTATCGCGCCAGCGCTACTGGGGTTGCCCCATTCCAGTCATCCACTGCAAAGCCTGCGGTATCGTGCCGGTGCCGAAGAGCGAGCTTCCCGTGATTCTGCCGGAGGATGTCACCTTCGATAAGCCGGGCAATCCGCTGGAACATCATCCGGCTTGGAAGCACGTAAATTGCCCTACTTGCGGTAGCGCCGCCGAGCGGGAGACCGATACCTTCGACACCTTCATCGATTCGTCCTGGTATTTTTTGCGCTTCTGTTCCCCCAAGGCCGATGAGCCGGTCGACCCCAAGGCCGCGGATTACTGGCTGCCGGTCGATCAATATATTGGCGGCGTCGAGCACGCGATCCTGCAACTGCTTTATTCGCGCTTCTTCTGCCGGGCCATGTCCCGGACCGGCCATCTTGACATAGTCGAGCCCTTCGCCAGCCTCTTCACCCAGGGCATGGTGATTCACGAGACCTTCAGGACGGCGGCTGGCGAATGGATATTTCCCGCCGACGCCGAGTACAAGGACGGGCGCTGGTTTCATGCCAATACCGGCGAACCCCTCGCCCTCGGCGGCATCGAGAAGATGTCGAAGTCCAAGCGCAATGTCATCGATCCCGAAGCCATCATCGAGCGCTACGGCGCCGACACGGCGCGCTGGTTCATGCTGTCCGACACGCCACCCGAGCGCGACATTGAATGGACCGAGGAGGGCGTCGAGGGCGCCTGGCGTTTTACCCAGCGCCTGTGGCGCATTGTCAACGACGCCGCCAAAATTCGTGCCGGAACGGAAGCCGGTGACGGCATCGAGCTCCGCCGCACGGTTCACCGGGCCCTGCACGCGGTTACAGGCGATCTTTCAAATCTGCGTTTCAACCGTTCGATCGCCCGCGTCTATGAGGTGGCCAACGCGCTCAGCGCCGCCTTGCAGGGGCCCCAGCCGCAGGCATTCGCGATTCGCGAGGCTGCCGAAACCCTGGTCTTGATGTTTGCTCCCATGATGCCCCACCTCGCGGAAGAATGCTGGCAAATCCTCGGCCACGGCACGCCCATCGTCGATACGCCGTGGCCGGTGCCGGAAGCGGCACTCCTCGCGGAGGATCAGATCACAATTGCCGTCCAGGTCAATGGCAAGCGCCGGGATGAAATCCGGGTCGGTAAGGACGTGCCCGCCTCCAAGCTCGAAAGTATTGCATTGCAATTGGAATCAGTGAAACGTGCCCTGGCGGGGAAGCCGGCAAAGAAAGTCATTGTGGTGCCGGGCCGGATTGTGAATATTGTAGGATGATGATGAGCCGGGGGTATCTACTGCTTGCTATGGTCTGTGCGCTCGCCCTTGGCGGGTGCAGCTACCGCCCGTTATATGGCACCGCGAGCGATGAGCGCGGCGTGGTCGGCGAATTGGCCTCGGTTGCAATTCCGGAAGCCGATAGCAGGCTCGGCCAGATCATCAGGAACGATTTGCTGTCGTCCATGCGCCCCGCCGGAACGGCTGGGGAAGATCGCTATAAACTCGAGATGAAAATCGACCGCGGCCGCACCAACGTCATCGACAAGGAGCAGCCGAATGTGACGCGAAACGCAGTCCGCGTCTCGGTCGATTTCGCATTGCTCGAAGGCGAGAAAAACGTCTACAGCGGCAAGACGTTCTCTCAGATTTCCTACGATGTCGTGCGCCAGCCCTTTGCCGACATGCAAGCTGAGAATGACGCCACCGAACGCGTCGCTCATGAACTGAGCACGGATATCCGGACCCGGCTCGCCGCCTATTTCGCGTCCCGGTAGCTTGGCCAAAAAATGGCTGTGTTGAAGGTTCAGGCCCTTGAGGGATTTCTGCGCAAGTCGAACTCGGAAGTCGGTGCGGTCCTGATTTACGGAGAGGATTCGGGCGTTGTCAGGGATGTGGCGAAGAAAGCCGTCAGCCAGATTGCCGGAAGCGTCGACGACCCCTTCAGTGTGACGGCGCTCGATGAGGATGCTTTGTCCGGCGATCCAGCGCGGCTTGCGGACGAGGTTCTTTCCCTGCCTTTTCCGGGCAGCCGCCGCGCGGTGTGGGTTCGAGGCGTAAGCCAGGCTTTCCTGAAAGCTATTGAGCCCGTTCTCGATGGCTCGCTGAAAGGAAACATGATCATAGCCGAAGCAGCGGCTCTTCCGAAATCGTCAAGCCTCCGCAGCAAGTTCGAGGCAAGCCGCCACGCCATGATCGTGCCGCTCTACGAGACGGAAACCGAGACGATGGCCGGAACGATT
>JBGTJO010000059.1:0-4458 GCA_041745135.1 Aestuariivirga sp. | reverse complement strand
ACCTCATCGAGATCGGCCATGGCGGCCACGTCGAGCCAGCATTCGGGCACCGCCGCCACAACATTGGCGCCGCCAAATCCCAGCCTGAGCAAAACCTCCGTTGACGGATCATCGGGAGCGATGGTCTCGCGCAGCAGGTCTTCGCCGGTTATTCCCAGATCGACCTTGCCGTCCCGCAGATTTTGGGCGATTTCGGAGGCCGAAAGAAAAGCCACCTCAACATTGTCAAAGCCCATTAGCGTGCCGCGATACCCGCGGCTCGCCGCGCGGCATTCGATTTCGTAACCGGCCTTGGCGAGCGAATTCGCAGCGGCTTCCATCAGCCGCCCCTTGGAAGGAATGGCAAGGCGAAGCGCGTTCACGCCAGCACCGCCCGCAGCCGGTCCGTGTGGATGGCGCAGCCCACGGCTGGAACCTTCATGGGTGCTCCCATATCGGAGAGGAGATCATCATAGCGCCCGCCGCCCGCAACCACGCTCCCGCCCGCTTCGATCTGAAAGGTGAAGCCCGTGTAGTATTCAAGCTCGCGACCGAAGGCTGCGGCAAAGTGGAAGCGGCGCGGATTAAGCCCTAGCTCCTCCATCTCGAATAGGCGGCGGGCGAAATAATTCCGTGCACCAGCAAAGCGCTTGCCACCCTTGATCCCGCCAAGTGCCGCTTCAACGCTTGAAGCTTCGGTAGCGATAGCGAGATAGGCCTCAAGCTGTTCAGCCTTGCCACGACCCAGCGGCTTTTCCCGCCGGTCGGCGGCCTTCTCCGCAAGGCGCTCGGCAATTTCCGCCGCATCCCGGCCAGCCACGAGAGCCAGATTTCGCGACTCCAGCTCGGCTTCCACGACCGTGAGCGCGTTGGTTTCATGGATCCGGTCAATAAGAGCGGAGATGCTGGTGCGATGGGCCTCACGTTCTGCGCTGAAACTTTCCAAAAGATCGCGAAAGGCGGCGGGCCGCCAAAAATGATGCTGCAAGCGCCGCCGCCAGCGCGCCGGCATCTCGATATCTTGCAGCAGCGCCGAGAACAGCCCGAGGTCGCCAAGGGTCACCTGAAATCTCGTAAGCCCAGCCGCCTCAAGTGCTGTGATGGCAAGCTTCAAAATGCGCGCCTCCGCAGCGACTGGGTCCGGCGCGGCAAACCACTCCAGTCCCGTCTGGGTGAATTCCGCCGGATTTGACGCTTCGTGACGAAAAGCCGCGCCGCAATAGCAATAGCGCGACTCCCGGTCCGGCGCCTCGACATGGCTCAAATGATAACGGCACGCCGGCACCGTAAGATCGGGCCTGAGGCACATTTCAGCGCCCGAGGGATCGGTGAACACAAAGGTCCGTGCACGGATGTCTTCGCCGGAGCGTTCAAGAAAAATATCGGCAGGCTGAATGATATCGGGAGCGATATGGTCGAACCCCGCACGTTCGAACAGCGCCATGATGGTGGCGTTCTGCCGCTCCAGCGCCTCCCGCTCGGCCCGCGACTTACCCGGCATAGCAACTTCCCCTCTCCCCTTCGGGGAGAGGAAGGGGCCCACGCGGAACGCGTGGGAAGGTGAGGGGCATGTGATATAGCGGTTCCCCCTCATCCTCCCACGCTTTGCGCGGGCTCCTCCTTCTCCCCGAAGGGGAGAAGGGAAAGTGGAAATTACCGGCCACGTGCGAGTGCTTCTTGCACGGCCTTCACCAGATTTGCTTCAGGCACTGAGAACTGCGCCAGACGCTGCCCCGCATAATCCTCACGCGACTGAATGCCCGATGCCAGCTCCGCGCCAAGCGCCAAATCCTTGATCTGCACTTCGCCTTTGGCCTTCTCGTCGCCGCCTTGAATGATAGCGAGCGGCGCTGCCCGCTTGTCGGCATATTTCATCTGCGCCTTCATCCCCGCGGTGCCCACATACATCTCAGCGCGGACGCCAGCGGCGCGGAGCGTCATCACCATCTTCTGGTAATCGCCAAGACGCTCCTTATCCATGACCAGCACCACTACTGGAGCAAGCGTTGCGAACTCTTCCGCCTTGCCGACCAGCTCCAGCGCCGCGTAAAGCCGGGAAACACCCAGAGAGAAACCGGTCGCTGGAACTTGCTGTCCTGTGAAGCGCGCGACAAGATCATCATAGCGCCCCCCGCCACCGACGGAACCGAAACGCACAGGCCGGCCTTCATCGTCCTTCGTCTCCACTAGCAATTCGCATTCGAAGACCGGGCCTGTGTAATATTCAAGACCGCGGACGACAGAGGGATCTATCACTATGCGTGTACCAGCATAACCTGCTGACAAAAATAATCGCTCCATTTCGACGAGCTCTTGAACGCCGTCATTCAATCGCGGGGATGAGAACTGTTTCTTGATCTCAGCGGTGTTGATTGAGCGTCCGTAACTCCTGAGCGCCTCGTTAATCTCCTGCCACGAGCCCTGTTCGGAGTCTGTCGCGTTCTGAACAAGTTGTAGTGGCAAGCCAGTAACAAATGACAATATTGAATTGGCGACGTCTATGTCGAGGCCAACTCCCGTCGTGTAGTCTCCGCTCTCATCTTTTCTTCCAGGCCCGAGTAGCTGTCTAACTGAAGCTGGCCCCAGACGATCAAGCTTATCTATTGCCCGCAAGACACTGACGCGCTTCCCAACATTGGCAATTCCATCGAGACCGCAAGACTCCATCATTCCGTCGAGAATTTTTCGATTGCTCACTTTCACCACATATCGGCCGCGCTCAATCCCCAGCGCCTCCATCGTATCGGCGGCCATCATGCAGACTTCGGCGTCGGCGGCGGGGGAGGCGCTGCCCACGGTGTCGGCGTCGAATTGCATGAACTGGCGGAAGCGGCCCGGTCCCGGCTTTTCATTGCGGAACACCCAGCCCTGGCGATAGCTGCGGAAGGGAGTTGGCAGTTTCTGCTGGTTCTCGGCCACGTAGCGGGCTAGCGGCGCCGTCAAGTCATAGCGGAGGCTCAACCATTGATCGTCGTCGTCCTGGAAGGAAAAGACCCCGGCATTGGGGCGGTCCTGATCGGGGAGAAATTTTCCAAGTGCGTCGGTATATTCGATGAAAGGCTGCTCCAGCGGTTCGAAGCCGTAGGACTCGTAGACATCCTGGATTTTCGCCAGCATGCGGCGGAGGCCGCGGATTTCATCGGGGCCGACATCGCGAAAACCCTTGGCAAGGCGGGCTCTGGGGCGGGAGTCTTTGGGATTGGAAGCCATGGGCCACGCGCTTCTAGAGGAGGCTCGCTGGAGGGGCAACCTCACTTATCGCGAACCACTTTCTGAAGCTGCTCGCCAAGCCCATCAACGCAAACGCGCATGGTATCGCCGGGCTTCAGAAACCGCTGCGGCTTCATGCCCATGCCGACGCCGGGCGGCGTGCCCGTTGCAATGATGTCGCCCGGCAGCAGCGTGAAGAACTGCGAGACATAGGCCACGATGAAAGCGACGCTGAAGACCATGGTCGCGGTCGAGCCGTCCTGCACGCGCTTGCCGTTCAGCTCAAGCCAGAGGCGGAGCTTTTGGGGATCTTCCACCTCATCCGCCGTCACCAGCCACGGGCCTACGGGCCCGAATGTGTCATAGGATTTGCCCTTGGTCCATTGACCGGAACGCTCCGCCTGGAATTCGCGCTCGGAAACATCGTTCACGGTGCAATAGCCCGCCACATGGGCGAGCGCCTCCTTCCGCGCAATATTCTTGGCGCGCGTGCCGATGATGACGCCGAGCTCCACCTCCCAGTCGGATTTCTTCGACTTGGGCGGCAGCGTCACCTCGTCATTAGGCCCCGAGAGGCAGCTCACCTGTTTGGTGAAAATGATCGGCTCCTTCGGCACCTGAAGGCCGGATTCAGCCGCGTGGTCGGAATAATTGAGGCCGATCCCGATGAATTTCTGCGGTCTCGCGACACAAGCCCCGATGCGGGGCGAGCCCCGCACCGAGGGCAGCGACTCCGGCTTGATCTTGCGGAGCCGCGCCAACCCTTTCGGTGAAATCGCCTCGCCGTTCACCTCGGCAATCACGCCTGAGAGATCATGAAGCTTGCCGTTCCTATCGAGGATACCGGGTCGTTCCTTGCCCTTCGGCCCGTAGCGCAAAAGTTTCATGCAAGATTCCGTTGATCGTCAGGAGCCGGATTTTTTGGCCATCATGCCGCGCGGCTTGTTCTTCAGGCGGCGC
This sequence comes from Aestuariivirga sp., assembly GCA_041745135.1. Lineage (GTDB taxonomy): Bacteria > Pseudomonadota > Alphaproteobacteria > Rhizobiales > Aestuariivirgaceae > Aestuariivirga. The sequence goes on along the minus strand of JBGTJO010000059.1, from coordinate 309 downwards.
TTCAGCCAAAATTTCAGCCGGCGGTGCAGCGGCATCTTCGGCAACTCAAACACATCGCGGCTGGCGGTGGCGATGATGTTAATATAGCGCCGGTACTTTTCGGTCGGAGGGCGCGGCGTCACGCCATGGAGGGAGGCGGCCGAATTGACGAACGCCACAAAGCGGTTCGCGCCATAGCCCACCACCTTGTCCTCAACCACATCGGAAAGCTCGACATAATGCTTGCCGAATTGCGGCCTGCCCTTGAAATGGTAAAGGGAAAGATCGCCGCCCGGCGTCTTGTCGTCGTCGCTTCGCATATAAAGCAGC
>JBGTJO010000058.1:0-22171 GCA_041745135.1 Aestuariivirga sp. | reverse complement strand
TCCTGCTTGCGCCGGGCGACGTAGGCATCGAGCGCCTCGCGACAGCCAGGGTCAAGCGGCGGCGCCTGATAATATTCCAGCAAATGTTTCCAAACCCTGTTGGCGCGCTCGGTTGCCGTTCTGGCGCCGTCGTCCGCCCAGGTCTGGTAGGGCCTGAGATCGGCAAGCATAGGCGTGTGGAAGGCGGTTTCAAACCGCTCAAGCGTGTGCGCGGAACCGAAGAAATGCCCGCCCGGCGGTGTCGCCGCAATCGCATTATAGGCGAGCGAGCTTTCATTGATCTCCAATGGCTCGAGCCAGGCCCGCATCGATCCGATAAGGTCGGCATCGACGATGGATTTTTCAAACGATGCCGTGAGGCCGCCTTCCAGCCAACCCGTCGAGTGATAGACGAGATTCGCATGGGACATGATCGTGGCCCACAGCGACATCATGGACTCACTGGTGGCCTGCACATCGACGCAGTTCGACGATGTCACATTGGAAGACCGGTAAGGAAGTTTCCAACGGCGCGAAATCTGGCCGCCAATGATGACGGCGCGCACATATTCCGGGGTGCCGAAAGCCGGCGCTCCCGATTTCATGTCGACATTGGACGTGAAGCCGCCGAAAATCACCGGCGCCCCGGGCCTCACCATCTGCGTGAAGGCTATGACGCCCAGCGCTTCGGCGGTCTGCTGGGCAAGAGCTCCGGCGATCGTAACGGGGCTCATGGCGCCAGCCAGCGTGAAGGGTGTGATGATGACAGGCTGGCCGTTTTCCGTCATGGCCATGAGGCCAGCCAGGAGTTCCTTGTCCACGCGGCGCGGCGAATTGACATTGATGACCGTAAGCAGGCTGGGCTCGCCGCGCAATGTCTCGCGAGAGACGCCGCGCGCCAGCGAAATCATTTCCAGTGCATCCTCGATGCGCTCGCGCCCGATCGCGCGGGCATTCCATATCCGGTCGGTGAGCGTGATCTGGGCATGGTAGAAATCGAGATGGCGGGTTTCGGCTGGAAGATCCTGCGCCTCAACCGGCGCTGCGCCAGCGAGATGCAACACATTGAGACTCTCGTGCAGCCGGATCAAATTGCACTGATCTTCGAATGTGCCGGGCCTTCGCCCACGCTCCAGATCGCTGACATAGGGCGGTCCCGCGACAGGAGCGAAATTCACCCAGTTCCCGCCCATGGTCACCGAGCGTTCGGGGTTGCGGGCATGGAGCTCGAATTCCGCGGGCGCTTTCGCCACCAGCTCGCGAACCAGTTCAGGCCGCATCCGCACCATGAATGTGTCGCGGTCAACCGCGGCGCCATTCTCTTCGAGAATATCGAGCGCCTCGGTACTTTGGTATTCCAGCCCAAGCTCTTCGAGTATGCGAAGCGCCGTATCGTCGATCAGCTCAAGTTCCGCATTATTGAGTATCGCCAATGGCGGCATTGGATTGCGAAACTTGCGCCACGGGGATTGTTGCCCGCTCGAGGCGGAAACCCGTCTCGCCTCTCTTCTTAATTTGGAGTCTTCGGATCTTCGCGAAGCCATGGATGGGCGGCCTGTTGTTAGGGTAGCGTTAAGCCCACGGCTTTCTTTGCGAAAGTGAAGGTTTTCAAACCCAGATTGAAACCGTTTCAAGCCTTGCTGCCGGCTTCGGAGGTGAGCCACTCGGAAAAACTGCGTGCCGCCTTGCTGCGCATGGCGCTCTCCGTCATGGCCAGGAAATAGGACTGTCCGATTGACAATACCCGCTTGTTGAACCGCACCAATCGTCCTGCAGCCAAGGCCCGGTCCACATAAGGCGTGCGGCCCATGGCGACGCCGAGGCCGTCCATTGCGGCTTCAAGAGCCAGCGCCCGGCTATCGACCTCGATGGTGTGCTGGGGCGGTTTTCCGGTGAACCCGGCAAAGCGAAACCATTGGCTCCATTCATCCGGCGACGTTTGGCAAGAGATGAGCGTTTGGCGGGAAAGATCGCTATTCGGTTCAAACCGCTGAAACTCGTCGCGATAAGAAGGCGAACAGACGGGAAAAGCGAAATCCTTGAATAGAAGGGTCGCTTTCGCGGCCTCCGGCGGTTTTTTTGCATATCTTATCGCCATATCCAGCGACCCCGTCCTGAAGTCGATCGGGTCGATCGTGGTTATCACCCTCACATCGATATCGGGCTCAAGCTTGCGGAAGGAAGCAAGGCGAGGAAGCAGCCACAACGCGGCGAGTGAGGGGAACAGATTGACAGAAACTCTTTTCGAATGCCGTTCCTGTTCGATCCGCGCCGTCGCCGCGGCGATATGGTCGAGCGCGCGGGTCAGCTCAAGCAGATATTCCTTGCCCGGTGCGGTCAGCCGGAGCTTGTTCTTGTCGCGGTGGAAAAGAGCGAGGCCGACGAATTCCTCCAACGATTTTATCTGGTGGCTGACGGCTGAAACAGACAGCGAGATTTCCTCGCCCGCCAAGCGCAGATTACCAAGCCGCGCCGCGCCTTCAAAGGCGCGCAAAGCCGCAAATGGTGGGATACGCCTAGCCATCTTGAACCGTTGAAGCAAATTAAACGCTTGGCTGCAATGGACGAAGTATTTGAGGCGGGTAAGCCTCTCTTCGCTAGGCGGCCTTGACGATCTCTCGTTTCCGCCTGGCGACGAAAGTCTTGAGCTCCTCGTCGATTGCGGGATCGATTGGCGGCTGTTCGTAAGCGGAGAGCAATTGCTTCCAGATCGTATTGGCCCGTTGGGCTGCCGACAGGCCCCCAGCTTGCTTCCATGCCTCGAAATTCCGCCAATCCGAAACCATTGGCTCGTAGAACGCCGTCTTGTAGCGCGCCAGTGTGTGCGCGGCGCCGAAGAAGTGCCCTCCCGGGCCCACTTCGGAAATCGCCGCCAGCCCCAGGGAATCCTCATCCATTTCAATCGGGCGAAAATATTCCGACATCATCTGCAGCATCTCGGCATCGATGATCAGCTTTTCAAACGAAGCCACCAGCCCGCCTTCCAGCCAGCCTGCTCCATGGGAAACCATGTTCGCATGCCCCATGGCTGCACCCCACAAGGACATCTGGCTCTCGTAAGCCGCCTGTGCGTCGACATCGTTCGACGCGGTGGCATTGCTTGAGCGGAACGGGAGATTGTAGCGGCGCGCCAATTGTCCCGAGGCCTGCGCGGCCTTGGTGTATTCCGGCGTGCCGAAGGCGGGAGCGCCGCTTTTCATGTCCACGTTCGAGGTGAACGCTCCATACACCACCGGCGTGCCAGGGCTGATGAGTTGCGTGAGCGCGATGGTAGCCAGCGCCTCGGCATTTTGCTGGACCAGGGCGCCGGCGATCGTTGTCGGGCACATGGCGCCCGACAGGGTGAAGGGTGTTACAACCACGGGCTGCCTCGCCCGCGCCATTTCGATCAATCCTTCCGCCATCGGTATGTCGAGCTGAAGCGGAGAGTTGGTATTGATCGTCGCCGTCAGCGCGGGCCGCACCGCCAGTCCATCGCGATCCGTGCCGAGCGCGATTGCCGCCATATCGATGGCGTCCGCCGCCCGCTCCCGTCCCAGGGCGGAAGGCTTCCATGTCTTGTCGAGAAGCGTAGCCTCGGCGTAATAGATATCCAAATAGCGCGTCTCCGCCGGCAGATCCATGGGCTCGAAGGGGCCGCCGCCTTCCTGATGGATGATATTCAGGCTCTGAACGAGGCGGATAAAGTCGCACATTTCGCTATAGGTCCCGCTGCGCCGCCCGCGATCGAGATCGCTGCAATAGGGCGGACCACCGACGGAACTGAACAACATCCGGTTGCCGCCCACCGTCACATTCCTGGCGGGATTGCGCGCGTGCAAAGTAAATTCGGCGGGCGCCAGCGCAATCAGTTCCTCGATCATCGCGCGGTCGAACCGCACCATCATCGTTGAGCGATCAACCCTGGCGCCAGCGCTGGTCCAACTATCCAGTGCTGTGCGCTCAAGAATTCGCATGCCGATCTCCTCCAGAACGCGCAGCGATGCGTGGTGGATGGTTTCGATATGGTCCGCGCTCAAAACCTCGACCGGCGGATATGGATTACTTACCTCGCGCCAAGGAAGCTGCTTCAGTCCGGTAGCTTCTCGAGACGGCCGATGGGGCCTGTTGGCACGGCTCATGCGGAATTTCCATGAAAGACGCCCTCCCGAAGCAACGGGAGGGCGCAAGTTTCCAGGTCGGATCGTTATTGTTACTAGGTTTCGACGGCGTATTCTTCGCAGAAGAAATAACGCGTCGGATGCATGGTGAAGCCCTTCACCTTTTTGTCCATCGGTATGTAGGATTTCCGCCAGATGGCCTGTGAAATGGGGCCATCTTCCAGCATGATGGCTTCCAGTTCGCCGATCAGCTCGCGGCGGGCGTCGACATCGAGCGTGCCTTCCGCCTTTGCGAGTATCTCGTCGAACTTGGTGTTTGAATAGCCGGACTCGTTCCAGGGCACGCCGGTGCGATAGGCCAAGGCCAGCACCATGAAGCCCAAGGGCCGGTGTGCCCAGGATGTGTAGCCGAACGGCACCTTATCCCAGACTTCCCAGAACTTGTTGGACGGCATCACGTTGATCTTGGTTCTGATGCCGGCTTCCTTCCACTGCTCGACCATGGCTTCGACAGAGCGGACTTCCCAGGCCGGCTCCGGCTTGCAGGCGATCTCGACATCGATGCCGTCGGGATGGCCGGCCTCCGCGAGAAGCGCCTTTGCCGCTGCGACATCACGCCCGAGTTCGCCGATTTTCTTATAATCGGGATGAACTTCGGCAACGTGATGATGCTCGGCAGGCGTACCCAGCTCGCCGGCGGCGATCGTGTTGGTCTTCGTCACATCGGTCGCCAGGCGAAGCGCCTTGCGCACTTTCGGGTCTTTCCAGGGATCGGAGTCCGAACGCATGCGCACCACCGCCGTACCGGCGGTTGTGATGTCATACATCTGCAAATGATCCATGGCCTTGTAGATTTCGTATTGCTCGACCTCGCCTTCGTAAAGGCCGTCGACCTGCTTGGACTTCATGGCGCCCGCCGTGGCCGACGGATTGTCGCCAAGATCGATGAAGTGCACCTCGTCAAGAAAGGCCTTGCCATCGGCGCGGCGCTTCAAGATTGCCTTCCGGCCCACTTGGATCTCGGCGAGTTCAAACGGCATGACGCCATTCGAACCGACACCGAACACCCCCTTCTCGGCCGGATCCAAAACCTGCAACGGGTAATGGAACAGATGTTCCGGGACCGCGACCTGGGGTTCCTTGAGATTGAGGACGAAGGTCTTTTCATCTTTCACTTCGATGGCGCTTGCATCCCACATCTCCGAGGACATGACGGCATTGCCCGCATCGTCTTTCGTGCCCGTATCGACATCCTTGAGGAGATAACCCTTCATGAGTCCGACGACCGAGGAGCCGACGGAGGGATCAAGGCAACGCTTCAGGTTCCAGACGCAATCTTCCGCCGTGAGCGGCCTGCCGGAATGCCACATCATGTCGGCCACGGTGAAGGTCCAGGTCTTGAGGTCCTCGGATGCTTTCCAAGCCGAACAGAGATGGGGCCGGGTCACATTGTCTATGCCGGTGCGGGTCATGTAGCCCACGATCTGCCGGGTGATATTCGAGTCATAAACCCACGAAAACGTATGCGGGCTGTCGATCTTCGGCACACGCATCGAGATCTTCAGAATGCCGCCCTTCGGCAGGTCTTGAGCCTGCGCCGGCGCTACCAGCGGATTTCCCGTTATTTTGCCAGCCCACGTGTAGGCGGCGCCGGCCGACATGCCGAGAAGAGCGGCTTGCCGGATGAAATCGCGCCTCCCGATTTTGCGGTCGGCCAAATACTGTTTTAGACGTGGAATCCAGACGTGTTCGTTACTGGTCATTGCGTTTATTCCTCCCTTTTTGTTCGTCAATTTCAGAAGCAGATTGTCGGCGCGGGGCGTCTCGCGTCTACTCAACCCCCTAAAGCCAATCCTAAAACGCCCCGTCCAGCAATTGGGGTTATTAATATTAGTATTGAAAGGAATTCAAGCAACGTAGCCCCATTACGAGGTAATGAGTTTTTCGCGAGATTTGGGCGGTGCAAGGATCGCCCGAACTTGGGTCGCACAGTGCGTAGTGCCGCGTTCTTGCAAGATTTCGCTTCTCTCGACATAAAGCCGGGAAAAAAATTGGGCGAGGCCGGCCCTGGATTTTGCAGATGATAATTTACTCCGGGTGAATTTGGAGTGAAAGACGGTGATTGCAGATCGCCTGGATTGCGTTCGGCTACCTTCGCTAACGAGCTTACCCATCAACCCGCGTCAAATCGTTGCCCCACTGTTGCGGCTGCTTTGACCAAACCACTCATGATTCCATCATCGACATAAATTCGTTGTTTTTTCTGTGCCTCTTCGAAGCGGCCTTGCTCCAGGTCGCCGGGCATCATCACTGTTTCAAAGCCTTCAGCCGCTTTGGATCCTCGGACCTGTCGGGCGAAGCTCCTAGCTGATGCCGCATACCTTTCCATTGATTGAAACGCATCGGCCCTGATGCAAATCATCAACCAGTTGAATTCGTGCACCGGCCCGAGCATCGCTTCGCCCACGAGTTCCGCGATAATTCCAAGGCCGCTGCCCTTCGGCCCGGCGGCCGGCAGCAAGGATCCACCCTGTTGAAATGCCTTGGGGTCCCGGGTTGGATTGCCTTCAGCATCGATTAGGGCGCCTTCGGGTAACAGCGCCCCGTTCGCCAAGGCCACCGCAACCTTGCCCGCGGCAATGGAGGAAATTGCAAAGTCGCAAACGAAGGGTGCTTCCTCGCCGCTGGGGAGCGCTAGCGTATAGGGGTTTGTGCTCATCACGGGTTCGGTTCCGCCAAACGGAACGACACTCGCCCATTTCTTTCTTGCCCCGCCGCCAAGGCAGATTGCAAAGCAGCCCGCGCGCGCCGCTTTTTCCGCATAAGCGCCCATACGGCCCGTGTGGCCGCAATTGGTTATGCCCGCCATCGCGATCGGAGTGCGCGAAACACTTTCGATGAGGCGCGTCACGGCGGCATCCATGGCCACGATGCCAATTCCTCTATTTCCATTGACGGATATCGCATTGTCCGAGGTCTGCTCGACCCGCGGCACGGCAACAGGATCGATCTCGTTGGCTCTTACAAGATCGAGATACCAGCCGAGGCGATTAATCCCGTGGGATGAAATGCCGCGCATCTCGGCGTCCACAAGATGATCGGTCACGGTGCTGGCGTTGGTGCTCGAAAACCCTCCTGCCACAAAACAGCGGGTCAAAAATTCCGTGATTTTAGCGAGCTCGACTTCGGTCTTCATTCTGCTGAATCTTTATTTGAACACCAAAGCAAGGGAATACCCGTACAGCCGATGGGCTTAAACGCGGTCGCCGACCTTCCGCATCAGCACCTGTTCGGACTGTTGCATCACCTGCGCGTGGAAAGCCAGTGCTGCCGACGCCAGATCGGTTGCCATAGAGCGCCAGCGGACCGCAGCCACGAAAAGAAAACCTACGGGATGGCATCGAATCTTTTATGTCCTGGCGGAGGCGGTTATTTAGGGATCGTTGCTGCCGATCTCCTCGCGGCGGCGCGCGACATAGGCATCCAGCTCCTCGCGGATCGCCGGGTCCATCTTCGGCTCCTCATACTCGCTCAGGGCCTTCTGCCAGAGGGCCGTGGCGCGATCGAGGGCGTCATGCGAACCCGCCAACTGCCAATTCTCATAGTTTTGCCAGTCGGAGAGCATCGGCTGATAGAACGCCGTCTCGTAGCGCTCCATGGTATGGGCCGCGCCGAAGAAATGACCGCCGGTCGGAACGGATTTAATCGCTTCGAATCCCAAATCGTCCTCCGTGAAGGGGATGGGCCGCAGCAGCTCCATCATGTTCTGAAGAATCTCCACATCGAGAATGAGTTTCTCGTAGGAGGCGGTGAGGCCTCCCTCGAGCCAGCCTGCGCCATGATAGATCATGTTGCCCCCGCCCATCACCGCCCCCCATGTGGCCATGCCGGTTTCGTAAGCGGCCTGAAGGTCAACCGCATTCGAGGCATTGGCGTTCGAGGTGCGATAGGGAAGATTGTAACGGCGTGCCAACTGGCCAGCGATCATATTGGCCTTGGTGTTCTCCGGCGTGCCGAAGGCGGGAGCCCCGGTGCGCATGTCAACATTTGAGGTGAAAGCTCCGTACATCACGGGGGTTCCCGGATTGACGAGCTGGGTGAGCGCGATGCCGAAGAGCGCTTCGGCGTTTTGCTGCACCAACGCGGCAGCGAGCGTCACGGGTGTCATGGCTCCCATGAGCGTGAAGGGGGTTATCGTCACTGGCTGGCGATGTTCGGCCATGGCGATCAGGCCTTCGCTCATAGCGTCATCGAGAAGGCGTGGAGAATTAACCGAGATGATGGTGATGACGCCGGGATCGTTCTTCATCTCTTCCACGCTGATACCGCGGGAAATCGCCATCATGTTGATGCCGTCCATCGCGCGGCCGCGCCCAATGGCGGTGCAATGAAAGCACAGGTCTGAGAGCGTCAGGTTGGCGCGGTAAGTATCGAGATGGCGCGAATTGGCGGGAAGCTCCATCGGCGAGACGACCTGGTTGCCGATGATGTGGATGGCGTTGAAGTGGTGGGCAAGGCGGATGAAGTTTTCGTAGTCCGGCATGTTCCCCGATCGCCTGCCATTCACGCGATCATGCACATTGGGCGGCCCCGCGACGAGGCCAAAGCACAAGGAGTTCCCGCCGATCGTTAGCCGCTTGGCGGGATTGCGCGAGGTGAGCGTGAATGTCGAAGGTGCTGTCTTCAGTGCCGCGGTGACGATGTCTTCGCCCACGCGGACCGTCTTTTCGCCACGATCCACAATGGCGCCCGCGGCTTCAAAAATATCCATGACCCGGTCGCTCATAACGCGAACGCCCAACTCCGACAGGATGCGCATGGACGTGGCGTGCACGGCATCCATCTGTTCTTCGTTAAGCGGTTCCACGGGCCGGTATGGATTGCGCACCTGTTGCCAGGGCAGCTGCGCAATGCCGCCGCCACTGCGCCCGGCTTTTCCCCGCCGTCCGCCGCTCCGTCTATTTTGTTCCATGTCGTTTCTGTCCTTCAATAGCCTCGCACGGGGTCGACAACATTCTCCAGTGCTTCTCCACGCCTGTAGCGGTGCAGATTCTCGCAAAACATGGCGAGCGATTTCATCTCCCAGCCTTCATAGACTGAAGAGCAATGGGGTGTGACGATGACATTCGGCATGCTCCAAAGCACATGGTCGCGGGGCAGCGGTTCGGTCGTGAAAACATCAAGGGCGGCGCCGCGCAAATTGCCGGATTGCAATGCGGCAACGAGTGCCGTTTCCTCAACTATGCCGCCTCGGGAAACATCGATCAGCACCGCTTCCCGTTTCATGGCAGCGAAGGCTTTCGCATCGACGAGCCGCCTTGTGTTCTCCAGAAGAGGCACGCCGCACACGATGAAATCCGCGCAAGGCCAGAGGTCCGGCAGGGCGTTCATCCCGTGCACCTCATCCAGGTGATCGGTTGGATGGGGCCTCGCCCGGACACCTATCGTGGACATTCCCATGGCTTTTGCCCGGAGCGCCACCGCTCGCCCGGTTTTGCCCAATCCCAGGATCAGAACCGTCTTCCCCGCGATCGGTTCAACCCGGCCCGCGATCCATTCCCGTGCCGCCTGCGCACGCGCGAAGCGGCGGAAATCCAGCGAGAATGATAGCATCGCCCCAATCGCATATTCCGCCATCATGTCGGCTGCAACGCCAGCCGCGTTTGTGACGGTGAGCTTGGAAGGATCCCACGGACTCATATGATCGGTGCCGGAGCCGCCAACGGACAGCCACTTCAGCGTTTTGCTTTCAAGAAGTGGCATGCGCGGATAGCCTGGCGTTCCCGCGAAGCGCACCGAAAAGATCACCTCGGCCCCCGTCTTATCCAAAAGTTCTGGAAGACCGGCGTAGCTATCGCAGCCGTGCAAAGGCAGGTCCGGATGCGTGCAGCCCAGAAACTCGAGCGCCGGATCGGGATCATCCGTATGCAGAATAACGGTTGGGTTTTTCCGCGTCATACCCTGAGACGTTTTCCTTCCGGATCAAACGGCGGATGCTCCAGCAGGATCGCATCATGCGGGCGGCCGAGAATTGCGACGGTGAGTTTGTCGCCGGGCTTCACGCCATTATTCTTGATATAGCCAAGGGCAAGCGACTGGTCCACGGAATAGCCGTATGCTCCCGAGGTCACCTGGCCAATCGGCGTGGCATCCGGCAGGAAGATCGGTTCGCCGCCGCTTGCATCGGCGTCTTTTGCGGCAATGGAAAGAATGACCAGCCGGTCGCGTGGCGCGTTGTCCGCGATGGCCGAGTAGACCGAGCGGTTCAGGAACTCCTTGTCCATGCGGATCAGGCGCTCAAGGCCGGATTCCTGCGGCCAGTATTCAGGGGAATATTCACGGCTCCAGCTGCCATATCCTTTTTCAATGCGGAGCGACATGAGCGCGCGCGAGCCGACCGGACCGGCATTGACTTGGCGCCCTGCTTCCAGCAGCGCGCTATAGAGCGCGATTTGATCGCTCTCGGCGCAATGAAGTTCCCAGCCGAGATCGCCGGTAAATGAAACACGCAGAGCCACGGCCTCGACACCCCCGGCCGTTATGCGGCGCGACGCCATGAAAGGAAATGACGGCGTCGAGAGATCGGCGTTCGTGAGACGTTGAATCAATTCGCGCGACTTAGGCCCAGCCACGTTGAAGCCACAGGTCGTTTCCGTGATCGAACGGAAGGTGGTTTCCGGCGGCAAGGGAACGGCCTTGAAGAAGCGCTGATGAAACCGCTCCGCCATGCCGGAGCCAATCACCATGAATTCTTCATCGCCAAGCCTGGTGACGGTGAAATCTCCCGCGATGCCGCCGCGTTTGCCGATCAGCGGCGTGAGACACGAGCGCCCAACCTTTGAGGGCATGCGATTGGCGAAAAGCGCGTTGAGCCACGCCTCGGCTCCCGGCCCCTTGACCTCGTATTTGGCGAAATTTGAAATGTCGATAATGCCGGCGCTATCGCGCAGCATGCGTGCCTCGCGGCCAACCAGCTCCCACCAGTTTTGCCGGGTGAAGCCTATCGTCTCGGTTCGCGGTTCGCCTTCGGCGGCAAACCACAGCGGATGTTCCCAGCCGAAGTTGAGGCCGAACACGCCGCCCATCTCCTTTTGCATCGCAAAGGCTGGACGGGTGCGGACGGGGCGGCCCGCCGCCCGTTCTTCGTTGGGAAAGTGAATCTTGAAACGATGCGTATATTGGTCCTCGACGCGAGCCTTGGTGAAAGCCTTGCCCGCCCAATGGCCATAACGCGCCATGTCCCAGCCAAACATATCGAGGGAAGGCTCGCCCTCGATCATCCATTCCGCCGAAAGCCTGCCCAGGCCCCCCGATTGCGAAAAGCCCGGAATGATGCCGCAGCAGCAAAAATAATTGCGCAGTTCCGGCACGGGGCCGAACAGCGCCGCACTATCCGGTGACCAAATCATGGGGCCATTAATGATGCGCTTTATGCCTGCGGTGCCGACCACGGGCACGCGATCCATGGCGCGCAGCAAGTTGGGTTCGATGCGATCGAGATCGCCCGGGAACAACTCATGGCCGAACGTCATGGGCGTTCCATCTTCCGCCCAGAATTTCATGTCGCGCTCATAGGCGCCGACCAGCAGGCCAAGCCCCTCCTGGCGGAGATAATATTCGCCGTCACGGTCGGCGACGGAGGGCAGCCGCCGGTCCAGGGCGGCGATTTCCGGAATCGTCTCGGTGACGAAATACTGATGCTCGGTGGGAATGAGCGGAAGTTGCAATCCCGCCATGGCCGCGACCTCACGCGCCCAGAGCCCAGCGGCATTGACCACCCACTGCGTGCGGATATCGCCCTTAGGCGTGCGCACGATCCAGCTTCCATCGGGTTGCGGTTCAGTGCCGGTGACAGGCGTGAAGCGATTGATCTCAGCACCCCGCTGGCGGGCGCCCGCCGCATAGGCATGTGTGACGCCCGAAGGATCGACATTGCCGCCGGAAGGTTCATACATGATGCAGCGGATGCCGTCGAAATTCACGAGAGGATGCAGCCGCTCGGCTTCCGCGCGGCTGACTTCGTGGAAATTCATTTCATATCGTCGCGCCTTTGCCTCTTGGAGACGAAGCTGATGTTCGCGCGCCTCGGTTTGCGCGAGATAGAGGGAACCCGGCTGGAAGATGCCGCAGCCCTGGCCGGTTTCGGCCTCGAGCTCCTTGTACAATCCCATCGTATAATGCTGAAGGCGGCTGATATTCGTCGAGTCGTGCAGCCCGTGAATGCCCGCCGCCGCGTGCCATGTCGATCCCGACGTCAACTCATCGCGCTCGAGCAGAACACTGTCGGTCCACCCCAGCTTGGCCAGATGATACAGGATCGAACAGCCGACCCAGCCCGCCTCCAATGACGACCGCCTGTGTATGAGTTCGCATAGCGATATTTCCCCGTGTCAGTTTGCTTTGCCGATATGATCGGCAGCGCCGCCCAATTGCGCGAGCAGCGCAGAGCCCTTCTCTATCGTTGCATCGCGAAGCGGCGCGCGAAGCTTGAGCCAGCGCTTGTCGCCCGACCGCACCGCCAATGCGGCTTTCATGGGAGGAACGAGGCCCGCGTCCTGCACAGTTTTGCGGAAGGCCTTGATCGCGCTATCGGCTGCACCGACATCGCTCCCCACGATGGCCCCTTCATAAACCGCGCGAATGGCCGCTGCATTCAAATTCATGGTGGCGGAGATACAGCCTGCGCCACCACTGGCGAGCCCGCGTGTCAGAAAGGTTTCCGATCCCGGGAACATCGATACGGCAGGCGCTGCCTCGATCACCGCCTGAGTATTGGCGAAATCGCCGCCGCTATCCTTGTAGGCAATCACCGTATCGGGATAAGCTTTGTTGAGCTGCGCGGTAAGTGCTGGGGAAATCGCAACGCCGGTGTTCTGAGGAATATGATAGAGGATCATCCGAAGAGCCGAACTTGCGACGCGCTCGATCAATTCGCTAAAATATCTTAGCTGCCCGTCATCCCCCGCAGCGGGGAAAAAGAATGACGGCAGCACCATCACGGCAGCACAGCCTCGGCTCACCGCATGCGCCGTGAGCTCCACTGTCTCCGGCAGTGCCGTAACGCCGGTGCCTGGCATTAAGCGGCTGGCCGGAATTCCGGCATCAAGAAGCCATTCGAGCCCCTGGATGCGTTCGCGAACTGAAATCGAGAGCGCTTCGCCCGTCGTGCCGAAGGGCGAAAGATAATGTGCCCCTTGACCCAGCACCCATTTCGCATGCGATACCCACAGGTCTTTGGCGATCGAGTCGTCTTTCTCGAAAGGCGTCAGGATCGGCGCGATGACGCCGCGCGGATTTTTCATGCCTGCCCCACGGGCGGGTCGTAAAGCAGCGCCGACAGATCGGCAAAACGGCTGTCGGGCCGCAGCAGATCGAACACCCCGTCGCGGATGGCGGAAGCCCGCTTCGTGCCAAGAACGGGCACCGAAAACTCCATATACTTGTCGATGACATCCTGCTGCGAGAATGGCGCTTCGGGACCGCCGCGTGCGTGACAGTCGCCGGAGGCGAGTTCGCGGCCATCCGTCAGGCGGATCGTGACGTCGGCCCATCGTCCTGCGGGAAACCGCGCGCTGTGATGTTCGATTTCAGTGATGTTGATGCGGCCAAGCATATCAGCGACGGCTGGGTTGCCAAGGCCCGCGCCAGAGATATGTTCAACGCCTATTAGGCGATGCACCGCCATTACCGCCACCGCGAAGGCCAGACTATATTGCGCCTTGGAGGTCGTTTCCGGCAAGCCCGCGAAGAGACAGGCCGCCTGATGGAAGCTGTTAACCTGAATGTTCGCTATCTGACCCGGTTTCAGATCATGAGCTAAAATCAGGCTGCGTGCTGCGTCGATGGCGGCATGGGCCCATCTGCAGATCGGATAAGGTTTGATATACTGATGCAGGATTTGCCAAAACTCACCGAGATCGGCCCAATGATCCGCGACAGCCGGCGCTTCGACGGTGATGGCGGGCGCGCCAGTGAATCCATGTTCGGCAAGCACGGCGCCGGACATGCCAACCAGCGCGCCCCAGCCTGATCCGTCATGCAACATCGTGGGTGTCGCGATCTCGCGCATCATCTGGCTGCGAGGGCCATGATACTCGGCAATGCCCAATGCCTCGCGAAGTTGCTTTCCCTCAAAGCCGCGCAAGCGCGCCGCCATGGCGGCAACGCCCAGCGCGTTCCATGCGCCTGACGTGTGATAGTCGGTGACCGTCGCATGCAAGGCGATTGCCGCCCGCCCGGCGATTTCGTAACCCACCGCGATGGCGGCCAGCGCGTCAGGACCGCTGAGGTCCGGCCGGGTTTCGGCAAGTGCCGCAAGTGCTGGCGTCACCACGACGCCGATATGTCCTTTGGTCGGATTATAACCGTCATGGCCATCGAGATTGTCGATCTGCGTCGCCGCCGCATAGGCCGCACCCGCCAGGCTGACGCGCCGCCCATCGAACATCATCCGAGCCGAATATTTCCCATCGCCTGAACCATAAAGCAGCGCCGCCACATCCCGCGCGATCCGCCCCGCTTGCATCGGAGCTGCGGCAATCGCCACGCCAAGCGTATCCAGCAACAAAAGTGCTGCTTGGCGGCGCACAGTTTCAGGAAACTCCTCCGCACTCCGGCGAAGCACAAATGCTTCAACCCCTTCATAAGCAGAGGTAGCCGCCTTCATCCTCGCAACTTCGACGTTCACATCTGCCTCCTCGCGCTGGGCACCAAGGAAGCTAATCCACTCCCTTCCCTGGTTCACAAAAGAATTTCGTGGTCATAGGCCTCGAAAACCTGCGGCTACCGTTAAAGCCGGTACCGTGAGCAAAAATACTGGCGCCATTGACTCTTCCCGGGTGCGAGGCATGTTCAGGTCGATGAAGCCCCCGCCGCCCTTGAATTACATACGTTCCTTTGAATGCTCCGCCCGGCATCTGAGCTTCACCGTGGCGGCCCAGGAGCTGGGTTACACACAGGCAGCAATCAGCAGCCATGTTCGCGCTCTTGAGCAATATATCGGGCGCCGGCTATTCACCCGCTATCCCCGGAGCCTCAAGCTTACAGAAATGGGCGAGGCATACCTTCTCACCCTGCGCCAGGCGCTTGATCAGATCGATCACGCCACTGAGGCGATCGTCGCCAAGGCGCGCAACCGGACGGTGGCCATATCCTGTCCCGTGAGCCTTGCCGAGAACTGGCTGGCGGAGGTGATCGCGAAATTCAAGATCGCACGTCCCGAAATCGACATCGTCCTTCAGGGCACCGTTTGGGAAGACCTGAATCAGATAGCCGACCTCACCATCTCCATGAGGAGGTTCGATGATCCGCCCGCCGACAGTACGTTGCTGTGGAACGACCAGCTTGTCATCGTCTGCGCCCCGCACTTTCTCGCCGGCCAAAACCAGCTGGACTCTTCGAAGGACATCGCCAACCGCGACTGGATCTTCATAATGGGGCGGCAGGAATACTGGCAATGCATGGCCGCGCTGCTGGGGATTGAAACGAAAAGTCGCGACCACGGCTTGACGGCAAACACGTCGAACATAGCCCTTGAGCTTGCAGCGGCGGGCGCTGGTCTCGTCGCCATACAGCGGTCCCTTGCGGCTGCCTATCTGCAGCGCGGCATCCTGATCGAGGCGCTTCCGCTGCGTGCTGCCAGCCCCTGGGCATATTATCTGAAGGACAACAAGCTTAAGCAAAGCAACTACATCAAGACCGCAAAGGAGTGGATACTTGAGCGGGCACGGCTGGATTTTTTTGGGCACTGATCTTGACGGGTATTAGTTTCGTCAGTCTACCCGAATACGGTGGGGCTCCGAAAATATGCGAGGCTTATTCAACTGAAATCATTTTGAAAAAAACTGGTGGGCGGTACAAGGATCGAACTTGTGACCCCTACGATGTCAACGTCTGATTTGACAAGGCTATTCGATATATTTCAGTTACTTACAAGGACGCCCAGATACCACCAAGCATGTACGGAGACAGACAGAACCACATTTACCGCCAAGTTTCCGCCAAAGAATCCGCGTGTCGGTGTTTAACGGAGTCGGGCCCTCCGAGCTCGATATACCGCATTTTAATGACGCTGGAGCCTTTCCAGGAAGGCCAGTTGGAACTGGCCGGAATCGGATATCATGAGCCCGGCGGTCGGGGTGATTTCAGGGCCAGCGAAGCCCATCTGCGCGGCATTCGCCGAAGCGTGGGCATGGTGTTCCAGAGCTTCAACCTGTTCCCGCACATGACTGTCGTGCGCAACATTGTCGAGGCGCCAATCGCTGTTCTGAAGATGAAGCGCGACGAGGCGGAAGCCCGCGCCATCGAACTTCTCCGAATGGTGGGCCTCCTGGACAAGAAAGATCACTTCCCAAGCCAACTTTCCGGTGGCCAGCAGCAGCGCGTCGTCATCGCCCGCGCCCTTGCCATGCGGCCGCGCGTTCTCCTGTTCGACGAGCCAACATCGGCACTCGATCCGCAACTCGTGGGCGAAGTTCTGGCCGTCATCCGCAACCTCGCACGTGAACATGACCTCACCATGCTGCTCGTCACCCACGAAATCCGGTTCGCCCGCGAGGTGTCGGACCGGGTGTGCTTCTTCGACAACGGCCGCATCCTGGAGCAAGGTGAGCCCAATCGCTTCTTCAGCAACCCCCAACAGCCGCGAACCCGCGAGTTCCTAAGCTCGATCTTGAACGATTAAGGAGAAAAACATGGGCCTTATCTGGAAGGAAATGCCTGCCGAGATTCGAAATTTCATCGAGGGCCAGAACTATTCTTTGTGGCGACGGCGCCTGAAGACGGCCGGATCAACCTTTCGCCCAAAGGACTCGATACGCTGCGGATCATCGACAGCAGTCCGCGCTGGATCGATGTCGAAGCGGGGCAACGGAAAATTCGCGCCATTGCCTTCACCGCCAATCCCCAAAGCTCGCTCTATTGCGGCAACCTCAGCCCCGATGAAATCGCCGAGCGTCTGGCCACGGCCTGCGGCCACTGGGGAAGCGGCGCAGAATATCTGCGGCAAACCACGGCGCCCCTCGAACGCGAAGGCATTCACGATCCCTATCTTGTGGGATTTGCAAGAGCGCGTGGCGCTTTTGATCGAGCGAAGCTTCAATCTTTCCTTCTCCCAGAGGGAGAAGGAGGGGCCCGCTCCGCAAGGTGTGGGAGGATGAGGGTATCGGCATCTGACTTTAGGCACCGCGACCTCACGCCTTCCTCTCCCTTTGAGAGAGAAAATAAGGCTAACGACTCTTCGCTTGCCAGCGTTTCCAGATCTTGCGCCCGGTGATGACCTTCAAATAGAGCGGGATATAGCGCAAGCGGGTTTCCAGCGGCTCAGTCAGATGAACGGCGTAATAGCCGATCTGGTGAAGATAACAAATTCTGGCCCGAACCAGCGCTTCATCCTGCGCAAAGCCCATGTCGCGAAGGGCAGCGAATAGAATTTCTATCCGCCGACGGTCCGCCTTCTGCACTTTCGCCTCGACCGCGCGCGAGGTTCTGGCCCAATCGCGAACCGCCATGTCGAGCTTCGCATTGAAGGTTCCCCCCGGCAGCCAGCTATCGGTCAAAGCCTCGAAGAGCTTGACGCCCTGAAAGTATGGGCGCTTCGCCATCACCTCAAGGGGGCGGCAATTGCTGTCACGCCATTCCTCGAGAAGGGCATCGAGCAAGTCCTTGCGGTTTTTGAAATGAAAATAAAAACTGCCGCGCGTGACCTTGAGCCCCTTGGCGAGGCGATCGACCTTCACATCCGCAATGCCGCGGGATTCCAAAACATCCCTAGCGGCGGCGATCCAATCGCGGCGGGTAAGCGATGTAACGGCACGGGATAAAGGCGCGTCTTGGTTGGAGCGCCAGAAAGGCTCGAGTTTATCCACCGGAAACTTCCTTCCGCATCACGGACGCCACCTCAGCATGAGCAGAATTGAAGGAGATTCAACCATCAAAAATCCTTCCGCATGCGCATCATCGGAATGGGGATCATTCCTGGCGGGCGTCCGCCGAACACGCCTGGAGTCAGCCGCTTATAGCCGTGGCGCTCATAGAAGCCTACCGCATTGAGTGCCGCTTCAAGTTCCATGGCCGTGTCGTTTTTGCGGGCGCCCTGCTCGCCCAGATTTAAGAGCGCGGCGCCGAGACCCCGGCCGCGTTACGTGACATAGAGGCGCAGGATGCGGCCGGACGCCCATTCGACGAAACCCACGGTTGCTCCCGCGTCTTCAGCAACAATCAGCTTTTCAGCGGCGATGCCCGGCTCGTAGATGTCTCGATCGAAGCCTGCCATCCAGGTCTCGATGAAGTAGGTGCCGTAATGGGTGCTGCAAAAGGCGCGGACGGAATGCATGGCAGTGTCGTGCAGCAACGCGCCCTCGCCCACGCGCCCCGGCCTGAACGTAAATCCGCTTTCGCCCTTCATTTGTAACGCTCTCCCTGCGGGCACACGGCCCAACATACAGCATTGCATGTTGGCGCAGATATGATAAGGTTATTCTGAGCTCGATTGAACGATTGAAGGGGAAAAACATGCCTCTTATCTGGAAGGAAATGCCTGCCGAGATTCGAAATTTCATCGAGGCGCAGAAACTATTCTTCGTGGCGACGGCGCCTGAGGATGGCCGGATCAACCTTTCGCCGAAAGGCTTGGATACGCTGCGGATCATCGACAACAACACCGTGGTTTATTTGGATCTGACCGGAAGCGGCAATGAAACCGCAGCCCATGTCAACCAGAATGGCCGCATGACGATGATGTTCTGCGCCTTTAACGGCGAAGCTAAGACCGTGCGGCTCTACGGTAAGGCGGAACTTATCCGTCCCGATCATGCCGAATGGGCTGAATTGCGCGCCCTCTTCCCGGATTTCCCCGGCATCCGGCAGATATTCCGCCTCCACATCGACAGCGGCGCAAGGTCATGCGGCTGGAGCATTCCGGTGGTGGGCGAGATGCGCGAGCGGAGCGAACTCATCGAATGGACCGAGGCGCATGGCGAGGACGGTATCGAGGCTTATCGCCAGGCGAATAATCTCGTCAGCATAGACGGCCTGCCCACCGGATACGCCCCGGAAGATTTCTGAACTTTATGTCCGGCATCGTCATAACCTTCGCCGATGGCGAAACCCTCGCCTTTCCGTCGCACGAAGGCAGCAGTGTTCTCGTTTCAGCGGAGAAAGCCGGCAGCGCCCTTGCCCACAATTGCCGACAGGGAATCTGTCGCACATGCGCTGCCCGCGGCGAAGACGGCGAGGAAGTGCTGCTGTGCATAACCCCGGCACGTGACGGCTTCCGCGCCACCGTGCCGTACCGCCGCGCTGATGTGTCGCCGGTGAGCGAGCGCCGCGCCAAGATCAACGGTTTCGCGCGGGTCTCCGCTTCTGTGTGGGAAGTGCGCTACCGCTTGCAGTTTCCGCTGCCCTTCCTGCCGGGGCAATTCATTGAAGTGAGTTTTCCCGGGCTTGATGGCCCGCGCCGCTTCTCTATGGCCAACGCTCCTCCGGTGAAGGAGCAAATCCTGCACATCCGCGATATTCCAGGCGGCGGCATGTCCACCTACCTGAATCAGCGCGCCAAGGCCGATGACCCCTTCACCGTGCGAGGACCCTTCGGCGTTTTCTATCTGCGTGCAACCGCGAAACCCAAGCTGTTCGTCGCGGGCGGCACTGGACTTGCACCTATCATGTCGATGCTGCGCTCCATTGATCGGGCCAGCCCGCCACCGCTAGCGGTTGTTGCAGGCTTTGCGACGCCCGGAGATGCCTATGGCATAGAGGAACTGGGGGTAATCGCCACCGAACTGCCTCTCGAAATTGTATTGACTGCCGACAAGGCGGACGCATCGTGGACTGGCCTCATCGCAAACGCTGTCGCCTCCCTTCAGGCTGTGCGCATGGTCGCACTCGCGCCGGGCACCGAAGCCTATCTCTGCGGGCCACCCGGCATGGTGGCAGCCGCACGGCAAGCTCTTCTGAAGCGAGGTGTAACGGAGCGGGATATTTTCGCCGAGGAATTCGTGGCCGATGTGGGGCGTGTAAATATCTCACCCATCACCTGAAATAAGATCATTTTCTCGTATCACACTATTTCTTCATGGTCCCGCAAACGGCTCGCGCGAACTTTTTGCAGCCTCAACAGGATTCATCATGACCGGTCCTTCCAGCCGCTTAACTCTCGTTAGTTTCGACCTTTGTCCTTACGTGCAGCGCGCGGCGATAGCTCTCAACGAAAAGGGCGTTGAATTCGAGCGTATCAATGTCGATCTCGCCGACAAGCCGGAGTGGTTTCTGGCAATATCGCCCCTTGGCAAGGTTCCGCTCCTCAAGATCGGCGACGACGTTATTTTCGAATCGGGAGTGATCGTCGAATATCTGGAGGACACCCGCGCGCCTGCCCTGCATCCCACCGATCCGCTGCAACGGCAAACTCAGGGACGAGAAGCTGAATGAGACCCTGTTCACCACACTGCATCAAGCTCGCGCTGAGCTTGCCCAATGGAGGAACGACTACAACCACCACAGACCTCACTCAGGGCTCGGCTGGATGACGCCATCCGAGTTCGCCAACCACAACGCCCCGAGCAAGCAATGGCCATCGGGCGCTGTGCAACTTGAGGGCTCCGCGCCCATGGCCATTGCACCAAGCGCCCAACAGGGCATAAACAACCGTCAGAGCGAACTCAGAACTGGATAAAAGTTCGGGGCAAGGTCACGCCCGTCAGCCCCCACGTACACGCTGCCGCAATGACAAACAGGACGGCCGTAGTTTCTTTCGATGCGATCAAAAGGTGATACCCTTCTAGATCTCAGATAACTATCTTGCGGGTTCAACTTTTCCGTCGCCAGACGAAGTTGAGCTTGCCGCTATCCTCGAACAATGCCCCACGCATGGGCTCCAGAAACATCGGATCGTCGATCATGGCGCTCAGATACTCACGAGGTTCGGCCTCATGGGTTTTGGCTTTCCAAGCGGCACCCACTTCCTGCACGCCGAAGAGAATGCGGAAGTCAGGAAGATCGTCTCGTGCTTTGTTATCGACTGCCACAATGCGCAGCTTGACGTGAAGTGTCAGGGTGCGGATGGTGCCGACATAGCCGTCGGTGGTGGCGATAAAGGTTCCAATGACAGACATTAGTTTTGCTCCGGAGGTGTCGAGGTTAACGGTTTTCCACCCCTGCCCGTTTTTTGCCGCGGGATGGGCAGGTTGGACGCCTCCTGCAAGTCCTTGCGGCCTTTGCGGAAAGCAGAGTCGGCTCTGAGGAAGGAATCCAGCATATAAGGAATGAGTTCAGAGACCTGCTCGTCGGCGCCATAAGTACTGGCATAGAGTCGCGCATAGTCGTCGAGCGCTTTCTTCAGATCCGGCAGCACCGTGATGGCGATCTTGACCGGTACACGGTCCGGCAATCGCGCCAGCTTCAACACGGTCATGGCGATGCCCTCCGTTGCGGATAGGGATCGAGGACCATATCCTTGTGAACGATGATGCGAAGCGGCCAGCCGGTCCTGACCTTGATGGTTGGCTGGATGTCGAGGGTTCGTTCGACCAGATTCTGACCGGCGCGATTGGTGTTTTCCTGGGCGGATTGACGGATAGCGGCAATGAGATCGTTCTCGCTGTTACCGATGGAGAGTTCGGTGCCCACACCGAGCAGCGTGGCTAAGCCGATACCCTTGAGCATGGCCCATGTGTGATAGTCGACCTTGTCTTCAAGGCCGGCGTAGCCGCCTTCGTCGGTGGCTGGAAGATTGTCGATGACGATGGAGGAGCCATCGGGCCGGATCAGGCGCTGCCAGACGATCAGCGCCCGTTTCTGGCCGAAAGCGACCACGCTGTCGTACTTACCGATGATTTTGGTGCCCTGGGGAACCAGCAGATACTTTCCCGAGACCGTGTCATAGATATTCTCCGTGACCTGGCCGATGACGAAGCCCGGAAGATCTGAGTTTAATCCAGTAACTAGGCTTGCCGGAATGATCGAGCCAGCCATCAAGGTGAAGGGCGACAGCGGCCGCTGAAGTCCGTGTGGATTGTAGATACCTGTGTCGGTCTTGCCATTGAGGAAACCGAGCTTGCGGTCCTGATAGGAGGTCGCACCTTGGCCCTGTCCAT
>JBGTJO010000057.1:0-11382 GCA_041745135.1 Aestuariivirga sp. | reverse complement strand
TTGCCATTGGCCTGCTTCACGACCTTTTCGATGGTGGGCGTGAGCTGCTTGCAGGGGCCGCACCAGGGGGCCCAGAAATCGACGATCACCGGCACCTTCTTGGAGGCCTCGATCACATCGGCCATGAAGCGCTTGGTGTCGCTGTCCTTGATGAGGTCGGCCGGCGTTGGCGCAGGCGTTCCGGCGGGGGCGGTGTTGAGGGTGAGATTCATGGGTCCTAAATGGCCCATTCGCGGCGCAAATTCAATCCGAAGCGCGCAAACCCGATTTCGTCATTCCGGCGAAAGCCGGAATCCCGCTTTGGATGGCAGGTGCTCGTGTGGGTGAAGCGGGATGCCAGCTTTCGCTGGCATGACGGCAAAGGCATCGGACCTTCAATAGAATCTAAAGCGCTCAAGACGTATCTTCTTTGAGCGCGTCGCTGGCCAGGGCGTGACACTCCCGGAGGACACGATCGACCTCGTCTCTCGGCTCCCGGCGATGGCCGGGCGGGAAGCCTGGACGCAGCGGCGACCTGAATTTGGGACTTCGCATGACGTCGCGCCGCGCTTGCCAGCGGTTGAGACGTTTCGCTTGGGCGGACAAGTTTTCGAGCGCCATCTTGAGGGCCGCGAGACGGCGGCCGAGACGCTCGGCACCCACCATGCCGTCGTCGATCTCCGGTTCGGGCCTTGGCTGCTCCCGAGGTTGAAACAGCGGCGCTATGGGGCTGTCGCCAAAAATGAAAACGCGGGGCTCGGGCTTGGGACCGGTGCTGCGGGGCCGCGCGGCGCCGAAACGCTTGCGAGAATCGAACAGCTGAAACGAGGTGCGGCCGCTGCCACGCCCCATGAGCGCCAGGCCCTGAGGCATGGGACGAGCGCAAAAGGGTTTCGCCACGACGCCACGCGCGGCGATGACGATGAGCCGGCGGACCGCCGATTCCGCCGGGCGCAACAGGCGGAGCGCCCTGCGGTAGAGAGGCCGCGGAAGCCTGGCCGCGGCGCCCCAAGCCGCGAGCCCCACCATGGCGATGAGTGCTGCCACGATGCGGGTGAGTGCTATTTGGTTGATCGCGATGGCCCGGGCCCAGTCCATGTCTTTCTCCTGCAAGTTCGGCTAGAACATAACAGGAACACTGTCAAGGGATATTTTCTTATCGCCTAGCCGTCGCTTACGGGCACGATGCGGGGCTCATGGCCGCAGGAGCGGATGAAGGCCACGAGATCGGCGGAGCGGATGGTTGCCGTCGCATCGTTGCGGAGGGGATGATAGTTCAGCAGCTCCTCGCGCATCATGGCTTCATCGAGGATCACATGGGCGCGCTTGGCGGTGTCGTTGATGAGGCCGAAGGGCGTGACCGAGCCTGGCTCTACCCCTAAGATTTCCATGAGCAGATCGGCCTTGCCGAAGGAGAGCCGCTTCGAGCCGATCCTGGGCGGCAGCGTTTTCAGATCGACGCGCGCATCCTCGAGGCAGACGATGAGCCACACCTCGCCCTTCTCATCCTTGAGAAACAGGTTCTTGCAATGGCCGCCGGGGATCGTGCCGCGGAGGGCGCGAGCCTCCTCCACGGTGAAGACCGGCGGATGCTCGGTCACCGGCGTTTCAAGCCCGAGGCTCTTGAACCGGGCAAGCAATTGGTCGCGCGTGGCGGGCATGGGGAGGGCTTCCGGAGGCGGGGCGGTTCTTCTTGCATTTGCTTTTGCCTTGCGCAATAACGCCTGACCTCGCTGGCCAAGAGCCGGCTTCTTCCCAAGCGGGCGTAGCTCAGGGGTAGAGCACAACCTTGCCAAGGTTGGGGTCGAGGGTTCGAATCCCTTCGCCCGCTCCAGTTTTTCATAGAGTCCGACCTGACTCCGCGCTGTTCGCGCCCGATGGCTGTATGTCAGCCTTGCTTTACTCTCCATAGTCTTTGAAGAGGCTGAGCCGATGATTGAGAAGGAACTAGAGTTTGACCTGCCCACACCTTGGGTCAATTGCAAGTTCAAAATTGCGCGTTTTGGCGCGATCTGTTTTTTGGTTGGACCGAATGGAAGCGGCAAATCTAGATTTGCTCAACGACTAAAAGACGTATTAGGAAACACTCGCCTACTGGGAACCGATCGCCTGAATTTTATGAGTGTTGAGTTGGGAGGAATATATGGCGATCGTTTTTCCGACGGTTTTCCTAAAGCGTACTTCAGTCAGTACAAAGGAATCGGGGCTAATTTTGGTTCCGCAATTGATACGTTTATTATTCTCGCAGAGCGGCCGGAAATTCGATTGAGAATAGAGGCTACCCTTTCCAGTTTGTTTTCTCGCACTATCAGACTGGATTGGGACTCGGGCAATTTAGTTCCTTATGTCCTGCACACCACAGGAAATAGCTATCGGTTAGATAGGGAAGAATGTCACGGCATACGCGAACTCCTAGTATTGCTGACGCATCTATACGACGATCAACAACAGTACTTGATTATTGATGAGCCAGAACTGAATCTACATCCCCAATATCAGGCATTTCTTCTGCAGGAAGTCCGAAAGATCGCAGCAATCCCCCATGTCGGAAGCTCTCGGAAAGGCGTTTTCATAATCACTCACTCGCCTTTCATGATCGACCTGCGGTCTTTTGATGATCTGGCCTCCATTATTTCATTCTCGGCGGACCACACGGTTCCAAAGATTATGCTGGATACAACAGAAGCAGCAAGAGCCAAGTTTTCTCCGATGTTGTCCCGCCTCAGTGTTCACCATAAGCAGCTGTTCTTTTCCGATAACCCAATTTTTGTCGAGGGTATACTAGATGCAATGTTCATCGAGGCTTTTCAACAAAGGCGCAACAAATCCATCACTGCCGCCGGCAGTTGCATCATTGATGTTGGAGGGAAGGAAGAAGTTACCAAATACATCGAGTTGTGCCAGCAGTTCGGCAAGAAAGCTTACTTCGTTTACGACCTCGACAGTCTCTTTTTCGGAAATCTCAAGCAGTGCATCAAGAACGATGGGACGATTGTAGAATTTTTGGCTCAACTAGGTGTTGGGCAGGATTTTGGAAAATACTGTGGCGAATTCGAGAAAGCACTTACTATTATGATCGACAAGGTCATTAACACCCAGGACCCTGCATTAGCCGAACTCAGAAATTATGTTCTTACCCTCGATGTAAAATCAAATCCTAAAGACTTCGCGAAGGCCCGCGTTGCGTTTCTCATTGAGATGGCGCATCGGCGCGAGAATATGATTTTGAATGTTGGCAAAAAGGATATTATTGATCTCGAAGGTCGACTCAAAAAAATTACAGATACGTTGGCCACCAAGAATATTATTCTTATTCCCGGCGGCGCACTTGAAAACTATTTGCCTAGTTACAATGGAAACCGATTCGAACTCGAAGAGTCACTAAAAGTCAAAGCCGTTGATTCCGAAATTCAACTCTTATCAACGGGCGCGTTGGATCATGAGTTAGATACTCGATACGGAGAATTGCTTACATGCATTAGGAAACTGCCCGCGAGTGAACCGGTCGATATGGATTCTGCTCTACAAGCATATGCGGCGGACTATATCCACAAGTTACAGGGTGCAATCGTGCAGTACCCCGGGTGGGATCAGGAACACATTAACGTTCACATGCTGGCGTCCGGTGACGGTTTGGGAAGGCTGTTTACCGTGACGAAGCTGACAAGGAGTAACAGTCACGAATTCAAAGCTACCGTCAGTGTGACTGGGGATAAAAGGATTATCAAAATTTCAGATAAAACCAATGCGGGTATGCGAGATTTCACATTAGAGGCAGATGCTGCCACGTCGACTCACACTCCTTAACGGCTCGGGAAATTCTCCGTTTCCCTTTTTTGCGGCGCGGAATATCATCGTTTTGGTCTAGGCGAGGATGGCGGACACCACTTCCAGCGGCCAGCCCATGGTCCGCTTCGTGAATGTGCAGAACCCCTCGTCGTCAGCTCCGGCAAGACGACGACGCTGCTCATGCTCGCGGGCTTCGAGGCCGCGACCCATGGGCCAAAATTTTCCTGAACGGCGAGCCCATCAACAGGGTGCCGCCGCATAGGCGAGGCATCGGCATGGTGTTCCAGAACTATGCCTCTTCCAGCGCATGAACGGTGAATGAGAACCTGGGCCTTTTCCCACGCGTTGACCATTGAAAGGTGCTGCTGCTTAATGCGCGGCCCGTTCTTGAGGCTATTCATGGCGCATTCCCAATCCAGTGATTCCTGCCGTCATCGGCCTTTGACGACCGGGCTGGATAAGCTCGCGAAGCCCGTTGCCGCCGCCCGCGCGAAAATACCAACCGCGCAGCGGCGGAATGTTTATCTCTACTATGCGTTCAGCTTTCTCACCGGGTTCTATATCGCGACCGGGACCACGGTGCTGTTCGAGCAGAAGCTGGGCTTGTCCTATGCCCAGATCTTCACGCTCGATGCCATTTACATGCTCATGTTCGTGCTGTTCGAGGTTCCAAGCGGGGCGCTGGCGGATTTGCTGGGGCGGAAAAAGACGCTGCTTGCCGGGCTGGTGACGCTCGTTATCGCTGCGATCGCCACCGGCAATGCGCAGAACTTCCTGCACCTGTTCCTAAGCTCGCTGATCTGGGCGCTTGGCTTTTCGCTGATCTCCGGCGCTTCGGAAGCCATGCTGTATGACAGCCTCAAGGACGACAAGCTGTTTCACCGGGTCACCGGCCGGGCGCTTTCCTGCTCCATCGTCGGCCTGGCGCTGGCTGGCATCGTGGGGCCGCTGCTGTTTGTGCAATATTTCAGGCTGCCGTATTTTGCCTCGGCCATTCCGTTCGCTATGGCCATTCCCGTCATGATGTTTTACGCGGAGCCGAAAACCGCCAGGAAGCAACGCTTTTCCGCCGGGCGCTATGTTGGGCAAATGCGAGAGGGAGCAAGCAAGGCTTTCAACAACCGCTTCGTGCTGTGGAGCATGGGAGCGTTGGCGATCGTGTTCGCGGTCTCCTACACATTCGCCAGTTCCTATCAGCCCTATCTGATCGAGGTCGGCTTCAGCGTCAGCCAGTTCGCCTTCATCCTGCCGCTCATGTTCATAAGCGAGGCGATTGGCGGCGCGTGGTCGGAGAAGGTGACGGAGCGGCTCGGCGAAAACGCGGCCTTCTGGGGGAATATCATAGCGCTGGGTTTAAGCCTTCTGGCGCTCGGCCTCATCGCCAGCACCTTCGCAGTGCCGATCCTCATCGTCTATGGCTTCCTGCAGGGCTTCCTCAGGCCGCTCGCCAGCGCCTATGCCAATCGCTATATCGAATCGGAGCACCGGGCGACGGTTATCTCGGTGCAGGTCATGGTCAGCACTGTTGCCGCCGCTGTTGTGCTGTTCGCGTTCGGCTTCCTGACCGACCGCATCGGGGTCGTGGCGCTCGCGGGCGTGCTCGGCGCAACGGTGCTTATTGCGGGGGTGGCGCTGCTGCTTGTTAAGCCGAAAGAGCGGCATCCATAAGCTCGCGATAGGGCGCGGCGGCCCCGCGGTCGTCGCCAAGATCCGGTAGCGGGCAATCGGGCACAGCCAGGCCGCAAAGTTGCGCAGCGGTTGCAAGCGCTGCGCGCGGATCGGCTATCATGTCCTCGTAGGAGATGATGCGCGCGAGTTCCGGAAACCGCGCGGCGATCCCATCCATCACCGCGTGATACCAGTCGATGTAACGGAAAATTGCGGCAAGGTCGTAGGCGTAGGCGTTCCCCGACCGATAGTGTTTCATATAGATGCGAAGGGCGAGATCGTAAGGCTCGCGCTTGACGAAGATGAAGCGAACGCCTGGAACAGCAACGGCAAGACGCCAGGCATCGGCAATGCGGCCGGGATGGGTATTGGTGAATATGCGGGCTTCTCCCGCACGCTCCTTGAGGTCCTCGAGATAGTTTTGGCGAAAGACCGGGTCGAGTTGGGGCGGCAGCTCAACCAGCTTTCCGCGCGTAATGAGACCGGCGCCCTGAAAGGTGCGGCGGGTCGCGTTCTCGACGATCGGATTCTCATAACCGCGCCGCAAGCCGGGGAGATGCGCTGCAAGATGCTCCATGGTTGTCTTTCCGGATCGCGAAGGCCCCAGGATGAACAGCGACTGACAGGGAGCCTCGTCACGGGGAATGCGCGGATTCCTGGTGAGCGTATTCAGCAAATCGAGAAGTTTCGCGTGCGACCGTTCGTCCTTTCTCAATACCTCGGTGAGCGTGACGGCTATCCGGGCGTTGACGGCTGAGAGCTCGCGCCAAGCTTCCTGATGCCGCTTCGCATTGTCGAGCGCTGTGGCTCTGGCGAAGGCAAGTGTTGCTTTAGCATCATCTTGCGGCTGGGTAGGCGCGGGCCGGGCCTCTTCGACCGCCCGCAGCAGATCGACTTCGACAAATTGCGAAGGCAAATGGCTGAGAGCAGCAACCGCAGCGTGGCCGCCCCCGCCCTCATGAACAAGAGCGTTGAATATCTTTGCTGCCTCGGCGAAGCGCCCAAGATGAATGAGGCTGTGACCAAGGCCAAGTCGTATGAGGCCGAGGGACGGATCGAGCATGTGGGCCTTTTCGTAGGCTTTCGCGGCGAGCTCATATTCCCGCTCCTCGCGATAAATTTCGCCAAGCGTTGCGAGAATGTTGGCATCCTCCGGCTTGATGCGCCGGGCCTGTTCCAGCGTACGCATGGCCATTTCGCTGGCCTTGAGCTTGAGGTACACCCCGGCAAGTGCGGTGAGGATTTTGCAATCCCGCGGATTGAGCATTGCGGCGCGGCTCAAATTGAGGCGCGCTGCTTCGTATTCACGCCGGTCGGCGTGGACCAGGCCCAGTGTTTGCAAAGCGCCTACATAGTCGGGATGCGCTTTGAGAAGATCGGCGCATATGGCTTGCGCCTTGTCCAGCGCCTTGGCTTGGCGCAGCGCTTCCGCCTCGCGCAATCTGGCGTGGATCTGGAGCAGCGGATCGGCGGGTTGCGACGAATCTTGTTTCATTGTGGCGGGAAAGTCACAGGCATATCAACGATCTCGATCCTAGGAACGCCGTGTTTTCATATAGTTACACCAATCGCTTGAGCAACTCGCTTTATGGCTCGCCGCTGACCATAGCTTGTTTCGCCAAAAAACACCCGCTACCATCGGAGCAACTAAGGGGATACGGGGAGGACAGTTTCATGAAAAAGACCCTTTTGAGCGGTGCAGCGGCGATCGCCATGTTTCTTGCCATGGGAGCAGCGGCGCAGTCTGCCGACATCATCGTTGACGAACCCATGACCGATTGGAGCGGATTTTATCTCGGCGGTCATCTGGGCTATGGCTGGGCCGATATGAGCGGCGCCTATGATGAAACAGACACCGAATCTCAACTCTTTGCCGAAGATCTCGATCTCGAAGGCGTCGTTTACGGCGTTCATGGCGGTTTCAACTGGCAGATGGACAGCATTGTGTTCGGCATCGAGGGCGATGTCAGCCTTACCGACATCGACGATTCCGAGAATGCGGCCAGTGAGGGCTCAGACGGCGCCGAAAGCGAAGTGCAATCGGGCGAAGTCGATCTTTTGGCCTCCGTGCGCGGAAGACTTGGTATCGCGCTTGACGACGTGCTGCTATATGCGACGGCCGGCGTTGCCATACCCGACGCGGAATACGAGATCACCGGAACCGGTGCAACTGACGGGAAAGTCAAATTCGGTGAAATTGGCGGCGTGGTCGGCGGCGGCGTGGAATTTGCCATGACCGACAGCATCCGTCTCAGGGCCGAAGGACTTTATTACTTTTTCGGCGAAGACGAGAGTCTTGAGGATATCAGCGATGCCGATACCGGCGAGGAAGTCGAGTTCGAGGACGTCATTGTCGTCCGGGGCGGCATAAGCTTTTATTTTTAACTCCGCCTAACAAT
This sequence comes from Aestuariivirga sp., assembly GCA_041745135.1. Classification (GTDB taxonomy): domain Bacteria; phylum Pseudomonadota; class Alphaproteobacteria; order Rhizobiales; family Aestuariivirgaceae; genus Aestuariivirga. Next base: position 3,547 of record JBGTJO010000057.1, on the reverse strand, counting down.
CAAAGAGATAATCGGGGCGCCTTGTACTGGGCGCCTCAATTCGTTTGGGCTTGAAATCGGGATCGAAGTACCGCCCCGCCGGTTCGGTCCGCGTATCACGGTAACCGCGCTGCATGGTCTTTCACGGTGACGATTCACCTTTTCACACGACTTTCTTTCCAGGGCTATCGCAGGGCGCTCTCCGCCGGCTGCTGCTCGACAATCGATTGTATCATCGGCCGCACGCTGAGCAGCAAGGCATCGGCCATGGCGGCGTGGCCTTCGGCAGTTGGATGCAAGGCGCCGGTGGTTTCGGAGAAGACGCCGGCTGAGGTTTTTTCATCAATCTTTCCGGCCCGGTCCACGACCTTCTGGTTGATCACCATATAGGCGTCGTTGAAGCTCCTGACCCAGCGCTGGCGCGAGGCGTAGGGGAAGTTCTGGGTCGCCGGGTTGTAGGGCCGCCATTCACGCTCCTTGCCGGACCAGCTCGATTCGCAGGTTGCGGTTTCGCGCTCGGCCTTGCCCCAGCAGGGAATGATCAGGGCTTCGGCGGGGTCGCCCGGGCGTTCGGGATTGCGCGCGCAGAAGCCGCGGCCTTCGAACATCTTGTCGGCATAGGCGTGGCCCGCGAAGGTCCAGCCGTGATCTTCCGCCAATTCGCGCATGCGGATGAAGAGTTTGGGCAGCTGATCGTGGACGGCGCTCAGGCGGTCCTGGCTCGCCACCAGCCAGGAGGAAAACATGTCGAGCGACTGGTTGGCGGGGAAGCGGTCTTCATCGCCATCGCCGCCATCATAAGCTTCGCAAAGGCCGCCGCGCTCGTTGGTGACAAGATCGGGATAGGCGGTGAGCGCGATGCGCGAGGGATCGAACACGCCGTCATCGGCGGAATAGAGCGGAAGCGCCGTCTCGAAGGCCTTGGCGAGCCGCGCGTAAGCATCGGGCAACACCTCGCGCATGCGTGTCACGAAATCTTCCGCCGAAACCGTGGCGCCGAAAAATGCGGCGATCGTCGAGGATACCCCGCCACGCAGGGCCGCCCAGGCGATAACGCTGGAAAAGCCGATGTCATTGCCGCCGACGGAAAGGAAGACGAAGTCGAGATTGCGCCGGAATCTGTTGTCGGGGCATGCCCAGAGGCCGCGCTTTTCCTCGGGCTTCTCCTGGCAGAGTTCGCGCAGCAGGCGGTAGATCTGCGAATCCTTGGCTCCGCCTGACAGCGGACGGGCGGTGGGCCTGGATGCCGTTTCGGCGATGGCTTCGCGCTCTACATAGTATTGGCCGCCGAGAATGCCCTCATCGATGCCGGCTCCAGAACAGGAATAATCGAGAAAGGTAATTGCGAGCTCACGGTTCTCCACGGCGAGTTGAAGCGCCGCACGGAGGTTCTGGCCATAAAGCGAACGGTGACACAATTGATCAGTCCACACCGCCGATCCTGCCACGGAATTTTCGTTGCGGAGCGGATAGAGGTTGCGATGGCGCTTGGCGTCGCTGAATTCGGCGGGGCGATTGGGATTGCCTTCGCCCGAGGCAAAGCTGTCGCCCAGACTCGCAACGAGAATGTCGCGCACCTTGGCTGGCGCGGTGATTGGCTGTTCCCCCACGACGTTCACGGAAATCTCCGCGCCGCCGGGATAAGGCAATGCTATGCCTGGGCCGCTTACCCTTTCGCCACAGGCGGCACGCGCCACGAGTTCGCCGCCAATGCGCCATTCACATTGCGCCGTTGGCGGCAAGGGAACGGCGCCTACGGATTCGAGCCAAAGCTCGATGTCGTGGCTCTTCGGATTAAGATAATCGTCGATGCCACCGCAGGCGTCGTGGCGGCGGGATTCAGGATCATAACAGAGCTTGCCTTCGCTCTCCGCCGCCCAGCCTCGCCAGTCGAAATCTTTGCGCGGCGTGTCGGTGAAGGCCACGCGCCGGTCATTGAGCACGTGTTCGGAGCCCAACACAGAGGTGCGGCTGACATAGTCGGCGCGGCCATCCTCGGAAAGTTTCAGCCTTGAGGCGTGGAAGAGATATTCGCGCCAGGCATTCTCGTGGAGCTTGAAGAAGGCGGCATCGCGGAACAGGCGAAAGCGATTCGCCACCTGCCATTCGATGGTGAAGTTCGAACTGTCGAGCGTCTGGGCGCCGGCTGGCTGAAGGATGGAGCCAAGAAGCAAGGCTATAAGGCAGAGCAGCTTTTTCATGGCCCGGCTTGTCGCGTTGAAACCGGGCCAAGTTGAGGCGGCGCGGGCTAGGCCTCAGCGCTCAGAACATGGCCGACGAAGGGGAGTTCGCGGAACTGGTGGGCCATGTCCATGCCGTAACCTACCACGAATTTGTCGGGGCACATGAAGCCCTGGAAATCCGCTTTGATATTTGCCGCAAGGTGGCCGGGCTTGTTGAGCAGGACGGCAGTGAGCACGGTCCCGGCGCCCCGCGCGGCGATCAGGTCCTTGGCGAAAGCCAAGGTGCGGCCGGATTCGAGGATATCGTCGATGAGCAGGACGTCGCGGTGCTTCACATCCGATTCAACGTCGCGCAGGACCTCGACGCGGCCCGCCGATTTCATGGCGGCGCGGTAGCTGGCAAGGATCATGAAGTCCACTTCCGGCGATAGGCCCGCGTGGTGCATGGCGCGAATGAGATCGGCGGCGAACACGAAGCTGCCTTTCAGGATCGGCACGACCAGCAGGCGCTCCGGCCTTCGGGCGGCGATGGCGCTCGCCATGACGGTGATCTGTTCGGCGATGTCGGCGGCGGAGAACAGAACCCCAATGCGATGGCCGTCGATCGTGATCTCACTCATGGAGAAAGAGTTGAGCCGATTTCGTCCGCATGGGCAAAACGAATTTGCAGGTGCTTCGCGGTTTCAGGGGGCGAAGCGACGCGGGTCACGAAATTGGTGGCTTCGCCCGCCCTGAGCGGGCGGGCTCCGGAATCGAGCGTCCATTTGTAAACCTCGGCATAGGCGTCGTCGCGCAGTCCGAAGCGGAGGGAAGGGATTTTGCGATCGCTGCGGGAGATGTTGACGAGTTCGCCTTTAATGGCGATGACGCGAACGCCATCAACCACCATGTGCTGCATTTCGATGCGGCGGATAGCGATACCGTAGATATTGACGTCTTTTCCCGCCGCCGCATAGGCCCTGACCGCGGCGGGAGCGGCGCGCACCACCGCCTCTGGAAATATTGCAGCGAGGATCAACGGGGCCATTATCGCTGCCGCGAAGGCGCCCCAACTCGCCATGTGGCGCTGGCGCTTTCGCCGCATCAGGGCAAAATTGCTCCGCGCTTCCCGGGCAGCCTCTACCAGTCTGCTAATTTCCGCATCGGACTCGGACTGGCCGGCAGGCACGGGCATCTGGTTTAGCGGCATGCTCGCCACCTCGATGGCGCGGCCCTCGAGCCAGCTCTGGCCGCAGGCGGAGCACTTGATCATGGTGCCTTCGGCCGCGAGCCGGGCGGCCGGCATATCGTAACGCGTGGCGCAGGACGGGCAGGAGATCATCATTGAACCTTCGACGTTAACGGCAAACAGGGTTAAAGCCCCGTTAACGAAGGCCATGGCTCTA
>JBGTJO010000056.1:0-11910 GCA_041745135.1 Aestuariivirga sp. | reverse complement strand
ATGGGGTCAATCCATCAGTTACGCTGATGGGTACTATAAAATACATTCGTTGGATAAATCAATAGAAATCCGCCAAATTGAGATCATCAGAAATGAAAGGAGACCGCCATGCGAGACTATACATTAAACCGCGCCCTATCCTTGAGCGATGCCGGGGGTGGCGCCTGGATCACCCGCTGGTTCCGCAACTGGCGCTCCCGCCGGACCGTCGCTCAGCTTGAGGGCTTCGACGATTACATGCTTCGCGATATTGGCGTGGCCAGGGAGGATATCACCTGGGCGGCGGGGCTGCCACTGACGATGAATGCCGCCCTTGCCCTGGAAGAGCGTTCCTTCCGGAAGAGCTGCCGCAACGCAAAAAGGGTTCTCTAAGACGCGGGTGGCATTGCCTGTTTTGCGGCGATGCCACCGGCAATGTTGTAGGCCGCAAAAACGGAGGCTACGCCGAAGATGACGGAGCCGATGGCGGTGCCCGCCAGGACGCCTTCGGGACCAGCAATCGTAGCACCGTAGATGGCAAAGGGAATGGTGCCAAGCGTAGCCTTGCCCCAGTTGAACCAAGTGGAAAGATTGGGCCGGCCAAGATTGTTGAAGGCCGCATTGGCAACGAACTGGGCTCCCGCAAAGGCCCAGCTCGCTGCGATGAACGTGCAGAAAAACACCACAATATCGACGGTGCGCCCGGACGCCCGGAACCCTTCGGCCAGCTCGTGCCGGAACACATACAGCAACAGCGATGTGATCACCGTATAGATGGCGGAGAAGACCAATCCATCCGTCAGCGTCTGGCGTACGCGGTCGAACTTCCGCGCCCCGAAATTCTGGCCGATGATCGGCCCAACCGATCCTGACAGTGCGAAGATGATGCCGAAGGCGACCGGCACCACGCGGCCGATAATCGCCGAGGCCGCCACAGCCTCATCGCCGAAGGGAGCGACTGAGCGCGTTACATAGGCGTTGGCGAAAGGTGTGGCCAGCTGCGTGAGGATCGCGGGAGCGGCGATCTCGACGATTTCAGAGAGGTCGCGGCGAAGGTTTGCCAGGCGCAGCGGCGCGAGAAAGTTGTGCACGCGAGCGACACCATGGAGCCCGATGCCGAACGCCACCACATCGGCCAGCACGTTCGCCGCCGCCGCACCCTGAATGCCCCAGCCGAACCCAAAGATGAAAATGGGATCGACCACGGCGGTAACGATCGCCGCCGAGAGCGTGATGTACATGGCCCGCTTGGGATCGCCGAGGCCGCGTAAGATAAACGAACAGCACACGGCGCCCGCTAGCAGCACATAACCGGGCGTAAGCGTCCAAATGAAAAGCTGCGCCAAATATTTGGCTTCGCCCCTGGCGCCGAGAAGATCGAGCAGCCAGGGCGAGGCGACAGCGATCGTTACCGTCGTGGCTCCCGAGATGATAAGCGAGAACATGAGCGAACTGACGGCAAACTCCCTGGCTCGCGCCGCTAGCCCGGCGCCGAGGTTGCGCGCGACAAGTGCGGCCGCGGCGATGCCGCTGCCGAGGCTGATCGCCAGATTCGCGAAAACGATGGTCCCCGCGTAGCCCACCGCCGCAGTGATTTCCGTCTGGTTCAGCAGGCTGAGGAAGAACAGATCGGCGAGGTCGACAAGGAACAGCGCCATCAAGCCGAGCGCGCCGGTAAACGTCATGATCACCACATGGCGCATCGTGGAGCCGGTGACGAAGCGGGCTTCGGTCACTCGATCAGCCCCAGCGTCTTCGCATCGGCGGCGAGCAATTCGTAAGATCGGAAGTGATGCCCGATCAGCCCCGCCATGCGGGCCCCTTCCACATTTGAAAGCTTGTCGTCGATGAACCAGGCATCTTGCGGCGGAACATCAAGCATTCGGAGCAAGTGAATGAAACTATTGGGATCCGGCTTCTTCATGCCTAGCTCATAAGAACAATAGCAATCCGCGAAGATCGCGGCAGCCTCGGGGAAGAGTTCGCGAAGATGGAGCTTCAGCAAAGGCCCGTTGTTTGTGTAGATCGCGATCCTCGCCCGCTCCGCGATGCGTTGTGCCAGTTCCAGCACTTCATGGTTAGGCGTCATCGATTCCCGGCGGGCGGCGATCCATTCGATGCAAGTAATGGGATGGCCGATGCGCGTCCCGAATTCTGAAAGATAGTTCAGCGGGTCAGCGAAACCACCGGCATCGCATTCGTCCTCGAAACCTGAATCCCAGACGGCGGCGCGAATGTCGCGCGGACGTTTACCACTCAGCCGCGATAACGCCCGGAGCCTGCAACCGAGGTCATGGCGGCACAACACGTCATCGAGATCGAAGAGAACGAGCCGGGGCGGCATGGATCAGGCCGCGGTTCCACCTACCGTAAGCCGGTCGATGCGAAGCGTCGGCTGGCCGACGCCCACGGGAACGCCCTGGCCCTGCTTGCCGCAGGTGCCGACACCAGGATCGAGCGCCATGTCGTTACCCACCATCGAGATACGCGTGAGCGCATCGGCGCCGGAGCCGATGAGTGTTGCACCCTTCACCGGCGTGGTAATTTTGCCATCCTCAATGAGATAGGCTTCGGTGCAGGAGAAAACGAATTTGCCCGAAGTGATATCGACCTGGCCGCCGCCGAAGGATTTGGCATAGAGACCGCGCTTGATGGATCTCTGAATCTCTTCAGGGTTTTTATTGCCCGAGAGCATATAAGTGTTGGTCATGCGCGGCATGGGCGCGTGCGCGAAGGATTGCCGCCTGCCATTGCCGGTGGGAGCGACACCCATGAGACGGGCGTTAAGCCGGTCCTGAATAAGCCCCACGAGAATGCCGTCCTCGATCAGCGTCGTGCAATTGGATGGCGTACCTTCATCGTCGATGCTGATCGAACCGCGCCGGTTCGGAATCGTGCCGTCATCGACAATGGTGACGCCTTTGGAGGCGATGCGCTGGCCCATGAGGCCCGCGAAAGCCGACGTCTTCTTGCGGTGGAAATCCCCTTCAAGCCCATGGCCCACCGCCTCATGCAGAAGAATGCCGGGCCACCCGGGTCCCAACAGGACGTCCATCTCGCCTGCAGGCGCCGGTTTTGCTTCCAACGACACGAGGCTTTGCCGCAGCGCCTCGCGTGCCGCGCCCTGCCAAACGTCATCCGTGAAATAGCTGAGCGGCTCTCCGCGACCGCCAATGCCATGGCTGCCCTGGCCCTGCTCTTTGCCGTTTGAGGATACAACCGAGATGTTGAGGCGCACGAGCGGGCGGACATCGCGGTAGGTGCCGCCGTCCGCGCGGATGATCTCGATAGCCTGCCAATCCGAAGCCAGCGATACGGAGACCTGTTGCACGCGGGGATCAAGCCCACGCGCGAAGCTGTCGGCTTTCTGCAGCAGTTCGATCTTCTGGGGAAATGTCAGCGCCGCCGCGGGGTTGGTGTCGGCGTAAAGCCTGGTGTTGCTGCGGGGAGGGGAGAGTGCCGCGGTTCCGCCGGGGCCGCCTCGCGTCACCGTTGCGCAAACTTCCGCGGCCCGCTTCAGTGCTGCTTCGGAAAACTCGGTGGCATGGGCATAGGCCGCCGTCTCGCCGCTGATGGCGCGAAGACCGAAACCTTGCGATTCATCGAAGCTCGCCGATTTGAGCTTGCCGTCGTCATAGACGAGGCTTTCAGTTTGACGCCGTTCGAGAAACAATTCGCCGTCATCGGCCTGGTGCAGGGTGTTGGCGACGATGGCGAGAGCATGGTCGCGGCTCAGGGCCGTGTCGTCGAGGAGAGAGATACTTGGCGTCGCTGGCACGGGAGGTCCTTTCGGCAAAGAACACCTAAGATAGGCGACGCAAGCCCTCCCGGCCAGCCTTAGAGCTTGTCGAGTGCTGCGAGCCCGGCCGAAAAGCCTTCCAGCGACATCTTCATGGGCAGGCCGATGCCCGGCGCCTCATAGACGATGAAATTGGCTTCCGTGCCCTTCTTGAGCTTCCCTAGGGTTTCCGGCGAAGCTTCTGCAAAAGCGATGCAGATCTGCGGCATGCAGCGGGTAAAGGGCACTCGGCCAACCGCGGCGCCATCGATCTCAAGCGCCACCCCTGTCGGCAGGTAGACGCCGATGGGGGCCATGACGCGCATCATGGTGACGGCTTTATCGGCCTGTTTGGTGTTGACGATGACGAGCGTCAGCCCGGCTTTGGGGTTCTTCTCATTCTGGGCTCCCTGCACCATGCCGCATTGGCGTTGGGTTTGTCCTTCCTTCGCGGTTTCGCATTGAATCTTCCATTTGCCGTGTGTGGATACGACTTCCGCCGCCGCTGCCGCTGCCGCTGCCGCGGGCGCTGCTCCCTGGGCAGGCTTCGCGTTGGCGCGCGGGCCAAACTGCTTTTGCGCCGGCTGCTTTGTTTGCGCGACAGCCCGATCGTGACTGATGCCCATCGACAAAGCGAATACGGAGGCTGCGGCAAGACTAAGTACGGAGCTGATTCGCACGGCTGGACCTTTTTGGTTATGGTTCATGTTGCGGCGGCTCTTAGCCCCCGGGCGGCGACTAAACAACCGTGAATTCCCCACCGGTTGTCGAGCGGTCACCGGGTTTCGGCGAAGAATTGGGCGGAATTCCGGCCATCCGCGCAATGACGTTTTGCCGCGCCTGCCTTCATTGCAGGTGCCTTATGATTATGGTTCACAACCCGGCCATGCTGCGCTACCCGTCTGGCGGGTCGGGAAAGGGCGAGGATGAAGATCGCGAACACTGGTAAATTGTTGCTCGCCGCCGCCGCAAGCGGGGCCTTTCCCTCTGTGGCCCTGGCCGACAGGGGTTATGCCGATTACTGGCAGATGGGCTTGCTCGAGGCGGTAACGCCCGTGGCCGAGGACATTCACTTTTTGCACAATGTCATTTTGATGCCGATCATCACGGTCATCACGCTCTTCGTCCTCGGGCTCATGGTTTATGTGATGGTGCGCTTCAATGCCCGCGCCAACCCCATCCCTTCGAGGACCACCCACAACACCGTGGTCGAGGTGTTGTGGACGGTCATTCCGATCATCATTCTGGTGATCATCGCCATTCCATCGTTTCGTCTCCTTTATTACCAGCGCGATATTCCCAACAACGCCGACATGACGCTGAAGATTATCGGCCAGCCGAACTGGAGCTGGACTTATGAATATCCCGATCTAGGGGTGACCGAGGGTGCGGCCGATGTTAGCTTCACGGCGTATCTGAAGCCGCGCGACCAGGCGGCGAAGGACGGTGTGCCCTATCTCCTCGCCACCGACGTTCCCGTGGTGGTGCCGGTCAACAAGATCGTGAAGCTGATCGTGACCTCGGATCCCGAGGGCATCATCCACGCCTGGACCATCCAGGCTTTCGGCCTCAAGATCGATGCCGTTCCCGGGCGCTTGAATGAAGACTGGTTCAGCGCCAAGCGGGAGGGCGTATATTACGGCCAGTGCTCGGAACTCTGCGGCAAGGATCACGCTTATATGCCCATCGAACTCTGGGTCGTCCCACAGGATAAGTACGAAGCCTGGGCCGCGCTGCAAAAAACCGCGCCCGACGATGCCACGCTGAAAAACTTCCTGGGCACGATCAAGCCGGCAGCGCAGCTGGCGCAAAACTGATCACGAGGCAAAGATATGGCATACGCTGCAACCGCCGACCATGATCACGGCCATCCGACCGGGTGGCGGCGCTATGTCTATTCCACCAACCACAAGGACATCGGCACGATGTATCTGTGGTTCGCGATTTTCGCCGGATTGATCGGCGCCGCCCTGTCGATCGCCATGCGCCTTGAGCTGCAGAACCCCGGCATCCAGTATTTCCACGGCCTTGCCTCCATGCTCAGCACCGGCGTGGATTGCGGCGCAACGCCTCTTGCCCAGTGCGAAGCGGCCATTGATGCGGGCAAGCACACCTATAATGTGTTCGTCACCGGCCATGGCCTCTTGATGATCTTCTTCATGGTGATGCCGGCCATGATCGGAGGGTTCGGAAACTGGTTCGTGCCGCTGATGATCGGGGCGCCCGACATGGCCTTCCCGCGCATGAACAACATTTCCTTCTGGCTTCTGCCGCCTGCCTTGGCGCTGCTGTTGATTTCCATGTTCGTCGAAGGCCCCTCCGGAGTTAGCGGCGTGGGCGGCGGCTGGACGCTTTATCCGCCGCTCTCGACCACGGGCCAGCCCGGCCCTGCCATGGACTTCGCGATCCTGTCCATCCATCTCGCCGGCGCCTCCTCGATCCTGGGCGCCATCAATTTCATCACGACCATTTTCAATATGCGGGCGCCCGGCATGACGCTGCACAAGATGCCGCTGTTCGTCTGGTCGATCCTTGTCACCGTGTTCCTGCTTCTCCTCGCGCTGCCGGTTCTGGCAGGCGCCATCACCATGCTGCTCACCGACCGCAACTTCGGCACCAGCTTCTTCGTCGCCTCCAAGGGCGGCGATCCGATCCTCTTCCAGCACCTGTTCTGGTTCTTTGGCCATCCGGAGGTCTACATCTTGATCCTCCCAGGTTTCGGCATCGTCTCGCAGATTGTGTCCACTTTCTCCAAGAAGCCGGTGTTCGGCTATCTCGGTATGGCCTATGCGATGGTGTCGATCGGCGTCGTGGGCTTCGTGGTCTGGGCCCATCACATGTACACGGTCGGCATGGATGCGGACACGCAGGCCTATTTTATCGCCGCCACCATGATCATCGCGGTGCCGACCGGCGTTAAAATCTTTTCCTGGATCGCCACCATGTGGGGCGGCTCCATCGAGTTTCCGACACCCATGCTGTGGGCGTTGGGCTTCATCTTCCTCTTCACCGTGGGCGGCGTCACCGGCGTGGTGCTGGCCAACGCCGGCGTCGACCGCGCCCTGCACGACACCTATTACGTCGTCGCCCACTTCCACTATGTGCTGTCGCTGGGCGCCGTGTTCGCCATCTTCGGCGCCTGGTACTACTGGTTCCCCAAGATCACCGGCTACATGTACAGCGAGATCGTCGGCAAGATTCACTTCTGGGTGACTTTCGTTGGCGTCAACGTGCTGTTCTTCCCGCAGCACTTCCTCGGCCTTGCCGGCATGCCGCGCCGCTACATCGATTATCCCGACGTCTTCGCTGGATGGAACGAAGTGTCCTCTTACGGTTCCTATATCTCGGCCGTGGGCGTGCTCATCTTCCTCTACGGCGTGGTGCAGGCCTATGCCCGCAAAATACCCGCCACCGATAACCCTTGGGGTATTGGCGCAACAACGCTTGAGTGGACGTTGCCCTCGCCGCCTCCATTCCATCAATTCAGCACCTTGCCGGTGATCAAGTAAGTGAACGCGGCCCCCGCAAATATTGCCGTAGCACCGGGCGGGCAGGGCACGGTCGCCGACTATTTCGCGCTGCTGAAACCGCGCGTCATGTCGCTGGTTATTTTTACCGCGCTCGTCGGCATCGTTGCAGCGCCGGGAGCAATTCATCCCTGGCTTGCCGCGGTGGCCCTGCTGGCGATTGCCGTGGGTGCCGGAGCTGCGGGCGCCCTCAACATGTGGTACGACGCCGATATCGACGCGGTGATGCAGCGGACGAGATCGAGGCCCGTGCCGCGCGGCGCGATACTTCCGGGTGAGGCCCTTGGTTTTGGCCTGACGCTGGCCATGGGTTCGGTTCTGGTGCTTGGGCTCCTCGTAAATGCAGTTGCCGGTGCGCTGCTCGCCTTCACCATCTTCTTCTATGCGGTGATCTACACGATGTGGCTGAAACGCTCGACGCCGCATAACATCGTAATTGGTGGCGCGGCAGGAGCCTTTCCTCCGCTGATCGGCTGGGCCGCCGTCACCGGTTCCGTCGATGCGGGCTCGATTGCGCTCTTCCTCATCATCTTCATGTGGACGCCGCCGCATTTTTGGGCCTTGGCCCTGTGGCGCGACGGCGATTATGCGAAAGCGGGCATTCCCATGCTTCCGGTCGTTGCGGGGAGATCAGAAACCCGCCGCCAGATTTTGATCTATTCCGGTGGCCTTGTTCCGATCACTTTCCTTCCCGTTGTCCTGGAAATCGCGGGACCGTTCTACGCAATTGCATCTGCGGTCCTCGGCGTGGCGTTTCTCTACCATGCCCTCCAAGTTTATCGCCTGCGCGAGGGCATCGCGGCCGAGAGGGCGTGCAAGAAATTGTTTAGCTTTTCGATCCTGTGGCTCTTTCTCATCTTCGCGTCCATTCTGGTCGAACGGATTTTCGGCTTGGCGCAACTCCAGCCGGTGTTTGTATGAACGTGGCGCAGGAACCCTTCAGCCCGCAGGACATGACCCACCGCAGGAGGCGCGCAGTGGCACTCGCCTTCATCCTTGTGGCGCTCGTGGTGTTGTTCTTCGTGACCACGATCGTTCGCCTTGGCGGCGACGTTTCGCTGCGAGGCCTTTGAGATGGCCACTCCCTTTCAGAACAAGAACCGGCGCGTGGCCGCAATCGCCGGCGGCGGCGCGCTTGCCATGCTGGGCCTCGCCTACGCATCCGTCCCGCTCTATTCGCTGTTCTGCCAGGTCACGGGTTTCGGAGGCACGCCGCAACGCGCCGCTGTGGCGCCCTTGGAAGCGGTGCCACAATCGATTGGCATCCGCTTTGATGCCAACACGGCGGGAAGTCTCAACTGGAGCTTCCATGCCGCGCAAAACACCATCGTGGTGAAACTCGGCGAACAGACCTTGGCGCATTACAGTGCGGAGAACACGTCCACCCGCCCCTTGACCGGCACGGCGGTGTTCAATGTGACCCCGGTGAGCGCTGGTGCCTATTTCAACAAGATCGAATGCTTCTGCTTCACCTAACAGACGCTTGGACCCGGCGAGAGCGTCGACATGCCGGTGGTATTCTTCGTCGATCCCGCGATCAAGGACGATCCCGATACCAGATCGATCAAGGAGATCACCTTGTCCTACACATTCTATCCGGTGGACAAGCCACGGGCGGTGTCGCAGGTAACAACCTCCGGCAGCGGAATTTCGAACTAGCGGAGCAGGAAATGGCCGACGCCCACGCAAAAAATCACGACTACCATCTGGTGGACCCGAGCCCCTGGCCCATCGTGGGGGCAATCGCGGCATTCATCACCGCCGTCGGCGCCGTCTTCTGGATGCACGACATGATCGGGCCCTGGGTCATGCTCCTGGGCTTTGCGGGCATTCTCTACACCATGTTCATGTGGTGGCGCGATGTGATCATCGAGGCTCATCGGGGCGACCATACGCCGGTCGTCGGCCTTCACCTCCGCTACGGCATGATCATGTTCATCGTCTCCGAGATCATGTTCTTCGTGGCTTGGTTTTGGGCTTTCTTCGACGCCAGCCTGTTCTCCGATGAAGCTATCCAAGCTTCGCGGGTTGCGGTAACGGGGGGCGTTTGGCCGCCCGAGGGCACCCATATCCTCGACCCCTGGCATCTGCCCCTGATCAACACGTTGATCCTGCTGACCTCCGGCACCACGGTAACCTGGGCCCACCACGCCCTGCTCAACAACGACCGTCAGGGCCTCAAATGGGGCCTTATCGCCACCATTGCGCTGGGCATTCTGTTCACCTCCATACAGGCTTACGAATACGCCCATGCGGATTTCGGCTTCAACCGCGAGCTTGAGGGCAATATCTATGGCTCGACCTTCTTCATGGCGACGGGATTCCACGGCTTCCACGTTCTGATCGGCACGCTGTTCCTGATCGTCTGCCTGTTCCGCGCCCTGGCCGGCCATTTCACGCCGCAGCAGCATTTCGGTTTCGAGGCGGCGGCCTGGTACTGGCATTTCGTGGACGTGGTGTGGCTGTTCCTGTTCTCCTGCGTCTATATCTGGGCGTCGGCGGGAGCGGTTATTCCTGCGGAATGACGTTACCCTAACCCCGTCATTCCGGCGAAAGCCGGAATCCCGCTTTCAGCAGGGGCAGTTGTACAAATGAAGTAGCGGGATGCCAGCTTTCGCTGGCATGACGGGAGTGAGGAAGTTTTCCGAGTGCCTATTGTCTCAACCGGACAGCAATAGCGGAATGACCGATAACTATTATCCGGATATTTCGCCCCTGAAGACCGGCCTTGCCGGGAAATGCCCCCGCTGCGGCAGGAGCAAACTTTTTTCCGGTTATCTGACGGTCGCCAAAGCCTGCACAAATTGCGGACTGTCCTTTGATTTCGCTGATAGCGGCGATGGCGCGGCGTGGTTCGTCATGCTGTTTGTGTGCGTGGCCGGCGTGGGATCGATCCTCGGCATAGAAGCCGCCTACGCGCCGCCTTTCTGGGTTCATGTCCTGATCGCGTTCCCGGTGCTCGTGATCTTGCCCATGGTGCTGCTCAGGCCGGTTAAAGGCCTGCTTCTGTGCCAGCAATGGAAAACCGACGCTCGCGAAGGCGAACAGCTCAGGTGACCACGACCCGTTCGATCTGGCCGGTCCTTATCGTCAGCGCACTCGGTATTCTGATTCTCTGCGGGCTCGGCGCCTGGCAATTGCAACGGCTCGCGCAGAAGCAGGCGTTGCTCGCAGAGATCGATCGCCGCAGCGCGGCGGATCCGGTTGATCTTTCCCAAGCCGTCCAATTGCATCGCGGCGGAGAAAGCATCGAGTTTTTGAAAGTCTCGGCCAAAGGAAGGTTTCTCCACGACAGCGAAAAGCATTTGATCGCGGTTTTCAACGGCCCGGCTTGGGAGATAGTGACGCCCTTGTTAACGGACGATAATTTTTTACTTCTCGTCGATCGTGGGCTTGTGCCCGACGCCCTGCGCGATCCCGTCAGTCGAGCCGAGAACATTCCTTCTGCTGAAGTGGAGGTCACCGGCATCCTCCGCAGCCATGGCGAAGGACGCGGTGCCTTCACACCCGACAACGATATCAAGGCCAATACGTGGTTCTGGTGGGACTTGTCCGCCATGCTGGAAAGCATAGCCCTGCCGCAGGCAGCCACACCGGCCCCCTTTGTGCTTCACGTCGCCCCGAGGGCGGGCGAGACCGGCTTTCCCCGCCCAGTGACGCTTCATGCAACACTCCGTAACAATCACCTGCAATATGCCGTCACCTGGTTCGCGCTGGCTTTGGCGCTGGCTGTCATCGCTTGGCTCTTCATCCGCGGTCAGATGAGAAAACCCGGCGCTTGATGCCTGCGCCCCCTGCGGCTAGAGCAGGCACCCTCAAAGGATTAACTCTTTGCGCTATCAATCAACCCGCGGTGAAGCCCCTGAATTGGGCTTTGAAGATGTATTGCTGACGGGCCTTGCCCGCGATGGCGGGCTCTATGTTCCTGCCCATTGGCCGCAACTTTCCACAGACACCATCCGAAAGCTGCAGGGCGCGCCTTACGAGGAAGTTGCCTTCACCGTTTTGCATCCGTTTATCGCCGGTGCCGTTCCCGACAAGGAACTGAAGGCGATGCTGGCTTCGGCCTATGGCGATTTCGGCCATCCAGCCGTAGCACCTTTGAAGCAGCTCGACCACAATCAATGGCTGCTCGAGCTTTTCCATGGGCCCACGTTGGCCTTCAAGGACGTGGCGATGCAGCTCCTCGCCCGTTTGATGGATTGGGCGCTGGCCAAGCGAGGTGCTCGCGCCACGATCATCGGCGCCACGTCGGGCGATACCGGCGGAGCGGCGATTGAAGCCTTCAAGGCAAGCCGGCATGCGTCGATCTTTATTCTCCATCCCCATGGCCGCGTCAGCGATGTGCAGCGCCGGCAGATGACGACGGTGACTTCGCCCGCCGTGCACAACATCGCGGTCGACGGAAACTTCGACGATTGCCAGGCCATCGTGAAGAGCCTGTTCAACGATCATAAATTTCGCGACGATGTGAATCTTGCCGGTGTCAATTCGATCAACTGGGCGCGCATCATGGCCCAGATCGTCTATTATGTGACGGCCGCGGTTGCTCTCGGCAGCCCCGATCGGCAAGTGAGCTTCTGCGTACCGACCGGCAATTTTGGAGACATCTTTGCGGGGCTCGTC
>JBGTJO010000055.1:0-4901 GCA_041745135.1 Aestuariivirga sp. | reverse complement strand
GTCGACTTCCTCAAGGACCCGCACAAATTTCAGCGGCTTGGAGGAAAGATTCCGAAAGGCGCATTGCTGATCGGCCCGCCCGGCACAGGCAAGACGTTGCTGGCGCGCGCCATTGCGGGCGAAGCGAATGTTCCCTTCTTCACCATATCGGGTTCCGACTTCGTCGAGATGTTCGTGGGTGTCGGCGCTTCGCGTGTCCGCGATATGTTTGAGCAGGCCAAGAAGAATGCGCCCTGCATTATCTTCATCGATGAAATCGACGCGGTCGGCCGCCATCGTGGTGCCGGCCTTGGCGGCGGCAATGACGAGCGCGAGCAGACGCTGAACCAGCTTTTGGTCGAGATGGATGGGTTCGAGGCGAATGAAGGGGTGATCCTTATTGCGGCCACCAACCGGCCCGACGTTCTCGACCCCGCACTGTTACGCCCGGGGCGCTTCGACCGGCAGATCGTGGTGCCGAACCCGGACGTGATGGGGCGCGAAAAAATCTTGAAGGTTCACATGCGGAATGTGCCGCTTGCGCCCGGCATCGAAACAAAGGTCATTGCACGGGGCACGCCTGGTTTCTCGGGCGCCGATCTCGCCAATCTGGTAAATGAAGCCGCGCTGCTGGCGGCGCGGCGCAACAAGCGGATGGTCACACAGGCGGAATTCGAGGAAGCCAAGGACAAGGTGATGATGGGCGCGGAACGGCGCTCGCTTGTTATGACAGAGGATGAAAAGCGCCTCACCGCCTATCATGAGGCGGGCCATGCGTTGGTGGCCCTCAATGTTCCCAAAGCCGATCCGGTGCATAAGGCCACGATCATTCCGAGGGGACGGGCGCTTGGCATGGTGATGCAATTGCCCGAGGGCGACAGGCTTTCCATGAACTTTACGCAGATGACCTCGAGGCTGGCGATCATGATGGGCGGGCGCATCGCCGAGGAACTGACTTTCGGACGAGACAATGTGACCTCAGGCGCGCAATCGGATATCGAGCAGGCCACGCGACTAGCGCGGGCCATGGTGACGCGCTGGGGCTATTCCGAAGAACTGGGCACGGTGAGCTATGGGGAGAACCAGGAAGAAGTCTTCCTGGGACATTCCGTGTCGCGCACCCAGAATGTTTCGGAAGCCACCGCCCAGAAAATCGACGATGAAGTGAAACGTATCGTCAGCGAGGGTCACGCACTGGCCCGCAAAATTCTGACCAAGAAGAACAAGGATCTTGAGATCCTGGCCAAGGGCCTGCTCGAATATGAAACCTTATCGGGCGATGAGATCATCAATCTTCTAAAGGGCATTACGCCCAAGCGCGACGATGGCGGCGACAGCGGCAAGACATCGAGCAAGCCACAGGCCTCTGTTCCCAGCACCGGTGGCGCAAAGCGCGGCGGCGCACCGGACATGGAACCGCAGCCGCAAACCTAGATTGTCCATGGCCGGCAACGCCGCTCTCACCCTATCTCGTCATTCCAGCGAAAGCTGGAATCCCGCTGTCGGCGGTGAAAAAAATATCAAGGTGCAGTTTCATTCGGAAAGCTGGATTCCAGCTTTCGCTGGAATGACGCAGTGGGGAAGAGCGGTACGCCGGATTGAGCTTGAGAACGGGCGGATGTCAGCGCGGACTGCATAGATGCAAAAGATATATCTCCGGCCGACAGCGCTAGGTTATGGTGCCGACGCGAGACAATCTCTTGCGCACGGCCGGGCAGGTCGCCTTGGCGGATCGCCGTGGATTTGTTTTCACCAAGCTGAAGTCATCGTGCGGGAAGGCAAGGCGATTTCCCGGCAGTTCGTGGCCTATGGCGATCTGCCGCGCGATGAGACTTTTGCAGCAATCGAAACGCCGCGCGCGCCCATCGGTGCGCGGGCATTCGACCGACCCCTTATCATGGGCATCGTCAATGTCACGCCGGACAGCTTTTCGGATGGCGGACTTAGTTTTCGCGCAGAAGATGCCATCGTGCATGGCCGCGCACTTGCCAGTGAAGGGGCGGATATTCTTGACGTGGGCGGGGAGTCGACCCGGCCTGGCTCCGAAGGTGTGGCGCAGAATGAGGAGCTTAGCCGGATCATACCGGTGATCGAAGGTTTGGCTGAGGGTAGCCATGTGGTGTCCTGCGACACGCGGAAGGCGGAAGTGATGCGCGCGGCCGTCGCTGCCGGTGCCGTCATTATCAACGACGTTTCGGCCCTTCAACACGATCCGAAAGGGTCGGCAACCATCGCCGAACTCGGTTGCTCCGTCGTGCTGATGCATGCGCAGGGCGACCCCAAGACCATGCAGTTAAGCCCCACTTATGAAGACGTAGCGCTGGATGTCTTTGACGCGCTTGAGGAGAGGACTGCCGCTTGTGTAAGGGCGGGGGTGGCGCGGAGCAAGATCATCGTCGACCCCGGCATAGGCTTCGGCAAGACATTCCGGCATAATGTTGATGTGTTGAACCAGCTTACATTGTTCCATGGTCTGGGTGTGCCGTTGCTCGTCGGGTTATCGCGGAAAGGATTTGTGGGTGCGCTCACGGGGGAGAAATCGGCGGGGCGGCGTGTCCACGGGTCGGTCGGCGGCGCGGTCCATGCGGCGCTTAACGGAGCGCACATTCTCCGTGTGCATGATGTAAAAGCCACGGTTGCGGCATTAGGGATAGCGCTGGCTGCGGCTGATCCCGCATCGAGCGGGCTTTAAGGGATAGAAACCATGTCGCGAAAATATTTTGGAACCGACGGCGTCAGGGGCACCGCCAACAATGGGGCGATGACGGCCGATATGGTGCTGAAGATCGGCATGGCGGCCGGCAATCTTTACAAGCGCGGCAACCATCGGCACCGGGTGGTGATCGGCAAGGATACTCGCCTTTCCGGTTATATGATCGAACAGGCGCTGACAGCCGGATTGCTCGCCGCCGGCATGGACGTGTTTTTGTTTGGCCCCGTGCCAACGCCCGCGGTCGCCATGCTGACCCGCTCCATGCGCGCCGATTTGGGCGTCATGATTTCGGCCTCGCACAATCCTTTTCAGGACAATGGCATCAAGATCTTCGGGCCTGACGGCTACAAGCTCTCGGACGAACAGGAACAGAAGATCGAGCGCTTGGTCGATGATCCGTCGGGCATCGAACTGGCGGCGCCGGGGGAGATCGGGCGGGCCAAGCGCATTGAGGATGCGCAGGCACGCTACATTGAATTTGCCAAGCGCACCTTTCCCAAGGAACTCAATCTCGATGGTTTGCGGGTGGTGATCGATACGGCCCATGGGGCAGCCTACAGGGTGGCGGCGACCGCGCTCTGGGAATTGGGTGCGGAGACAATCCAGATCGGGCATGAGCCTAACGGCCTCAACATCAATGAGAAATGCGGATCGACGGCGCCGGAGGCCATGTGCAGCAAAGTCCGCGAGCTTCGCGCCAATATCGGCATCGCACTCGACGGCGATGCTGACCGGGTGATCATCGCGGACGAGCGCGGACAGGTGATCGATGGCGATCAACTCATGGCGCTGATCGCATCGTCGTGGAGCAAGCGCGGGGAATTGCGCGGCGGCGGGCTGGTTTCGACCGTCATGTCGAACCTCGGACTGGAGCGTTTTCTTGGCGAACGGAAACTTACACTGGTCCGCACGAGAGTTGGGGATCGTTATGTGGTGGAACACATGCGCGCCCACGGCTTCAATGTCGGCGGGGAGCAGTCGGGGCACATCGTTCTTTCGGATTTTTCGTCGACCGGCGATGGCTTGCTCGCGGCCTTCCAGGTGCTGGCGGAGGTGGTGCGTTCGGGAAAGCCGGTGAGCGAGGTGTGCAATCTGTTCACGCCGGTGCCGCAAATCCTTAAAAGCGTGAAATTCAAAAACGGCAAGCCGCTTGAGGATGTTCACGTGAAATCCGCCATGGCGGACGCGGAGGCGCGGCTTGGGAACTCTGGCCGGCTGGTGATCCGACCTTCTGGCACGGAGCCGTTGATCCGGGTAATGGCGGAAGGCGACGATGAAGGTTTGGTTCGCCGCATCGTCGATGATCTCTGCGGCGTCATCTCAAAGGCCGCAGCGTGAGATTGCTCATTCGGCTTATCGCGATGCCGGCGAGGATAAGCAGGAGAGCAGCAAGCACATTCCAGCTCAGTTGCTCGCCGAGGACGGCGGCACCGAGCAGGACGGCGTAAACCGGAACAAGATAGTTCGAATAGGCAACGAAACTTGGGCCGATCCGCTCCATGAGGCGGTACATCAGCAATGTCGCAAGTGCTGTAGGAAAAAGGCCAAGCCCGATCACGGCCCAAAAGGCGATTTGCGGTTTATCGTAAAGCCCGTGCGGACTCACGGCTGCGGCGAAGACCAGTCCCATGAGAGAAGCGGCGATGCATACGCAGGCGGATTGCTTGATGGGATGGTCGAAGCCCATGCGCTTGGCTGTCACGCCGTGGATGGCATAACACAGGCCTCCCGCAAGGATCGACAGTTCACCCCAAAGCGCCTCGCCCGATAATGAAAAGTTGGACAGCTTGTCGGGCCCGATGAGAACGAGGATGCCGGCAAAGCCCATGAGGAAGCCCAGTGCTTTCGGTGGCGTCAGCCGCTCATCGGCAAGGAAAAAATGAGCGAGCACAACGAGAAATAGCGGGATCGCGCCCATCAGCAATCCCGAAACGCCGGAACTCACGAAATGCGTGCCCCAGGTGATGAGGAAAAAGGGAGCTGCGTGTCCGATCAATCCGAGCCAGGTGAATTTGCCCCAGGTTGCCGGCGTTGCGCCCAATCCCAAGCCTTTGAAGGCCGAGTAGGGTGCAAGGATGAGGGCCGCGATCGCCAGTCGCAGCGCCATGATCCACGCGGCATCGAGATGAGCTACCGCAACCTTGGTCATGGCAAACGAGGAGCCCCATGTGACCACGAGAGCCGAAAGAATTAACCAGTCCAGCGAATG
>JBGTJO010000054.1:0-26470 GCA_041745135.1 Aestuariivirga sp. | reverse complement strand
CTGACCACTGTCTTTCCCCGGCCTGGTGGCTTTGGCGGGGCGTCCATACCCGATCCCATCTCGAACTCGGCCGTAAATCGCCCCAGCGCCAATGGTACTTCGTCTTAAGACGCGGAAGAGTAGGTCGCTGCCAGGCCTGCGAAAGACAGAAACAACCTTCATTCACATGACATACCAAACCCGCCGCTCCAGAAATGGACGGCGGGTTTTTGCGTCTAGCAGTGCGGAGACAACGGCCATGAACGCACCTACTTCACAAAAAGGCAGGTGAAACCAAGCCGATTACGCAGTGATCCGACTCAGCTCAATCGGCTCAGGCTCTCGCCTCATCTGCTCGTCAGTTTGATCACCGCTAAATGTCCGACCCTCAAACCCATGCAACATAACTGGGTCCGCGGTCGCAATGGTACAATTTCGTCCTCGATCTGCAGGCACGAGAATCTGTTCAACGCCCATTCAACTGCCGCTGAACTTGAAGCACCCCGAGTTCCGAAAGCCGGTGGATCCAAGAGAGCGCGATCTTGGGCTCCTTGATGCGACTGATCTTTGTCCGGACTTTCATTTGCCGCCCCACAAAGACAAGTACGAAATTGTTAGCAACAGTTTGGAACCCGGCGATGTTGTAGTTCATCATCCGTTGGTGGTGGCACGGCGCAGGGGGTAACTCCGACTCCGAAAAGGCACGGGCGGCTATATCCATCCGGTACTTCGGACGGGACGTGTATTGGGACCCGAGACCAAGAACGATGTTTTTCCCCGGTATGACAGGACTAATACCCGAGGGCACATGTGTCTCGGAAGGATCTTTCCTTCCATCCATCGATTAGGCAGCCGAACAAACTCAGGTAGACACTCAGCTATTTCGCCAATTGAGGCGGCTGTTGGGTTTCTCCCGACGCCAACCGATCCAAGACAATGGTTTGATCAGCCAATTTTACTGTCAGCCCGATGCTCTGGGCGGAATAGCCCTTCTCCGCTAACAAAACCTGGATAGAGTCCATTATTTCTTTTGCTTGAGGTGTTGGTACTGAAGCGACACATGAGCAATCACAACACCCGTAACCACAGCACGCCTGCGCTGGGGTTGTTGGGATACAGAGAGTGCCAAGTGCAGCAACTGCCGTTGTAAGAATAATCTTCACTTTGACCTCCATTCTGTCGTTTAGTTCTTCTTAGCCTTCTGACTAACAAATAGATTGATCGAGCAGAGTAGGTGGTAGACCCGCAAGTATGCTACTATCCGACCATGTCGGCAATCAAGGAAATCAGCATCACACCTACGTCCGATCGCCTATTTCGTAACGAGCAACGCGGTCGAAATCGCTGGCCTTGTCTATGGCCCTTCGTGAGCTGGCGACCAACGCCGCGAAATACGGGGCGCTTTCCAACAAGACGGGCCGCATTAAAATCGCTTGGGCGATTGCACCGATGAACGGATCCGGCGAACTGCAATTGACCTGGAGCGAGGAAGGGGGGCCCCCGCGTGGCTTCGCCGAAGCGCAAGGGTTTCGGCTCGCGTTTGATCGAGCGGAACCTGGCTCTCGATCTGGGAGGCGAAGCCAGCATCGACTACCGCCCCGAAGGTGTCGTCTCCGTGATCAAAAGCCCGCTTGAAGATGCGGGAGGCCGGAGCAATCTGGCGGCATCCCCGCATTGATTGCCGAGAGCGACGGCTTGAAAGTGCTCCTCGTCGAGGACGAGGCCATAATCGCCATGCTGCTTGAGGATATGCTGGGCGATCTCGGCCATAAGGTGATAGCGACCGCCGGGCGAATGGAGCAGGCAACCAGGCTCGCGGCCGAACTGCCGATCGACCTTGCCATCATCGATGTGAACCTCAACGGCGAGCAGACCTATTCGCTGGCCTCGATATTCAGCGATCGCGGCGTTCCGTTCATCTTTGCGACGGGCTATGGCGTCTCGGGACTGAAAAAAGAATGGGCAAACGTGCCAACGCTTCAGAAGCCCTTCCAGGAGGAGGAACTCGCCAAGGCCATTTCCCAAGTTGTCCGGTCAGTGCGAAGCTGAAATGGAGGACTTGCGGCTAAACCGCGAAGCCGTGCCTGTACACCGATCTCGTAGATGAATTTAAATCGACCCATTCTTCATACCGTCTTTCCTGCGAAAGCAGGAATCCCGCTTCTTACGGGCGGATCTGCTTGGAGATTTCAAGCGGGATGCCAGCTTTCGCTGGCATGACGGCGAACGGGTTTAAACAGACCAATCTAAGTCATCACGCTCTAGAAGTTGGAGAACCTGATGCCCCTGGCCACCACCACGATCGGCGCTTACCCCAAGCCCGGCTGGCTGCCCATCACCGATTGGTTCAAGAGAGAGGCGGGCCAGACCGTCGAAGGCGGCGAGGTGACGCGCCGCATGACGCGGGCCCTCCGCGCGCCCGATCAAGAGACCGAAGCGGCGGCGGTCAAGGCCACCCATCAGGCGGTCAAGGATCAGGCCGAAGCGGGCATCGATATCCCAACCGACGGCGAGCAGCGCCGCGAGAATTACATCCACTATCACTGCCGCCACCTGGAAGGCTTCGACTTCGAAAATCTCACCCGGCGCGCCTTGCGCGGCGGCGCATATGAAGCTGACTTGCCGACGATCCGCGCCAGGATAAATCCCAGGGGCAATCATTTCCTCGACCGCGATTTCAAGATCGCACAGGGCGCGGTTAACCGGCCTGTCAAGATCACCATACCCGGGCCGCTCACCATCATGGATACAACCGCCAACCTCCACTACGCGGATGAAGGGGCCCTTGCCCGCGATCTCGCCGATGCCCTCAACTATGAAATCCGCGCGCTGGCCGATGCCGGCTGCCGCTACATCCAGGTGGACGAGCCGGTCTTCGCCCGCCAAAGCGAGCGGGCACTCAAGTTCGGCGTTGAATGCCTGGAGCGCTGCTTCCATGGCGTGCCGGAGGGCGTCACCCGCGTCATGCACATGTGCTGCGGCTATCCAGCCAAACTCGACGACGAGGACTACAAGAAGGCCGACCCGCAAAGCTATTTCACGCTCGCCACGGCGCTCGATCAATCCGCTATAAACCAGATCTCGATCGAGGATGCCCACCGCCACAATGATCTGTCCCTGTTCGAACTCTTCAAGCGCTCAACCCTCATTCTGGGCTCCGTCGCCATCGCCCAAAGCCGCGTGGAGCCGGTTGACGAGATTTCATCGAGGCTCTCCGCCGTCCTCGATCACATCGACGGCCATCGCCTGATCGCCGCCCCCGATTGCGGCCTGGGCTACCTTTCGCGCGAACTGGCGATAGCCAAGCTAAGCAACCTCTGCACGGCGGCCCGAAAGGTCTAGAGTGTCATGAATTTAGATCGACCCATTTCTTCATACCGTCATTCCTGCGGAAGCAGGAATCCCGCTTCGTACGGGCGGATCTGCGTGGAGATTCAAGCGGGATGCCAGCTTTCGCTGGCATGACGGCGGACGGTCATCCCGCTGTAGAAAAGACGTTGCAATAGGCGGTTCTTGCGACTACATAGCCCACGACCTAACACATCCTAACGCGGGATGGAGCAGCCCGGTAGCTCGTCAGGCTCATAACCTGAAGGTCGTTGGTTCAAATCCAGCTCCCGCAACCAAATAAAGCCCGTTATCACCAGATAGCGGGCTTTTTTGACTGGAGCTCTTTGGTGAAGCGCTTTGCCATCCTCGTCTTCCCCGGCTTCCCCATGATGGCCTTCAGCGCGGTGATCGAGCCGTTGCGCGCCGCCAATACAGTGGCGGGGAAACCCCTCTACCAATGGACGATCGTAGGCCACGGCGATGGGCCCGTGGCCGCCTCGAACGGCATCGAGATAACCCCGCATTTTGCCGCGGCCAAGGCACCTCCGGCCGATTACATCGTGGTATGTTCCGGCGGCGATGCCGATCGCCTCTCGGCTGAAGAACCACTCAACTGGATCCGGAAAAACCTTCGCCGCGGCTCCCATCTGGGCAGCGTTGCCGATGGCGCTTTCTACCTGGCGCGCGCCGGCCTCCTCGACAATTTCGCCTGCACGCTCCATTGGCGAAGCCAGCCGGCGTTCGTCGAAGCTTTCCCCCACATCCCGCTGGTTCGCCGCATCTATGTCATCGACCGCACGCGCTTCACCTCGGCCGGCGGCATCGGCGCCTTCGACATGATGCTGGAAATCATCGGCACGCAGCATGGCGAAGACTTATCGCGCGACGTGGCGGAGTGGTTTGTGCACGACAGAATTCGCGCCTCCGCCGACCGCGACAGGCTCCAGCTTCGCCTGCGCACGGGCATACGCGATGAACTCGTATTGGATGCCGTGGCGCGCATGGAAAGCGTGCAGGAAAACGGCGAAGCCATCTCGTCCATTGCCGCCTATCTGGGGATTTCGGTAGGCCGCCTCGAACGCGCCTTCAAGGCTGAGCTCAAGCTCGGCCCCGCCGACTACTACCGGCAGATGCGGATGGAGCGGGCCCGCGACCTGCTGGAGCATTCCAAGATGCCGGTCCGCGAAATCGGCCTGGCCTGCGGCTATGCCAGCTTCTCCTCATTCGTCCGCGCCTTCCGCAAAACCTATCGGGAAACGCCCGGCCATTCGCGGCGTCAATAGCGGCACAATCCCCGAAGAAATCCGCACATCCCTTTTTGCCCGCCTGCGCCAACGTCCCTTGGTTTCCAGGAGCGCAATCATGAGCATCGTCGTTTTCAATCCCGATAAGGTCGATGATGTCGATTTCGCCAGCGGCGTCCGCCATCCCTTGGGCGAAGATGCGGCAAATGCCATGTGGCTTTCCGATACCGAGCCGCCTGCCGTCGATTCCCTGAAGCTGCGCTCCGGCCGCCTCGCCAGGCTTCGTTCCTGGATGAAGACGGCGGAATATGGCGCCGTCCTCCTGTTCGATCCGTTCAACCAGCGCTACGCCACCGGCACGCGCAACATGTTCGGATATTTCCTGCGCAATTCGACGCGCTATCTGTTCATCCCGGCGGAGGGCCCGGTTGTCCTCTTCGATTATCCGCAAAGCTACCACGTCAGCACCAGTCTCGAGACCATCAGCGAGGCGCGCCCCAGCAAACTCGTCTGGTCATCCGTTTCCGGGCGCGACGGCGAAACGGCGAGCCCCTTCGCCGTGGAGATCGCCGCCCTCATGAGAGAGCATGGTGGTGGCTTGAAAAAAATCGGCATGGACCGGTGCAGCCATCTGCAGGCGGTGGCGCTCGAACAACAGGGCCTCAAGGTCCATGATTGCCAGGGCGAGATCCTCGCTGTGCGCGCCGTCAAGACTCCCGAAGAACTCAAATGTCTCCAGATCAGCATGGCAGGAGCCGAGTCGGCCGTCGCCGCCGTGCGTGACGCGCTTCGCCCGGGTGTCAGCGAAAACGAACTCTTCGCAGTCATGTATCACGAGGTCATCCGGCAGGGCGGCGAGTTCATTGAAACCCGCCTGCTAACCTCCGGCCAGCGCACCAACCCCTGGTTCAATGAAGCCAGCGGCCGGAAGGTGAGGCCGGGAGAACTGCTTGCCCTCGATACCGATACCATCGGCTGCTACGGCTACTACTCCGACTTCTCGCGAACCTTTCGCTGCGGGCCGGGAAAACCTACGTCCTATCAGAAGGCGCTGTACCGGATGTCGTATGATCAGGTGCGGCACAATATCGATCTCATCAAACCTGGCAGGAGTTTCCGGGAAGTAGCGGAAATGGCTTGGAAAATCCCCGCCCGTTTCGTCGATCAGCGCTATACGTCGGTGATGCACGGCGTCGGCATGCACGGCGAGACGCCCTTCATCGCCCACGCCATGGATTTCGAAACCTACGGCCGCGAAGGAACATTGCAGCCGGGCATGGTCGTCAGCGTTGAAAGCTACATCGGCGAAAAAGGCGGCATCGAAGGCGTCAAGCTCGAAGAAGAAGTATTGGTGACGGAAACCGGCAACGCCCTTATCTCCCGCTTCCCCTTCGAAGACGATCTGCTCGGGACCGAAGTCTAGCATGAAAAAATCGATGAGCCTCGATTTGAGGCGCACCGCTCTTCTGCTTGTCGATTTCCAGGAAGAGCAAAGGCAGGATCCCGACGTCGCCGTAGCGGGCTTCGCAACGGTCATGGCAAATGCGAGACGACTGCTGTCATCGGCGCGCGCGAATAACATTCCGGTTTTTCACGCCGCCTATTGCCGGGACTTCGACCTGTACCCGCCACGGCCCTTCGAGCCAACGACCGCGGACGGCGCGCCGGGATTTAGCGACAAGGCCAGCCCCCTTATCGCGATCTGCAACGAGGTGAAGCCTGCGAAGGGCGAGACTGTCATCCTCAAGAATGATGCCAGCGCATTTTCAGAAGGCTCCCTGCAGGGGGCCATGATGTCCGCCAGAATCGAATGGGTCGTCATCGCCGGCGTGTGGACCGAGGCCTGCGTGGCGGCGTCCGTCCGGGATGCAATGACGGCGGGATTGCGCGTACTCCTGATTAAGGATGCCTGTGGCAGCGGCACCGAAACGATGCATCAAACGGCCGTCCTCAATTTGGCCAATCGATTATATGGCGGCGCTGTCGCGTCCACTTCGGAGGCCCTGAAACTGCTGGCCGGGGGTGAGGGAGAAGTCTGGGTGCTGGAGAAGCCCGCGCAGCTGCGCTTCAATTATACCGACGCAGCAGAAATGTATCTCACTCTTTAACCGGCAGCACTGACGCCGATTTCTGCACATTTTTCACCGAAGGCTGACCATTAAGCCAGGTCGCCCAGCCGTACGCTTCACTCAACCGAGGAGGCGATCATGTCAAACCGGAAAGCACAGCTTGGCCTTTTGAAAACCGCCGCGATCAGTGGGCGGATCAGCCGTAGGTCCTTCATGGAGGGCGCCCTCGCTCTCGGCCTGACGATACCGGGCGCCATGGGCCTTTGGTCGAAGGAGGTAGCCGCCGCTACTCCCAAGAAAGGCGGCACATTCCGCGTGGGCCTTGACGACGGCAACACCACCGACAGCATGGACCCCGCCACCACGGCATCGCGGTTCATGATCAGCATGGCCCACACGCAGCGGAATTTTCTGACCGAGATAGCGCCCGGCAATGATGTCGTGGGCGAACTCGCGGAAAGCTGGGATGTCTCTTCCGACGCCAAAACCTGGACGCTGAAACTCCGCGACGGCGTTGAATTCCACAACGGCAAGACCTTCGAGGCCGGCGATGTCGTCGCCTCCCTCAATTATCATCGCGGCGAAGCCTCGACATCGGGCGCCAAGGCCCTTCTGGAATCGATCGAGGACATCAAGGCCGACGACCAAAAAACCGTGGTGATCAAGCTATCGACCGGCAACGCGGATATCCCCTACATGCTGACGGACTACCACCTGGTGATGCTGCCGGCGGACGGTGAAGGCAAGATCGATTGGGGAAACAGCGCAGGCACCGGCGGCTATATGGTGGAAGAATTCGAGCCAGGCGTCCGGTCGGTCATGAAGCGCTTCCCCAACTATTGGAAAGAGGGTCGCGCCCACTTCGATGAAGTGAACTTTGTCGCGATCTCCGATGTGACCGCGCGCACGTCGGCACTTCGTGCCGGCGATA
Organism: Aestuariivirga sp.; assembly: GCA_041745135.1. Classification (GTDB taxonomy): domain Bacteria; phylum Pseudomonadota; class Alphaproteobacteria; order Rhizobiales; family Aestuariivirgaceae; genus Aestuariivirga. The sequence goes on along the minus strand of JBGTJO010000054.1, from coordinate 18,917 downwards.
TCGACGCCATGATCGAATGCGACTTCAACACGCTCGAGCTTCTGCAACAGGATTCCGGCATCGAGGTGGACGAAGTTCCAACCGGCACCCATGTCTCCATTCCCATGCACATGGATGTGGCGCCATTTGACAATGTGGATGTAAGGCTGGCGTTGAAATATGCGATCGACCGCGATGCCGCCATCGAGACCGTGCTGAATGGGCATGGCTCGCTTGGCAACGATCACCCCATCAGCCCCATCATGCCCTACTACGATGCCTCCATTCCCCAGCGCGCCTACGACCCCGAAAAGGCAAAGCTCCACCTCAAGAAGGCGGGCATGGAAAATCTCAAGCTGTCGCTCTCCGCCGCCGACACGGTCATCGCCGGTGCCGTCGATATGGCGCTGCTGTTCAGCGAGACGGCGAAGAAAGCGGGCATCGAAATCGAGGTCGTCCGTGAACCGAACGATTCCTACTGGTCCAATGTCTGGCTGAAGAAGCCGTTTGCCCTGGCGGGCTGGGGCGGACGGCCCACGCCGGATATCATCTTCACCCTCGGTTTCGCTCAAGGTGCTGCCTGGAACGACTCGCATTTTTCCAACGGGCGGTTTAACGAGCTGCTGGTTGCGGCGCGGGCCGAACTCGATCAGAAGAAGCGGGCGGAAATGTATTCCGAGATGCAGCGCATCCTTCATGAGGAGGGTTCCGTCATCATTCCCTTCTTCCGCAACTGGATTTACGCGCATCGCAAAGCCGTGGCGCACGATGAAAAGCTCACCGGCAGCTGGCCGCTTGATGGCGCGCGCGGCGCGGAACGTTGGTGGTTCTCCTGATGGCGGGGAGTAAAGCGGCATAGGCGGCCCGCGAAACCACGCCAGGCTCGATTGGCTCAACGGCGATGTGATGCAGCTTCGCGCGGAATACGAGCGCCTGTTCCGCGTGGATACGGCGTCATCGTGTTCCTGGCAGGCGATACAGCATCAGGGGCATGTCCTCGGCTTGCTTATGCATCACCCGGCCGGCCGTCTGAGCGGCGATTGCTGTATTATCTACTTCCACGGCGGAGGTTGGATTTTCGGCTCGCCCTCCACGCATGCCGATATCTCCGGCGCGCTGTGCGAACGCTCAGGGTTTCGGGTCGCTTCGGTTGGCTATCGCCTGGCACCCGAGCATCCCGCGCCTGCGCCCGTTGAAGATGGAATTGCCGTCGTTGAGTATATGCTCTCAAAATCCCTCGCCCAGGGTGGATGCAACTCGGTCATTCTATGCGGCGACTCCGCTGGCGCTGCTATTGCGCTGGCCGTCGAACGCGCGGCCCCTCCGGACATTCGCGGCCGGATTCTTGGAGTCTGCAGCCTCTATGGCGGCTTCGGCCTTTTGGACAGCGCTTCGCTCCGTCGATGGGGATCGCGCGAGGAGGGGCTCGATGCCGATTGCCTGCGCCGTTACTGGACGCTCGCCAATGCGCCGGGGAAAAGCAGTCCTTATGCCATTGAGTCGCTGGGCGGGCCTTCCAGTGTCCCCTTTTACATTTTGGTCGCAGGTCAGGACCCGATGAAAGACGACTCCCTTGCCCTAGCGAGAAGTCTTGAGAGCGCCGGCAGAAACCTAGTCATCGATATCGTGGACCTTGAAACTCATGGCTTTCTGCACAGCGTGCATTCACCGGCCGCGCGAGACGCGCTTGAAAGAATTGCCTCGTGGATGAGGGAACGAAGACGTCGATGACGATAATCTTCAACCTCCTTGCTGTGCGGGTATCTTGAGAGTGAAGCGGGTTTCCTTGGGCGATGAAGCAACGTCCATCCTGCCGCCATGTGCCCTGGCGATTTCCGAAGATATGAACAATCCGAGCCCAAGGCCCTTGAGGCTTGCAGGATCTTCCCCGCGATAGAACGGCTGAAACAGCCGTTCCAAGGCGGCAGGCGGAATGGGTTCGCCTGAATTGGCAACAGTCAACTCGAGTCCGCCCTCATCATGGGAGGCTTGGACTCTCACAGGCCCCGTTTCGGCGCCGTGGGTAAGCGCGTTGCCCAGGAGATTGGAGAGCAATTGCCCTAGTCTGCCATGATCGCCATCGAACGGCTTGGCGAAATTGAATAATGTCTCGATCCGCCGTTCCGGCCAGGTTGCCCGTGCTTCCTCGATGACTTGCATCAGCGTTGTTTCAAGCGGCTTTAATTGCCGTTGCAGCGGCAACCCGCCTCCGAGCCGCCCGCGCGCGAAATCCAGGACGTTATCGATGATCCCGCTCATGCGCTTCACGCTGTTCTGCATGAGCCGCAAGACATCGATGGCGGTGCCGTTAAGCGGCGTGCGCATCAGCAAGCGCGCTCCTGAGTCGATGGCGGCGAGCGGATTGCGCAGATCGTGACCAAGCACGGCGATGAACTGCTCACGCAGTTCCGCCGCCTGGCGCTCATTCAGGAGATTTTCTTCCGACAGCTTGAGCCGGTCGCGGGCGTCCAGGTGAAAGGCGATGAGTTCGGCGAAAAGCTTGAACATGCCGATCACTTCCGGCGTTTTGAGGCGCGCCGGGCGCGGATCGATCGCGCAAAGCGTGCCAAAAAAAGTCCCGTCGGGAAGGATGATCGGCATCGAGATATAGCTCTGAAAGCCATACATTGCCGGCGTCGGATGACCGCAGTAGGCAGTGTCTTCCGCCACGTGGTCGATAACCACAGGCTCGCGGCTGTTTTTCACTTCCTGGCAGATCGTGGTTTCAACCCGGAGTTCGCCGCCCGGCCCCAGGCCAAAATCGATATTGTCCAGCACCTGGCAGGCGATCCAGCGATCCTCGGTCACCCGGGCAATGGCGGCAAAACCCATTCCGGTTGCTTTGCAGACCACCTCGAGGATCGTTGGAACCGCGGCTATGCCGCCGATGCTGTCAATGTCTTTCTGAAAATCCCGAACAGCCATTTCGACCTCAGCGCCCATAGAGATAGGACGGAAGCCACATGCCGATCGCCGGGAACATGTAAAGCATTGCCATGGCAAACACGACGATGGCGATATAAGGCATGACCCCGGAGAAAATATCGTTGATCGATACATGCGCGGGCGCAACACCCTTGAGGTAGAAGGGCGCCATGGCGACGGGCGGCGAGAGGAACGAGGTCTGGATATTGAGCGCGATGAGGAGGCCGAAGAACAGCGGATCGATGCCGAAATGGTCGAGCAGCGGCAGGAAGATCGGCACGAAGATGACGATGATCTCCGTCCATTCGAGCGGCCAACCGAGAATGAAGATGATGATCTGCGCCACCAGCAGGAACATGAAGGGGGATAGATCGAGCCCCACCACGAAATCCTTGATCACCGCATCGCCGCCCAAGATCGCGAACACCGCGGAAAAGGTGAAGGAGCCCACGAACAGCCAGCCGATCATGGCCGAGGTTCGCGCGGTGAGATAAACCGACTCCTTGAGCTTCACAAAGGAAAGCGAGCGATAGGCGGCGGCCAGCAGCAAGGCGCCGAGCGCTCCGATGGCGGCTGCTTCCGATGGCGTGGCCAGTCCGAACATGATGGCGCCCAGCACCGCGAAAATCAGCAGCGCCAGCGGCACGAAGGAGGTCAGCACTTCATAGATGATGGTGACTACGGGAACATTGCGCTCCTCCGGCGGCAAGGGCGGGGCCAGCGCTGGATTGAGCATGGCTCGGATCATCACGTAGACCATATACATCCCGGCTAGCATCAAGCCCGGAAACAACGCCCCGGCATAAAGCTGCACCGGCGAGACGCCGGCCGTTGCCCCGTAAAGGATCAGCATGATGCTGGGTGGAATGAGAATGCCGAGGCAGCCACCGGCGCAGACGACGCCCGCCGATAATTTCACATCATAGCCGTGGCGCAGCATGGCCGGAAAAGCCAAGAGCCCCATGAGCGTCACCACCGCGCCCACGATGCCGGTTGCCGTCGCGAACAGCGCGCAGGTGATGAGCGTGGCAATCGCCAGCGAACCCGGCAATCCGCCGGCGGCCAATTGCACCGAGCGGAACAATCGGTCGAGGATGTTGGCGCGCTCGACGATATAGCCCATGAACACAAACAGCGGCACGGAGATAAGAATATCGTTGGTCATCACCGACCAGGTGCGCTGCACGAGCAGCGACATGACCGGCTGCCAGTTGCCGTCGAAGGCGAGCCACGCGAAGCCAACGCCCATGGCCATAAGCGTGAAGGCGATGGGAAAGCCCAGCATGATGAGCCCGATGAACAGGACAAGCATGAACACGCCGAGTTGCGGGTCGGTCATGGCTTGGCTCCATCGCCCGCATGCTGCTCGAGGATGACTTTCTCAAGCTCCTCCACATCATGCAGCCGCTGCGGCCAAACGCCCGTGCGCAGGCAGACGAGACAGCGGATCACTTCGACGACGCCCTGCAACAGCAGCAGCACGCCGGTCACGGGAATGATCGATTTATAGTGATAGATCGGCAACCCGTCGGGGCTGTAGGCCGAATGCTCGTGGCTGAACCAGGATTGCGCGGCAAACCCGTAGCCCGAATAGATGAAGGCGATGATGCCGGGAAAGAAGAATAGAAAATAGAGAAGCAAATCCATCCGCGCCTGCGTCCTGGGCCGCCAGCTGCGATAGAGGAAATCGCCGCGCACATGGGAATTGCGAGAGAGCGCATAGGCACCCGCCATGATGAACAGCGTGCCATAGAGAATATAGCTCGCATCGAAGGCCCAGTCGGTGGGCGCTCCCAGCACGTAACGTGAGAACACCTCATAACTGACCGCGAAAGTCAGCAGCAGGATGCCCCAGGCAAAGAACTGGCCCACAAAGGTATTGACCCGGTCCACCGGGATGAGCAGCCGCTGCAGCCTGACACCCCAGGGCTCGCCCTGAAATTGCGGCAGCGCATTGACCGCGAAACTGGCGATCACCGCCGCGACGCCGCCCCAGAACACCAGCGGCGTATAGGGTTGCGTCCCCTTCGTGCCATGGGCGGCGGTGAGCAGATCGCAGTCGCCGCCGAATGTCAGAAGGCAGTGAAAGCTATTGGCGGGCCGGAGGCCCTTGGAGGCGACCATCTGGGCCACGAGGCCATAGGCATAGAGCGACCAGAAAATGGCCGCGATCACCAGCGCCACGCCCGCTGCGAAAAGTGTGAACGCCAGCCAGTCCCGCCTCATGATGCCGCCCTTCGAGGCTCGCTCCGCTCGCACCTCAGGGTGAGGGAGATCTCTCATCTCCTCATGCTGAGGTGCTCACGGGCAAAGCCCGTGAGCCTCGAAGCATCTCGCCCGATTTCATCCCTCAGGCCGGGAAGAAATGATCGTAGGCCATCTTCTGGTCGACCTCGAGCTCGAACTGTGCGCCGACCACGCGCTTGGCCCAGGCCTTCTGGCTTTCCACGACCTTGGCGAAGAACGGATCGGAAGATTGCGCGGCGATCACCGCATCCCAGGCTTCGAGCTGGCCCCGCAAGACCGGCTCCGGCGTTTTATGCACATTGACGCCCGCTTCCTTCAGCGCCGCCAGGTCTTTGGAATAGCGGTCCATGGCCTTCCAGCTCATGTCGGTGTTGGCGGCTTCGGCGGCATATTTGATGATCGCCTGAAGCTCGGGCGCCAGCGCATCGAACTTCGTCTTGTTGAAGATGATCTCGAAGCACTCGGCCGACTGGTGATAGCTCTGCAGCATGTAGTGCTTCGACACGTCCGGGAAACCCAGCAGCTTGTCCGAGGACGGATTGTTGAATTCAGCAGCGTCGAGGAGGCCTCGGTCCATGGCAGGAACGATCTCGCCGCCACCCATGATGGTCACCGCCGCTCCCATCTGTTTGAACAGGTCGGCGGAAAGGCCGACGGTGCGGTATTTGAGGCCTTGCAGTTGTGCGGCATCGGTAATCTCCTGCTTGAACCAACCGAGTGGCTGGGTCGGCATTGGGCCCGTCAGGAAGCCAACCAAATCGAGACCGAGGACCTGCTGCACCAGTTCGTCGTAGAGGGCTTGCCCGCCGCCATATTTCATCCAGCCGATCATCTGGTTGGCGCGCCAGCCCCAGGCGGGTGGCGTTCCGAAAAGGGAGGCGGCCTTGTGCTTGCCATACCAATAGGCGGTGACGCCATGGCCGCCGTCGAGCGTGCCGGCGATCACTGCATCCTGCACTTCAAGCGCCTTGGCGACCGCACCCGCCGCCAAGAGCTCAAGCTTGATCCGCCCGCCGCCCATCTCGTTGACGCGCGCGACAAAATCTGCCGCGAATTCATGGAAGATATCCTTGGTGGGCCAGGTGCTCTGGAATTTGAACACGGTGGCCTCCTGGGCGCGAGCCACATTCGGCATGGCAAGCGTAACAGCGCTCGCCGCGGCCACGGCACTGCCCTTCAGAAACGCACGGCGCGACTTGCTGTTCGCTGTTTTGCGAGGTTTCGGCATGTTTCTCTCTCCCTGTTACCGGCACTCCTACAGGATGCCCTTAGGGCCAGTGTGTACCGAAACCGGAAACGGCACAACTCTAACCCTCAATGCCTAATCCCCACGCCGTCATTCCGGCGAAAGCCGGAATCCCGCTTTGCTGGCGGTAAGCGGGATTCCAGCTTGCGCTGGAATGACGGGACAAATGAATGGCGCGCGGAACCTGTCGCAAGCATGATGAGGCAGGAGTCTAAGCCGCGGGATCACTCCGCTTCGGAGATGCGCCGCACTTCTACCGTTGTGCCGCGCTGGCAGATCGAGACCTCAACCGTGCGGCCGACAATCCTCACATGGTCGCCGGTATCGAACTCCTCAAGATCGCCGACCAGCGAGTAGACATCGCCATCGTCCGAGCGGAGGATCGGACATTCGGGGCCATCGCGAAGAACGCCTGTCACGTCGACCCGCTCACCGCCATCGTCTCCGCCCCCGCGCGTCACACGGAAAGGCTCCGAGATCGCCCGGGTTCTCCGGTTCATGGACTCCACCGCGACGACATAGGTCGAGCCCGGCCTCACCCATTCGGGAACCTCGACGCTGGTGCGAACCCGGCCCCTGTCGTCGGTCCGGGCGCGGTCATAGGGTTTAAGATTATTGGGGTTGCGTCCCGCCAGAATCCGCACCGAACTGTAGGGTCGGAAGCCCGTTGCGCGGACGCGGATGTCCGTGCCCGGCCCGCCGCGCACCGGCTCGATCAGAACCCTGGCCCGCCGCGCTTCACTGGCCGCGGGAAGAATGATGATTTCGCCAACCCTCAACGCACGCGAATTTAACCTGGGATTGAGCCGGACGATCACAGTCAGCGGAACCCCCGTCACGCGCGCAATGGAGCTGAGCGAGTCTCCCCTTCGAACCATGTACTCTCCGGAGTCTTCATAAGCAGATGCGGACTGCGCTTGAACGCCTTGAGGGGCCATGAACAAGAAACCCATGCAGGCGAAGGCAACGATCAGGAGGGAGTTTTGCCGCATCGTTCAATCTCCGTTTCAGCCAGAGTTCGGCAATTCAGCTTGAGATTGTGACAATTCGAAGGGAAACGCCAGTCACCGGCCCACTTTCAGCTCGAAATTATCGAATGAATCCCAAGGAGACTTTTCCCCGGTCGCCGCCGGCTCACTCTTGGCCGCACGGGCCGGCAGCTCGCTCTTTGCAGGCCGTGCCGACACTTGGCTCTTGGTTCGACGAGCCGGTAGCGGGCTCGTGGTAGCCCGGGCCGGTTGGCTCTTTGTCACAAGGCAAGGGCGTTGCCGTCCCGAGAACGAGGTATAGGTGTCGGTCGCGGGGTTGTAAGAGGCATGTTTGGCCGCGCAATAGGCCCTATGGTCCGCGCTTTTTGCGCGTCGGGATATTTTAGCGGCAGGTGCTGGTTTTTTCCGCTCAGGCTCGGGCGCAGTCGCGGTCACCGCTGCGATTTCGGCCGTGGACGCAACGGGCGTTGCTTCTTCCGCATCGACACTGGTTTTCGGTTTGCTCCGCGGCGCGGCTACGGGGGTTTCCTGCTCCGCAGGGATGATGCTTTCCGGTTTGCTCCGCGGCACCGCTATCGGCTCCGCCGTGACGGTCAGGGCCTCTTCCGGCGCGGCTTCGACAGCGGGCTTCGGCGCATAGAGCGCCAGGCAGTCGGTGAATGCCAGCGTCTTGCGCTTTTCCCGCTCCTCTGCGGCAAGCTCGGGCTCCGAACCGAAAACGGCGCTGCCGGAGAGATGCGCATCCGCTTGATTACGCGCATAGGCTTCGCAATAGGTCTGCACATCGGCCTTGGCCGGCACCGCCCATGCTAACGCCAAAAAAATGAAACCCACCGCGGCCAGCACTCTCATGGCTGAGAAGAACCACGCGAATGTGGCTATCCGATGGGCGAGATGAGTCCGCTTCGAGGAATTGGCGCACCGGACGAGATGAAACTGGAACTCTTATGTGATTGTCGGTGCTATGATTCTGAACGGCTCCGGGTGCGACCGCTATGAACTTGGCAGCAATGAGGGCTCGGGATCGAGAAATTTTTCCGGAGCGAGACCGCGTCGCCGGAACAGCACCGGGTCGCACTGCAGGCGGCATCCTTCGATACCATTCCGCACGGCCGGCGCCGCAATCAACTCCGGGCCAAGCCTGAACCAGCGCTCCTTTCCGGCAATCGGCGGGGTGTAAAGGTATCCGGCGCGAAACCGTGCCCCCGGCAAGAAGAAGCTGGAATGTGCTCGGGTTGGCGTCGTCGCTGGCATGGACGCAAGCGCTTCTCGCATATCTTCGTTCACACGGGATGCACGCGATCGCCTAAGTAATCCGCAAACTCTCAGAGGTTCGAGACCATCCCAAGAGCTCGGCTCTGGCGGCCGTAGACGCGGATCAGACAACCCAAGTTGTCTCAGGGTGTGTTTGTCTTTCCCAAAGTTGCAGAGCGCACAACTGACGACAACGTTGTCCTCGGACGATAAGCCGCCATGGCTGTGCGGCGCGACGTGATCGTACTGGAGCCAGAGGCATTGAAAGGCCGCGTGCTGCTGGCGCGGGTCTTGCGAATTCCAAGGGACGGCGTCCGGATAGAGTTGGTGGGCGATCTTCCGGATGTCTGCGTCGACAACCGGAATGCCGCAGTAGCGGCACCGATACCCATCGCGCGCCAGTACAGCCGCTTTGACCTTCCGAGGTGGGGCCCTCAACGAATCGCGTTGGATATTCGGCACCTCCTGTGTGTCGCCGTCAGGCTTTGGAACCCTGACGTTCCGATGCGTCTGGACCCATCCCGGATTGACCCAACTCCAGACCTCTGGAATGTCTGCTTGGCGAAACAAGGCGTCGGCAGCCGCGTGGTTGCCGTGAAGGTGGGCTTTCACCGCACTCGAAAGAAGCTCCCAAGCTTGGAATATGGCCGGGATTGGTTCCTTAATGGAACGGCGCAGAGGTTCTGGGATCGCAGTATTCATGATGTTACCAACCACTGAACCAGTTCCCGATCTTGTCTGGTGTCGAGGCGGACTATTGCAGAGAAATCAGTGCGATGAAAAATGGCGCGCCCTAAGAGATTCGAACTCCTGACCCCCAGATTCGTAGTCTGGTGCTCTATCCAGCTGAGCTAAGGGCGCGCGGAAGCCGGTTGTCTAATACGCTAGCGAAGCGGGCGCAAGGCCTGCACCTGTGCCGGATGCCGCTTCTGTAAAACCATAATACCTCATGCTAGCATTTGCCGGACAGGAGACTGGCGCCCATGGACCGCGATATCCAAATTCGTGCCGCGCAGGAACGCATCGCTGCCGTATTTCGCAGGAAGCCGGAGGCGGCCTTGAGCTCAATCCGGGCCAGCGGGCATCTTGGCCAGGGCCTGGTCTGCAAGGTCAGCCAGGACGGCCATGAGGCGGTCATGGACATGAGCAAGGTCATCGGCGGGGATGACACAGCTCCATCGCCCGGCTTCTTTATCCGCGCGGGGCTTGTCGGGTGCATCGCGATCGGGATCAAATTGACCGCGACCCGGGAGGCGATACCTGTCGATGCAATCGACGTCGATGTCGAGATGGATTTCGATGACGGGGCCTTGTTGGGCATCGGCGGCAATACGGCGGCGCCGCTTGAAACCCGATTCACCATCACGCTTCTAAGCTCAGCGCCCTGGGATAAGGTGACCGCGATGGTCGAACGCGCTTTGGCCGCCGATCCTTATTTCATTGCGCTGAGGGATGCGCAAAACGTCACCGCGCGGGTCGTGCGCGGAGAGGTGTAAGGCTTGGACCCCAAACTTCAGATCCGCATACAGCGCTATGGCTGGGATGCCGCGTCGGGCTTCTACGAGGACGGCTGGCGAGGTCCGCTGGCGGCTGCCCAAGCGACGCTTCTCGCAAAGGCGGCCTTCCAACCCGGCGAACGGGTGATCGAAGCGGCCTGCGGTAGCGGACTTGTGACCAAGGCGATCGCCGCTGCCGTTGGTCCCTCGAGTGAAGTCCTCGCGACCGACCTCTCGCAGAATATGGTGGACCTTACTGCGCGTGAATGCGCGGCCGACGGTTTGAGCTGGGTAAGGGCGGCGCGCATGAGTGCCGACGATCTCGCCGTGGAGGATGGGCGGTTCGACGCGGCGGTCTGCGCGCTCGGCCTCATGTATGTGCCTGATCCGCGCCAGGCCGTCATGTCGATGCGGCGCGCCGTGCGCGCGGGTGGCCGCGTCGTGGCGACCGTCTGGGGCGAGCGGAGGAATTGCGGCTGGGCCGAGATCTTCCCAATCGTCGACGCACGCGTCGCATCCGAGGTGTGTCCGCTATTTTTCGCCTCCGGCGCGCCCGGCGCCTTGCGCCGCGATTTCGAGGAGGCGGGCCTCCGCGACATCCGGGAGCACCGCCAGCAGGAGGTGCTGGAGTTTGCCAACGAAAAGGCATTGCTGACGGCGATGCTTATCGGCGGACCGGTGGCGCTAGCGGTTAAGCGCTTCACCGACTCAGTCATGGCGGAGGTGGAGAGCGAGTTTCTCGCCTCGGTCCGTGAGCATCGAGCCGCCGACGGCCGCTATCTCATCCCGGGCGAGTTCGTTACCGTTGCAGGCTGGCGTTAGATTTGATGTTCGCTGCCGCGAGTGAACGCGAATTCGGAAGCTTGCTCCACAGGGCTTTCGCCAGCGGCATGAGGGCAACGCCGAGGCCAGCGAGCAGCACAATCACCGCGGGACGAAGGCCATGGGCCAGCATGAGATTGGCGGTGGCGATACGCCAGGGATCGACGCCGGTCATCAAGCCATACCAGGCGAATTCGGCAACCGCGGTGGCGAGGCCGCCCGCCACCGCGCAGAGCGCCAGCGTTGCTGTCGAAAGGGGGATACGCCGGGCAATCACCGCACGGTAGATCATCAGCGTGAAAAAGAAGCCGGCCATCATGGTCGCCTGGCTCGCGTCGATTTTAGATTGCATGAAGAAATGCAGGATGCCGAGCGCCGCGATGCCATAGATGACGCGATGCAGCTGCTTCCAGCGCTTGCCCAGGCGGCGGACGGCCCGGTCGGTCGATGTCGCGGCAAGGAGGCTCAATCCAAGCAGCGCCACAAAGCCAATCGTGAGATAGATGCGGAGCGCGATTTCCGAGACGACAAAGCCCAGATCGAATTTCGAATTGACGATATAGAGCGTGAAATGCAGGAGGGCGTAGGAGAAGGCGGCGATGCCCGTCATCCGCCGCACCAGTGTAAGTTTCGGCCAGTTCAGAATGCGCTGCGCTGGCGTGAGCGCCAAAGTGATGACCACGAACCGCACCGTCCACAACCCGCAGACCAGCAGGGCTTCCTTGACGGGGAGGGGGCCGAGGTCAAGTGTCCAGTAGCGATAGGCCAGATAGATGGCGGGCGCCGTAAGCCCTGCCAGTGTCAGGGTCTTGAGCCATGAGAAACGTCCCACCCGATCGGTAAACGGTGTCATCGCCCCTATATGGGCGAGAGGCCGGCCAAAGTCTGCTCACACCTTTTCACCTCTGCGCGAGATGAAGCGCCTCTCCCGTAGACGATAGATTAATCACGGAATTCGAAAAACACAGCAGTCATGATTGGCGACTATCCAGTCAGCGCGAACTTGCGCGAGGGCGGCGGTACAGCGTGCCCCATGTCGTGAGCTGCCTCGATCCACGCCGCGAGGGCGTCCTGAACATTGATCAAAGCCTCCTCCGGTGTCTCGCCATCACTCATGCAACCAGGGAGATCAGGAACTGTGGCACAAAATCCCCGCCCTCCTCGGAGGGCAGGGGCTCGACTACATCGAATATTCAAGCTTGCTCATGGCAAGTTCCTAACTGTATCGGCAAAGGCGACCAACTGTCTGATATATAGCTTGATAGAGCGGAGGATATCTCTGTCACGTCATTCCAGCGAAAGCTGGAATCCCGCTTCAACCATCAGACATTCGCTTGGACGTAAAAAGCTGGATTCCAGCTTTCGCTGGAATGACGGATGGAGAAGGAATGGCGAATCGGCAACAGGCTGTACTCAACAAAAAACCCCGGTGTTTCCACCGGGGTTCGTGTTTCGAGCAAAGGTCGCTGGATTAGAAATCCATGCCGCCCATGCCGCCGCCCATGCCGCCGCCGGGCATGCCGCCGCCCGCTGGCTTGTCCTTGGGCTTTTCCGCGATCATGGCTTCGGTGGTGATCAGGATCGAGGCGACGGAAGCCGCGTCCTGGAGCGCCACGCGAACGACCTTGGTCGGATCGATGATGCCGGCCGCGATCATGTCGACATATTCCTCGGTCTGGGCGTTGAAGCCGTAATTGCCGGACTTCTCCAGAACCTTGCCGACCACGATCGAACCTTCGACGCCTGAGTTCTCGACGATCTGGCGGATTGGCGATTCGAGCGCCTTGGAGATGATCTTGATGCCGGCCTGGATGTCGGGATTGGTGGAGGTCAATGCATCGACCGCCTTCTTGGCGCGGAGCAGGGCGACACCGCCGCCTGGTACTACGCCTTCTTCGACCGCAGCGCGGGTCGCATTGAGCGCGTCGTCGACGCGGTCTTTGCGCTCCTTGACTTCGACTTCCGTCGAGCCTCCGACCTTGATCACCGCAACGCCACCCGCCAGCTTGGCGAGACGCTCCTGCAGCTTCTCCTTGTCGTAGTCAGAAGTCGTGTCCTCGATCTGCGCCTTGATTTGCGCCACGCGGCCCTGGATGTCGGGCTTCTTGCCGGCGCCGTCGATGATCGTGGTGTTTTCTTTCTCGACGCGCACCCGCTTGCAACGGCCGAGCATGTCGAGCGTCACGTTCTCAAGCTTGATGCCGAGATCTTCCGAGATCACCTGGCCGCCCGAGAGGACGGCGATGTCCTCCAGCATGGCCTTGCGGCGATCGCCGAAGCCCGGAGCCTTGACGGCGGCAACCTTGAGGCCGCCGCGCAGCTTGTTGACGACGAGTGTCGCCAGCGCTTCGCCTTCGATGTCTTCAGCGACGATGAGCAGCGGACGGGCCGACTGCACCACGGCTTCGAGGATCGGCAGCATGGCCTGGAGGTTCGAGAGCTTCTTCTCGTGCAGGAGAATGTAAACATCCTCAAGCTCCGCCACCATCTTATCCGCGTTGGTGATGAAGTAGGGCGAGAGATAGCCGCGGTCGAACTGCATGCCTTCGACGACTTCAAGCTCGGTCTCGGCGGTCTTGGCTTCCTCGACCGTGATCACGCCTTCATTGCCGACCTTCTGCATGGCCTCGGCGATCATGTCACCGATTTCCTTTTCGCCATTGGCCGAAATCGTGCCGACCTGGCCGATTTCTTCCGAGGACTTCACTTTCTTGGAACGCTTCTTCACGTCCTCGACCGCCGTCTGAACGGCAAGATCGATGCCGCGGCGGAGATCCATCGGATTCATGCCGGCGGCAACCGCCTTCGCACCTTCGCGCACGATCGCCTGGGCGAGAACGCAAGCGGTGGTGGTGCCGTCGCCAGCCACGTCGTTGGTCTTCGACGCGACTTCGCGCACCATCTGGGCGCCCATGTTTTCGAACTTGTCGTCGAGCTCAATTTCCTTGGCGACCGTCACACCGTCCTTGGTGGTGCGGGGGGCGCCGAAGCTCTTGTCGATGACGACGTTGCGGCCCTTGGGGCCGAGTGTGACTTTCACCGCGTTGGCGAGAATATCGACGCCGCGCAACATGCGCTCGCGCGCTTCACCGCCGAAGCGGACTTCCTTAGCAGCCATTATGCTACTCCTTTATCTGGTTGATTTAATTCAGGCGGCTTTTCGGGTGGTGGCAGACTTCCCTTCGAGAACGCCCATGATGTCGCTCTCTTTCATGATCAGGTAATCTGTGCCGTCGATCTTGACTTCGGTGCCCGACCATTTGCCGAACAGCACGATATCGCCGGCTTTCACATCGATGGGGGTCAGCTTGCCCGCTTCATCGCGGCCGCCGGGTCCCACGGCGATGATTTCGCCCTGCATGGGCTTCTCCTGGGCGGTGTCCGGAATAATGATACCACCCTTGGTCTTGGTGTCTTCTTCGACCCGTTTCACAACCACGCGGTCGTGCAGAGGACGGAATTTCATGCGCTAGCTCCTTGTTATAACTCTATTTTAGAGGTTGGGCCGGAGAACCGGCACCTGCTGGCACTCAATAGATTGGAGTGCTAACAGCTGGCGCTGGACATAAGCCGCACCACAGGCAACGTCAAGAGCCGTATTTGTCCTCGATGGTAAATTTCAGCATCACTCCAGACCATGAGCCTCGGGTTTGAAACTCGCACTTGATTGGCGCGCGTCCAAAGCGTTCAAAGACGCCGTCGATTAACTTGGCCCGAGCAGGAGAAAAAGCGATGATCCACCATGTGTCGGTTGGCACCAATGATGTTGAGCGCTCCAGGCGTTTTTATGACGCCGTATTGCCCATCGTTGGCATCCACCCTATGGCTGCGGATGAGAGTGGACTGGGCTACGGGGGCGGCACGTTTCATTTCAGCGTTCAGGTGCCGATCGACGGCAAGCCCGCAACCGTCGGCAACGAGACCCACATCGCTTTCGCTGCGGAGGATCGCGCGATGGTCGATCGATTCTACGCAGCCGCGCTCAGCCGCGGTGGTAGTGGGGACGGCGACCCAGGGCTGCGCCCGGAATACGACGCAAACTATTATGGCGCGTTCATCCGCGACCCAGATGGACACAAGATCGAAGCGATGACCTACTCAGCCAAATGATACGTAGCGTTATGAATGCTTTGTACGATACAATCGGTTTGAACTACGCAAACCTGCGTCAGCCCGACCCCAGAATAGCTCGGAGAATTGAAACAGCTCTGGGAGAGGCCCAAACCGTTTTGAATGTCGGGGCGGGGACAGGCTCATACGAGCCCGCCGGCAGGCGGATCACGGCCATAGAACCCTCGGCTGAAATGATACAGCAGCGCCCTGCTGCAAATGCCACTGTCATTCAGGGCAGCGCGGAAGACCTGCCCTTTGATGACAAATCTTTCGCTGCATCAATGGCCGTTCTCACCATTCACCACTGGTCTGATCAGGGAAGGGGCGTCATGGAGATGCGCCGCGTTACGCGGGACAAGATGGTCTTTCTGACATATGACCCGTCGTTCCGTGGGTTCTGGCTGGCAGATTATTTTCCAGCGCTTGTGACTTTGGATGAGGGGCAAATGCCCCAAATGGCAAACTATGGGAAATGGCTTGGTTCCGTCGAAGTTTCGGCCGTGCCAATTCCGCACGACTGCACGGACGGTTTCCTGGCTGGCTATTGGCAGCGTCCCGCAGCCTACCTTGATGAGAAAGTCCGCGCGGCCATGTCGTCCTTCTGGGCATTGGGCGATGCTTCTGAAGGGCTGAGAAAGCTTGCGGCAGATTTGAAGAGCGGCATATGGGAGCAGCGTTACTCCAGTTTGCTCAATCTTGAGGAACTGGACTGCGGCTATCGATTGGTTGAAACCAAGTGACGCAGCAGCGCATCAGGCGACACTATGGAGTTCGTTATCGGGCATTTCATCAAGCAACGCATCGAGCGTCACCAGCGCCCGGCGCAAACCGTCCCGGCTGACACTGCCGCCAAAGCAGGCGCGAACGCCCTGGTCGTCGGATCGCCGATCGATGGCGAAAGTCGTTCCTGAATTCACGCGAACCCCCCGGTCCTGGGCGGCGCGGGTGAAATCCCCCGGGCGCCAATGTTCAGGCAGTTTAAGCCAGAGATAGGGAGCGCCGGGCTGGCATCGGATCGTCCGCTCCTTGAAGATGTCGAGCGCCATGGCGCGGCGCACTCCATTTTCGGCAATGATGGCGGAGAGGATTTTGCCGGCGGCCTCGCCCTCGATCCAGCAGCGAGCAACTTCCGCCGCAAGGCCGACCGCTCGCCCGCTCGCCACGGTTTGGTGACGCATCAGCATGTCCGTCTTTCCTGCAGGCGTTGCCACGAAGCCAACGCGAAGGCCGGGAGCCAGCGTCTTCGAGATACTCGTCACGTGATAGGTCCGCTCCGGGGCGAGAGTGAGCAGGGTGGGCGGTTGAAGCCTGGGATCAAGTAACCGGAAGATGTCGTCCTCGATGATGGTAAGACCATAGCGGCGCGCGATATCGACAATGGCGTTGCGCCGCTCCAGCGAGAGCGTGCTGGTTGTCGGGTTCTGCAATGTCGGCACGAGATAGAGAATGCGCGCTTCACCGGCGCGTGCGGCGCGGTCGAGGGCTTCCGGCACCAGCCCGCCCTCATCCATTTCGATCGGCACCAGCGTGAGACCCAGATGCCGGGCAATGGGCTTGAGGGTTGGATAATTGAGGCCTTCGGCGAACAACCGGTCGCCATGCTGGGTTACGGCGGCGAGGCAGGAAATCAGCGCCGCATGGGCGCCGGACGTCACGACCAGCTGTTGCTCGGGCACGGTGATGCCGCTGCGCTTCAGCCATGTGACCCCCATGGCGCGGTGCAGGGGATGACCTTCGGGCGGGGTATAATCGAGGAGGTCGCTGCGGGAGGGCGATGCCATGACATGGCGGAGGCCCTGATCGAGATAGTGCCGGTCCTGCACTTGGGGGGGCGAGGCATGGGACAGGTCGATGACTTTTTCATCGCCTTGCATGGCGGCTTGATAGGGATTGGCCTGCGCGCCGGGCGCGCGAAGAAAACTTCCGCGCCCGACCTCGCCAACCAACAGCCCAAGCTTCTCCGCTTCCGCATAAGCCCGCGTCACGGTGCCTGTGGTGACGCCCAAACGGTAAGCGAGATCGCGATGGGTGGGCAGCTGATCACCGGGTTTAAGCACCCCGGCAAGCAAATCAGAGCGCATCGCTTCGGCGATGGCCGCATAGCGGGGGCGGTTGGGGGCGAGCTGGGGAAGCCAATTTGTCATGGTGACAAGATTTCCATTGATTGAGATTGTCCTCATATAGTATATCTTTTCTTAGAGACATTCAAGCAGAATGAATCGAGACAATAGGGACAATTCTTAGGTGACGCCATGCGCGACTACATCCTCAACGAGGCCGCTTTCCGGGACAGGGCATTCGTCTTTCCCGTGCTTCAGCGCATCATCAGCAATTGGTTGTCCCGCCGCTATCTCCGCAAGCTGGAGCAGTTCGACGATTACATGCTGTCGGACATCGGCTTGACGCGCGCCGATCTGCACCACGGCCAGAGCCTGCCTTACGATGTGGACCCGATTGCCGAACTGACGCAACGCGGCGCAAGGGGCCGGCGCTATAAGTAAAGGCCGCCCGGTTCATGCCGGGCAGCCTTGCGCATCGTCTCAGATATTGTTCTTGCCCATCTCCCCGGCGATATAGTCGGCTTGGCGGATGGCAAGCGCCACGATGGTGAGCGTTGGATTCTCGGCGGCACCGGTGGTGAACTGGCTGCCGTCGGAAATGAACAGATTGGTGATGTCGTGCGTCTGTCCATGCTTGTTGACGACACCCTCGCTTGCCTTCTCGCTCATCCGGTTGGTGCCGAGATTGTGGGTTGAGGGGTAGGGCGGCGTGCGGATGGTCTTCAACGCGCCCACCGCGTCATAGATGGCCGATCCCTGCTTGAAAGCATGCTCGCGCATGGCGACGTCGTTGGGGTGATCGTCGAAATGCACGTTTGGCACTGGCAGGCCGTATTGATCCTTCTCCGTTGCATGCAGGCTCACGCGATTTGATTCCTGCGGCATGTCTTCGCCGACGAGCCACATGCCCGCCATATTGGCATAGGCGTCGAGCGACGCTGAGAAATCGCGGCCCCAGGCGCCCGGATCAAGGAAGGCCGCCATGAACGGCAGCCCCAACGCCAACGTCTCCATCTCATAACCGCCAACGAATCCACGTGAAGGATCATTGTGCGCTTCATCCTGCACGATGCCGGCCATGGTGGTGCCGCGATACATGTAAACCGGTTTCTCGAAGGTTGCATAAACCGATCCCGTCATGTGCCGCATGTAGTTCTTGCCGACTTGCCCCGATGAATTGGCAAGTCCGTCGGGAAATTTCGACGACGCTGAATTGAGCAGCAGGCGCGGGCTTTCGATGGTGTTGCCGGCGACGCACACGACGCGCGCCTTCTGCATGTGCTGGTTGCCGTCCTTGTCGGCATAGACAACGCCGGTCACCTTGCCGGAATCATCATGCTCGATCTTCAGCACCTGGCTGTTGGCGCGCACTTCGAGATTGCCGGTGGCTTCGCCCTTGGGAATTTCCGCGACAAGCGTTGACCATTTCGCTCCCGACTTGCAGCCCTGGAAGCAGAAGCCGATCTGCTGGCACGCGCCCCGCCCGTCGCGCGCTTCCGAATTGATCGACATGTTGCCGGTGTGGACCTCCTTGTAGCCGAGCTTCTTCGCACCCGCTTCCAGCACCTTGTAATTGTTGTTGCCGGGCAGGCGCGGGATGCCATTGGTGCCCGTCGTTCCCATCTTGTTTTCGGCCTTGTCGTAGTAGGGGGCCATCTCCTCATGGCCGATCGGCCAATCGATGAGATTGGCGCCTTGCACCGCGCCATAGGTGGTGAGCGCTTTCCACTCATGGGGCTGGAAGCGGAGCGAGGCGCCCGCCCAATGGGTGGTCGAGCCGCCGACC
>JBGTJO010000053.1:0-8457 GCA_041745135.1 Aestuariivirga sp. | reverse complement strand
TACGCTGCAATATGAGGGCGGGCGGCTCTCCTTCACCGTGACCGACAGCGGCATCGGCATTCCGCGGAACAAGCTTGATCAATTGTTCGAGGCTTTCTCCCAGGCGGACCATTCGACGACGCGGAAATTCGGCGGCACCGGCTTGGGCCTCGCCATCTGCAAACGCTTGTCCGCAGCCATGGGTGGTGCGGTTTCGGTGCGGAGCGAACCGGGCAAGGGATCGAGTTTCACGGTGGTCATTCCTGTCACCGTGGTTGAAGCGGCCAGGCCATGGCCCGCTCCGTTTGGCCAGGCCAGGGCTGCGATGGCTGTCGATGGCCTGGCAACACAATCGGCACTCGGCACGCAATTGCTGGCGGCGGGCTACAAGGTTGAAGTCATCACCGGGGCGCGCGACGATTTCGACGTGATTTTCGCCGCCACGTCGCGGCTGCAGGATTTTTCCTTTGCAGGCGAGAGGCGGCCCAGAATCATCTGCATTGCGGGCCTTGGCGACTCGCGGGGCGATGCGGCGGTGGCGGCGGGCACGGCGGATGACCTCATGGCCTTGCCGCTTCGCCATGGCGATATTGTAGAAATGCTGGAACGGCTGGCCACAGGCAGCTTACGCGGCCGCAGCCTGCTTGGCCGCAAGACGCAAGGCCAGGCGCAGGCGCGAACCTTCCCCGGGCGCCGGGTGATCGTGGCTGACGACAATGCGGTGAACCGCGAGGTCGTCATGGAAGTTCTGCGCCAGCTCGATGTCACTGCTGAAACCGCCGTCAACGGCATCGAGGCCGTGGAAGCCTGGCGGCTGCGCAAGCCCGATCTCATCTTCATGGATTGCAGCATGCCGGAGATGGATGGTTTTGCCGCGACGCGCGAAATTCGCGCCCATGAAAAACTGGCGATCGCTGGCGGGCGCACGCCGATCGTGGCGCTTACCGCAAACGTCGCCGGAGCCTCCAGCGAAAGCTGGCGCGAGGCCGGCATGGATGCCTATCTGACCAAGCCCTTCACGGTGGCCGCAATCGTCGCATGCCTTGACGGCCAGTTCTCGAATCGGCCGCTCGCTTCTCCGGCGGTTGAAGCAATTGTGCCCGGCGATGCGCCGCCGGTGCTCGACTTTACGGTGATCGACGAGCTTCGCTCGATCGGCGGCAATGACGCGCTGTTCCGCCGCGTTCTCGATCTCTTCGCCAGCCGCGTGCCGCAGGCGGTCGACAGGGTCGAGAGCCTGCGGCATTCTTCCGATCTCGCGGGCATGGCGGACGCGGCCCACGCGCTCAAATCCATGTGCGCCAATATTGGCGCCAGGCGTGCCACCGCCGCCTGCCACGCTCTCGAACACGCGGCGCGCGCGGGAGAGGCATTCGACGCAGGCGGCAAGATCGGCGTCATCGCCGCGGAGATGCTGAGCGTCATGAGCGAGATCGAGCGCCTGCGTGCGGCCTAGCCGCTAATCGAGAACGACGGCCTTGACCTTGGCGACGCCCAAGCGATTGAGGCCGACGACCTTGGCCGCGCCGAGGCTGAGATCGATGACCCTGCCCTTGATGAAGGGGCCTCGGTCATTGATCCGTACAACAACGGATTTACCCGTTTTCATATTGGTGACGCGGACCTTCGTGCCGAAGGGAAGTGTGCGGTGGGCGGCGGTGAGGCCCATGGGCTTGAACTTCTCGCCGCTGGCAGTACGCGTGCCGTGTTTGTAGTAGGAGGCATAGCCATTGAGCGTTTTGGCTTCGGAAAAATCAGCGCCGCAAATCAACAGCATTCCCGTGAACAGGCCTACCGGCAATTTTCTCGATTGCATACGATCCCCTTGCTGTTTCACGCAACCACAAGGAATCTGCGGCGGTAATGTGGCGCGGCGCTTAAAAGAATATCTCTAGCCCATTGCCGTCATTCCAGCGAAAGCTGGAATCCAGCTGCTGTGACTCGAGATTGCCAATCAAAACGGGATTCCAGCTTTCGCTGGAATGACGGTTGGAGCGGAGTCGAGTTTTGCGCCTCCAAAATCTAGATCACGGCCTCGACCATGATCTCGACGTCGAACTCCGGCGCGGCGAGCTTCGCTTCGACAGTTGCGCGCGCTGGCGCCTGGCCGGGGGAGACCCAGGCGTCCCAGGCTTCGTTCATCTCGGCCCAGGTCTTGATATCGGTGAGCCAGATGTTGGCCTTGAGGACTTTGGATTTGTCGCTTCCGGCCTGCTTGAGGGTTGCATCGATCTGTTCAAGGATGTCGATTGTCTGCTCCTTCACGGATTTTCCGGCCGCCTTCTCGGCGACAAAGCCCGAGAGATAGATTTTGCCGCCGTGGATCACGGCGTCGCTCATGCGCTTGCCCGCGCCGATACGCTTGATGGTCATGTGGTCTCCTGTTCTAATTTCTCTTGAACACCGCTTCGATTACGGAAAGCAGCACGCGGGGCAGCGTCTCGAATGCGTAGGGCGCATGGAGGCGCTCCAGCCAGTGGTGATAGTCCCGTCCCCACGGGCCGATATTGATGCAAGGGTAGCCGGCGGGATCGGGCATCACGAAGCTCGAACCCCAGATCGGCGTGTTGCCGATCGCTGCGTTGA
Source organism: Aestuariivirga sp. (assembly GCA_041745135.1). Taxonomy (GTDB): domain Bacteria; phylum Pseudomonadota; class Alphaproteobacteria; order Rhizobiales; family Aestuariivirgaceae; genus Aestuariivirga. The sequence goes on along the minus strand of JBGTJO010000053.1, from coordinate 5,892 downwards.
GATCGCCCGCCGCTTCGCCCAGGAAACTCATGTCGGAAATGCCGGGGAAATAGCGCAGCGATGAAAGCCCGTGCGTTGCCGCCGCCGTCATGACGGTGCTTTCGAGTTCGCCGTCGTTCAACGCAACCGCGGGATAGGGAATCGAACCAAATCCCATGATCACGGCGGGGCCGGAGAGTCCGGACTTCTCCCATATATAGGCGGTCATCAGTTTAGCACGCTCCGGCAAATCGAGATGGGAGAGTGCTGCGATGTCCGCGGCCTTCGCAGCGATATCCGATTTCGGGATTTTTTCGGCGAGATCCGCATAAGCCATCACCGGGATTTCACGTTTCACTTTTTTGGCGGCGCGCGCCATCGCCCGGCGCGCCAGTACCAGGCCGATGTCGAATACCTCTCGCGCCGGGCGGCGGTGCTGGAGCGTGTTCCAGTAAACCCAAGCCTGCGCCGGCGTGGTTACGTTGTAACCCTGCTTTAGGTCTTTTGCCGCGAGCGCGGTTGGCGGTGCCGCGAACTCATCGCCGCTTCTCTCTCCCAGTTCAGGAGCGAGCTCGAACTCGGTCAGAAGCTCCGCCGCCAGGTAGGCAGCATTGGCGCCATCGCGCGGGTAACAGGCGTGCGCCTCCTTGCCGATGACGAAGGCGGTCAGCAATTGCTTGCCGGCGGAACCTAGCGCCACCACGCGGCCCTTGGCGCCATCGCCCTGGTCCGAGATGGCGTCGAGGTTGATGATAAGCTCGATGTCAAGCTTTTGCTCCGCTGCGATTTTGGCGATGTGCGGCACGGCGGCGCGGGCACCCGCGGAACGGTCCTCCTCGTCGGAAACGCCGATGAACAGCAGCGTGCCATCGCCCCGGTAGCTCTCCATGGCCGCAAGCCCGGCGGCGAGGCCCGCCTTCATATCGAGCAAGCCGCGGCCGGGGAGGAAATCGCCGCTTTCAAAATCGGCGAGCGCCAGGGGATTTTCGCCGCTCCGCTTTAATCGCGCGATGAGTTCCGGCAGGAGCTTTTCCGCTTCGAAGGCAAGTGGCTTCTGCGCGCCATAATCCTCGATGGGCACCACGTCGAAATGGCCGGTGAGGACGATGACCGCTGGCTTCTTGCCGCGCTTTATCGCGAAGACATTGCTGCGTCCCGCCGGATCATGGGCGATGGCTTCAGTCCAGACGCGATCGAAATTGAAGCTGGAAAGAAACGCCGCAAGCTTGTTCGCGAACACCGCCTCCTCAGCGGAACCCGTAACCGATGGCCATGATGTGATGGCAAGTGCGATCTCGCGGGCGCGTGCCGCCATATCGTTTCTCATGCGAATTTCCGGTCGTATTCGAGAACCGCATTGAGCAGCACCTGGGAGCCCGCGCCGCATTCTTCGAGCGTCGTCGACTCCACTTCATTGTGTGAGACGCCGTTGAGGCAGGGAACGAAGATCATCGTGGTTGGAGCGACGCGCGCGATATAGGCGGCGTCGTGCCCCGCACCGCTCGCCATTTCGCGGGTGGTGAACCCCGCTTGCTGGGCGCCCTTGCGCACGCACTCGATTAGTTCCGGAGCGAACACCACGGCGGGAGATTTCCAGATGCGCTTTTCATCGAGTTCGAGCTTGAGCTCCGCGGCGATTTTAGGCAGAGCCGATTGATAGTCCTGTTCCATTTGATCGAGCACAGTCTCTTCCGGATGGCGGAGATCGACGGTGAAGAACGCTTCGCCCGGAACCACATTGCGGCTGTTGGGCCGGTTCTCGAGAAGGCCGACCGAAGCGACGCCCGGAAGATGCTTCATGCCGATCTGATGGACGGCTTCGATCATTCGCGCAGCACCGAGAAGGGCATTCTGGCGCCGCTCCATGGGTGTCGCACCCGTGTGGGCTTCCTGGCCCCTCACCGTCACGTCATACCAGCGCATGCCCTGCACGCCGGTTACGACGCCGATCATTTTCCCTTCCGCTTCGAGGATCGGCCCCTGTTCGATATGAAGCTCGAACATCACCTGGAAGCGGCGCGCGTCCACGGGCTCGGAACCGAGATAGCCGATGCGCTTCAGCTCATCGCCGAACTTGACGCCGTCGCGGTCCTCCCGCGCATAGGCATAGTCCGGCGTGAACACTCCCGCATAGACGCCCGAGCAGAGCATGGCCGGAGCAAAGCGCGCACCCTCCTCATTGGTCCAGTTGACGACCATGATGGGCGCGTTGGTCTCATAACCCATATCCTTGAGCGTGCGCATGGCCTCGAGCGCCCCCAGGACGCCGAGCACGCCGTCGAACTTGCCACCGGTTGGCTGGGTGTCGAGATGGGAGCCCATAGCGATGGGCTTAAGGTCGCTGCGTTTTCCAGGCCGCGTTGCAAACATATTGCCGCAAGCGTCGACCACAACCTTGCAGCCCAGCGCCTCGCATTGCGCCTTGAACCAGTCGCGGACCTTTTTATCCTCATCGGAAACGGTGAGCCGTCTGATGCCGCCCTTCGGCGTCGCGCCGAACCGCGCGGTTTCCATGAGAGAATCCCATAGCCGCTGCGGGTTGATGGTGAGATTGGTTTTCGCTGCCATTTTCTTCTCCAATTCGGCAAGCTCCTCGTCGCTTTCGCCGCACAGCCAATCAAAGAACGCCTTGTCGGCCTTCAAGCCGGTTGACGGATAGCTCTTGAGTCGATCTTGTATTGGCTTGAGCCGTTCGGAGAGCGACAATTTGCGCACATCGGCTGTCATCGAATTTTTTCTTCCCAATTCTGCCCGCCATAAAAAAGTCGGTGGATTGTAATCCGTCCGTTGTCAACGGAAAAGGCGATGGTGATCCGCCGCTCGAAGCCCACAATCCGCAAGCCTGGGCGAATATCGTCGCGAAGCTGCCCGCGTTGAGACGCGAGATCAAGTCCAAGGCAGAAGGCTTCAATGCGTTCTATGTAAGATATCGCGAGAGCTGGATTAGTCTTGGAAGCGATCCAGTCGTAGAGTTGCAATAAATCGTCCCGCGCTTCGGGCGAAAAAACGACCTGCCGTTGCCTCACGCCTTCGCCTTCACCCGCCTGGCATGGAGCGTACGAACTTCGGTAAAGGCCTTTTTCGCAGGAATGCCGCGTTCAGGATTGGCCTTCATCCGATCATATACCGGAGCAACCTCCTCACGAAGCCATCGCTCCACAGCCTCATCGCGCTCCTGCAACGCCCGCAAACCCGCGCGGATGACTTCGCTAGCAGAGGCATAGGCCCCAGTCGAAACCTTGGCATGGATAAATGCCGCGTGTTCTGCAGGAACACTGATTGTAAGTTTTTCGACCCTGGTCATTGGAAACCGAACTGAAAACTAGTATGACATATTCATACCATGGCGGATGAGATCGTCAAGACCCTGCCAAAATGGATTTACGAGCGGTCGCTTGAACGATAAAGGCAGCGCACTCATTTGATTCGCATATTTTTGCGCAGGTGATGGCTATGAAAGAAGAAATTCGGCGCGCGATTGCACATGCGGTTGTAGCTCAGAGCGACGGTAAGCCCAGCTCTCATGTTTATAGCTATGATCGTGGTCGCCATACTGCGTTCACCGGAAGCGGGCCGGGCGGCTACGATCATGATGCCGGTGCCCACGTTAGTGGAAGTGGGTCCAACCTCTATCATCATGGGTTAGGAAAGTCACATCCAGCTAAGCGTAAGTGGAAATAATTTTAGCGGCTATGATCATGAAAGTGGAAGCCATTTTAACGGGAATGTAAGGGGGGGCCAGCGTTCAGATGTACGACTATGGTGAGGGGCGCTATTTCAACTACACGGCTTAAATAAACGCGGTGGCACATAGGGCACATACTACCGTCGTGACTGCGATTACCCCCAGTTCATAGCGCGCCAGTGGAGTCGCGCGAATTAGATTTTTTTCAATCTCCATAAGTAGAGTTTAGGGTGTTACATCAAGGCGCTTAACTCCCTGCGGCTGGTTTAATCCTTTCCAGATCGCGTTGGCCTGATGCACCGGGGCGTTGGGCTGCCTGGCTACGAAATCGCCATCGCCGGGTTTGGCGCGCATTTCGCCCTGCTCCCAGGCGATGCGGCCGCGGGAGATGACCGTCTTGGGGGCGCCCTTGCATTCGTAGCCTTCGAAGACGTTGTAGTCGATGCGGCTCACCTGGTTCTCTGCCGTGATCTTCTTGGTGGCTTTCGGGTCCCAGATGACGATGTCGGCGTCGCTTCCCACGGCCACGGTACCCTTTCTTGGATAGATGTTGAGGATGCGCGCGATGTTGGCGGAGGTTACGGCGACGAACTCTTCCCTGGTGAGCCGCCCCGTGTTGACGCCGGCACTCCACAACACCGGCATACGGTCCTCAAGCCCGCCGGTGCCGTTGGGGATCATCGTGAAATCCTTGACGCCGGTGCGTTTCTGCTTGGTGGTGAAGGCGCAGTGATCGGTGGCCACCACCGAAAGCGAGCCTGACTGCAAACCGGCCCACAGGCTGTCCTGATGCTTCTTGTTGCGGAAGGGCGGCGACATGACGCGCCGCGCCGCGTGGTCCCAATCCTTGTTCTGGTATTCGCCGTCGTCGAGCACGAGATATTGCACCAGCGGCTCGCCATAGACGCGCTGGCCGGCCATCTTGGCGCGGCGGATTGCGTCGTGGGTTTGCTCGCAGCTCGTATGCACGATGTAGAGCGGCACTCCGGCCATATCGGCGATCATGATGGCGCGGTTGGCGGCCTCGCCCTCGACTTCCGGCGGCCTTGAATAGGAATGGCCCTCGGGGCCGGTGACACCGCGGGCCAGCAAATCCTGCTGCAGACGCGCCACCACGTCGCCGTTCTCCGCATGGACGAGCGGCAGGGCGCCGAGCTCGGCACAGCGCTTGAAGGAATTATACATCTCATCGTCATTGACCATGAGGGCGCCCTTGTAGGCCATGAAATGCTTGAAAGTGTTGATGCCGTAAGTCTTGACCACGGTTTCCATTTCATCGTGGACCTGCGGGCTCCAGGAGGTGACCGCCATGTGGAAGGAATAATCGGCGCAGGCCTTTTCCGACTTGTGGCGCCAGGCCTGATAGGCCTTGAGCATGGATTCGCCGGGAGAGGGCAGGCAAAAATCGACCGTCATCGTGGTGCCGCCCGAGAGGGCTGCCTTGGTGCCCCATTCGAAATCATCCGCGGTGACGGTCCCCATGAAGGGCATGTCCATATGCGTGTGCGGATCGATGCCGCCCGGCATCACGTAGCAGCCGCCGGCGTCGATCGTATCCGTGGCGGAAAGCTTGTCGCCGATGGCGACGATCTTGCCATTGTCGATCAGCACATCTGCGCGGATTGAATGATCATGATTGACGACGGTGCCGCCGCGAATGAGGGTGGGCATTGGAAATTCCTTTCATTCGATTGTCATCCCCGGGCTTGTCCCGGGGACCCATCGTGCCAAATTCTCCCGCGTTGAGTTGTTGCACTATGGGTCGCCGGAATAAATCCGGCGATGACAGAAATAACTACATCGCTTTTGCAGCCTCCGTCACAGCGCTTGTCCAAGCGCCCTCCGGTTTCTTGGTGATGACGGGATCGGAGCCGCCCTTCATGAGCGTTTCGACCGTGCGCTCGGCGGCGGCGGTGTCGAGGGTGCCGTCGGAGCCTTCGGTGAGCGCGTTGATCTCCTGCATCATGGTGGTCTGGTGCTGCTCGGTCTGGGAGCCCGTGGTGTCGTTTTCGAGGACGATCTTCACCGCTTCTTCAGGGTTGGCGCGGGCGTTTTCCCAGCCCTTCATGGAGGCCTTGACGAATTTGGCCATGGTGGTGACGAAGGCCGGATCCTTCAGCTTCTCCTCGAGCACATAGAGGCCGTCTTCCAGCGTGGCGACACCCTGGTCTTCGTATTTGAACACCACGAGGTCTTCGGCCTTCATGCCGGCTTCGATCAGTTGCCAG
>JBGTJO010000052.1:0-5038 GCA_041745135.1 Aestuariivirga sp. | reverse complement strand
CGGCAAGCTTGGCGTGCGCGGCGGCGGCAAGGGGGTGACGGTGAACGTCACCATCAACACGCCCGATGTGCAGGGCTTTCAACGCTCGCAGTCGCTGGTCTCCGCCATGCTGGCGAAAGCGGTGGCGCGCGGGCAGAGGAATATCTGAGCTATCCTCTTTAATTCGTCATTCCGGAAGCCGGAATCCCGCTTTGTCCAAGCGGGGCCCCAGCTTTCGCTGGGGTGACGGAAAAATAATGCGCTGGGGCGACAAAGAAAAAGTAGCAGAGAAATCGAGCCATGGCCTTTGACGACATCCGTTTTCCTACGGCGATTTCACGCGGCGCTACCGGCGGGCCGGAGCGGCGTACCGAAATTGTGGTGACGGGCTCGGGTAATGAGGAGCGCAATAGCCGCTGGGCGGATTCCCGCCGGCGCTACAATGCGGGCTTTGGCGTAAAATCGCTGAACGACATCCACACGGTGCTGCGGTTTTTCGAGGAGCGGCGCGGAAGGCTGCACGGGTTTCGCTGGAAGGATCATACGGATTTCAAATCCTGTCCGCCACAGAACGCGCCTGCGGCGGCGGATCAGAATATCGGCACGGGGAATGGCGCGACAGCGGCGTTTCAGTTGGTCAAGCGCTATGGCACGGGACTGCGCGATTATGTGCGGACGATTTCGAAGCCGGTGTCGGGAAGCGTGCTCGTCGCCGTCAACGGCGTGGCGACGGTGAATTTCACGCTCAATGCCTTGACGGGGATCGTGACGCTGCAAACGCCGCCGGCGGCTGGTGCTGTTGTCACGGCGGGATTTGAGTTCGATGTGCCGGCGCGTTTCGACACCGATCAGTTGAAGATCAATCTCGCGCATTTCGATGCGGGTGAGATTCCCGATATTCCCGTGGCGGAGATCCGGACATGAGGACGCTTCCCGCGGGGCTTCGCGCGCATCTGGACAGTGGTGCGACGACGCTGTGCCATTGCTGGAAGATCGCGACGGTGGGCGGCGATGTGATGGGCTTCACGGACCATGACCGCGATCTTGTTGTTGATGGTGTCACCTATGAGGCGCAAGCCGGATTCACGGCGAGCGAGATTGAATCATCGCTGGGCTTCTCTATCGACAATCTCGATGCCTCGGGCGCGCTCAGTTCCGAACGCCTGAGCGAGGCGAGGCTGAAGCGCGGCGATTTCGACGGGGCGACCGTTGAGGTCTGGCGCGTCAACTGGCAGGACGCGAGCCAGCGCATTCTGCTGCGCAAGGGGCATCTGGGTGAAGTGACCCATGGCGGGGTTGGCTTCACGGCCGAGGTGAGGGGGCTTGCGCATCTGCTCAACCAAACGAGGGGCCGCGTGTTTCAATTCGGCTGCGACGCGGTTTTGGGGGATGCGCGTTGCGGGGTTAATCTGGAGACGGCGGCGTTGCGGAGCGCGGGCAGCGTCCTGAGCGTGGAGGAGAACCGGCGGCTGTTTGTTGCGGGGCTCGATACCTACGCGGAAGGCTGGTTCGCGCGGGGGACGTTGAGCTGGACGGGTGGCGCCAATGCGGGGCGCGTTGGCGAGGTGAAGTTCCACCGGCGCAGCGGCACGCAGGTTTTGGTCGAGCTGTGGCAGGAGGCGGCTCATCCGGTGGCGGCGGGGGATGGATTTTTGATAAGGGCGGGCTGCGACAAGCAGTTGTCGACCTGCGCTGCGAAGTTCAACAATGTCGTGAACTACCGCGGCTTTCCGCACATCCCGGGCGATGACTTCGTGCTGTCCTACGCGACGAAGGACGATCCGGGGAATGATGGAAAGAGCAGATAGGGCGTCTTGTGATCCGTCATCCCGGCGAAAGCCGGGACCCACAGTAAACACGGTACGGATTGTCTCAGAGTCTTCACGCTGACAGATGGGTCCCGGCTTTCGCCGGGATGACGATAAAATCGTCACTTTCGCTGGGGTGACGGTAAATTAATGTGAGGCCAATGACGCATCCCTCCGACATTGTACGCGTGGCGCGGGAGTGGGTGGGCACGCCTTATCGGCATCAGGGGAGCCTTAAGGGGGTGGGGACGGATTGCCTTGGATTGGTGCGCGGTGTGTGGCGGGAGATTGCAGGGTGCGAGCCGGAGGCGACGCCGGCCTATTCCGCGGATGCGGGAGAAGGCGAGACGCTGGCGGAGGCGGCGCGGCGGCATATGAAGGAAATTCCGTGTGCTGACGTTCGCGGCGGAGATTTGCTGCTGTTTCGCTGGCGGGCGCATCTGCCCGCACGGCATGCGGGGATTGCGACGAGTGAGACGCATATGGTGCATGCGCAGGAGAATGCCTGCGTGACGGAGATTTATCTGTCGAACTGGTGGCGGCGGCACTTGGCATTTGCGTTTAGGTTTCCAGGAACAGATAGCGAGTAGCAAAAAAAACCCGTCATTCCGGCGAAAGCCGGACTCCCGCTTTGGCGAGAAGCGGGACCCCAGCTTTCGCTGGGGTGACGGAAAAGTGGAAGCTGAGAGTGAAACTATATGGCAACCGTCGTTCTGCAATATGTGGGTCAGGCGGTCGGCACCTATTTTGGCGGGCCGATCGGCGGGGCGGTTGGGCGCGCGGTTGGCGCCTTTGCCGGGAGCTTGATCGACCAGGAGCTTTTTGGGCCGAAGGGACGGCGCATCGAGGGGCCGCGGCTCAACGATCTGCGCGTGATGTCGAGCTCGGAAGGTGCGCCCATCCCCAGGCTGTGGGGGCGCATGCGGGTGGCGGGCCATGTGATCTGGGCCACCAATTTCGAGGAGGAGAAGAAGACCTCAACCGAGAAGAGTTCATCGAAGGGCGGGCCGCCGCCGACGGAGACGACCGAGTATAAATATTTTGCCAATTTCGCGGTGGCGCTTTGCGAGGGCGAGATTGACCGTATTGGCCGCGTCTGGGCGGATGGGAAGGACTTCGATATCTCGAAGCTGACGTGGCGACTCTATACGGGCACGGAAACGCAGCAGCCGGATAGTCTCATCGTGGCGAAGCAGGGCGTAGGAACTGTGCCTGGCTATCGCGGGCTTGCCTATGTGGTGTTCGAGCATATGCCGCTTGGGAAATTCGGCAACCGCATGCCGCAGCTTTCCTTCGAGGTGATCCGAGCGGCGGGCGGTGCCGAGACGCAGGTGAAGGCCGTCAATATCATTCCAGGCTCGACCGAATTTGGCTACGACACGAAGGTGCATACGCGTTTCCTCGGCAATGACGTGACCGAGGCGGAGAACGCGCATGCTTCCGAGAACCGCAGCGACTGGGACGTTTCCATCGACGATCTGACGGCGACCTGCCGCAATCTTGAAGCGGCTTCGCTGGTTGTCGCCTGGTTCGGCAACGATCTCCGCTGCGGCTCGACGACGCTGAAGCCCGGCGTTGAAGTGCCTGAGAAGAACACCGAGCCCGAGAGCTGGCGGGTGGCGGGAGTGGATCGGGCGGGCGCGCATCTGGTGAGCTTGAGCGGCGGCAAGCCGGCCTATGGCGGCACGCCGACGGACAAGTCGGTGCTGCGCGCCATCGCCGATCTGAAGGCGCGGGGCCTCGCCGTGGTGTTCAATCCGTTCATCATGGTGGATGTGCCGGCGGGCAACAGCTTGCCCGATCCTTATGGCGGAACGGCGCAAGGCGCCTATCCCTGGCGGGGCCGCATCACCTGCCATCCAGCACCCGGACAGCCTGGGAGCGTTGACAAGACGGCGGCTTGCGCCACGCAGGTGCAGGCTTTCATCGGCACGGCGCAGCCCGGGCACTTTTCGATCTCGGATGGCGCGGTTGTGTATTCCGGGCCTAACGAGTGGAGCTACCGGCGCATGGTGCTGCACTATGCCAAGCTGTGCCAGCACGCGGGCGGCGTCGAAGCGTTTCTGATCGGCAGCGAATTGCGCGGGCTCACCACGCTGCGAGGAGCGGCCAACAGTTTCCCGTGCGTGGCGGCGCTGGTGACGCTCGCCGCCGATGTGAAGGCGATGCTTCCGGCGACAAAGGTTTCCTATGGGGCGGACTGGTCGGAATATTTCGGCTATCAACCCGCCGACGGCACGGGCGATGTGTTCTTCCACCTCGATCCGCTGTGGTCTGCGGCCGACGTCGATTTCATCGGCATCGACAATTACATGCCGCTCACCGACTGGCGCGACGGCCGTCAGCATACGGATCGTCTTGGCGGTGCGAGGTCGATATACGATCCGGTCTATCTCGCCTCGGGCATCGCGGGCGGGGAGGGGTACGACTGGTATTATGCGAGCGCTGCCGCGCGGCAGAGCCAGACGCGGAGCGCCATTACCGACGGCGCCTATGGCAAGCCGTGGGTGTTCCGTTACAAGGATCTGAAATCCTGGTGGCTCAACCCGCACCATGACCGGCCGGGAGGCGTTGAATCGGCGACGCCCACGGGCTGGATGCCGCAATCGAAGCCGTTCTGGTTCACCGAAGCGGGTGCGCCCGCCATCGACAAGGGAACGAACCAGCCCAATGCCTTCGTCGATGCGAAATCGGCGGAGAGCCTTGTCCCCTATTTTTCCAACGGACAGCGCGACGATTTCATCCAAGGCCGTTACGTGACGGCGCTGAACGGCTATTGGAGCGCCGCGGCGGCCCACAATCCGGTTTCCTCCGTGTACGGCACAACGATGGTCAAGGCATCGCGTATACTCTTCTGGGCCTGGGATGCGCGGCCGTTTCCATATTTTCCGGCGCGGGCGGATCTATGGTCGGATGCCGTCAACTATGCGCGGGGGCACTGGCTCAACGCGCGCGTGAGCGCCGTGCCGCTAGGGCGGCTCATCGAAGCGGTGTGCGCGCATTATGGATTTACGAGCGTCGATGCGAGCGAAGTTGAAGGGTTGGTGACGGGATTTCTGATCGACCGGCCCATGTCGGCGCGCGATGCGCTGGAGGGCGTGCTGGCGACCTTCGCCATCGACGCGGTGGAGCGGGACGGGCTGCTCAAGTTCCGCATGCGGCAATCCGATTCCGTGTTGACGGTTGCGGATTTCGTGGAGACGGCGGCGGATGCGCCTCTGTTTGCGTTGACGCGGGCGCAGGAAACGGAG
>JBGTJO010000051.1:0-2814 GCA_041745135.1 Aestuariivirga sp. | reverse complement strand
ACGCTGTCATGGCCAATGAAACGGGCGATCTCTTCAACGTCTGTGCGTGCCGTTTCCGTCCATAGAATCTCATAGCGAGGCTTTGCCGCGCTCAAGCTCTTTCCTCAGGCTATTGAAGATGTCACGTTGCCCGGCCACTCGATTGCGGCGAATATCGGCCTCGCCTTGCACCAGGAGCTTGAGCATGAGCAATCCCTGCTCGAGCTTGCGGAAGGAAGCTATGTCGTGCACGACCGCCGTGGCGGTGCCGTTCTGGGTCAAGACGATGGCCTCGCCGCTTTCCCTGATTCGGACCAGCAGTTGGCTGGCCTCGCTCTTGAATTCGCTGAGACTGATGATGGATTCGCTCATAGCTATCAAATGAAGTCCGAATTCAGTCAGATCCTAGGCTTTTTGGCTGCGCGGTTCAAGGTTCGGTAGCGACCGGACGCGAGCGAACCAGCACACGCATCAATGCACCGCCTCCCCGCCGGTGATCAGCCGGGTGCTCCGCTGGAAGGTGAGGTAAGCCCAGAACCACTGCACGGCCACCGACAGTCGGCTTCGCGCCCCGACCAAGAACAGGATATGCACCGCTCCCCACAACCACCAGGCCAAGGCGCCCTTGAGCCGCAGCCAGCTGAAATCGGCCACGGCGGCCTTGCGCCCGATGGTGGCGAGGCTACCGAGATGGGTGTAAAGGAAGGGTCCTGGGAGCGCGCGCCCTTCGATCCGGGCTCGGATATGCCGGCGACATAGGCCCCGCCCTGCTTGGCCGCTGGCGCGAGTCCCGGCACCGCCTCGCCGTTCCAGCCCTGGGAAAGCGCGGTATCGCCGATGGCGTAGACATTCGGGAAACCCGGCGCCGTGAGATCGGGTGCGACCTTGAGGCGGCCAGCGCTGTCGGCCTCGGCGTCAAGCCATTGGGCGACGGGCGAGGCCATCACCCCCGCGGCCCAGAACACCGTGTGCGCTTCGAGGCGCCGGCCGCTCACGATGACGCCGGTGTCATCCACGTCCTGCACGCGGTTGTTGGTGAAAATCTCCACTCCCAGTTTTTTGAGTGTTTGCTCCGCGAAGACGGACAAGGGTTCGGGAAAGGTAGGCAATATCCGGGGCCCCGACTGAACCAGCACCACCCGAGCGGCGGCCGGATCGATGTTGCGGAACTCCCGCTCCATGCCGTGCCGGGCGAGCTCCGCGATGGCGCCCGCGAGCTCGACGCCGGTCGGCCCGCCGCCGACGATGACAAAGGTGAGCCACTGCTGTTGTACCCGCGGATCGGCGGCGTTCTCGGCCTCCTCGAAGGCGACAAGGAGCCGTCGGCGGATCCGGGTTGCGTCATCGATCTGCTTCAAGCCGGGCGCCAGCCCCTCCCACTCCTCCCGGCCGAAATAGGCGTGCCGGGCGCCGGTGGCGAGAACCAGATAATCATAGGAAAGTCGCTGGGCGTCGGCGAGGACCACGGCCTGGGTCTCGCGGTCCACTCCGGTGACCTTCCCGAGCAGTACCCGCGAATTGAACTGGTCGCGAAACGATCCGCGGATGGGCGCCGCGACGTCGGCGGGAGAGAGAGGCTGGCGGTCGCCACCTGGTACAGCAGCGGCTGAAACAGATGGTAATTGTGCGCATCGACGAGCGTGACCCGGCAAGGCGCATGGCGCAAGCCCCGGGCCAAGACCGGGACGAAGCCGGCGCTAAGTACTTGATGCAGCGTGTGCTACACTTCGCGAATGGGGCGCCCGCTTCATGTTAGCACGTCGCAATGCCCATGAACCCTGAGAAGTTTCATCGGATGATCACAGCGCCGGCGCGAACGCAGCAGGAGCTTGAGCAAGTCCTGCGCAACGCCCTTGAACGGAACGAGCGCGAGCGCGCACACGAAGTCAAACAGGTGCTCGACCGGCGTTTTCCTGATTGGGAGCGCCCTACGCATCGCCGCGGCGGTGCAACGCAAACCATTGCGCGCTTTGGCAACGTCAAGCAGAGTTTTCGTAGCGCGAAGGAGGCCTACCTTTGGATGGTCGAGCGCTTCGCGGATGCAAATCCGGGGCTCTTCTCCGATCTCCGCTGGGAGACAACTGGATTTGTTGCCATCGGCAGGCAGTGTGGAGCAAGCGGCCCAACACGAAACTACTTCGCGCGGCAATCAAGCAAGCTCTTCCGAAAGACCAAGCATCTCGCCGAAGACCACAATAACTACCACCAACTCAGCAACGGCTGGTACGCAAATACCAACCTCAGCAACGCCGAGAAGTTCGAGATTCTGTGCCGCTTTGGTGGCGTGTCCAAACTGGAATACGAAGCCGACTGGGCCTGGGAGGTCTTAGAACCTAGCGATGCCTTGCTCGAACGCAAGGCGCAACTAGCCTTGGCAAGGGAGATCTTCGCCGAACTTCAGGGCGAATCGAATGCTCAACGGAAAAACGACGCCTCAGCTGCGTAAAATCAAGACAGCCCGCGGATGTGCTGAGGAAAGCCAGGGCCAGGGGCTCGTACGAGCGCCGGCCGAAGGCTGGCCGGGGCCGAAGGCGGCCCTGCTTGGCGCGCCGAGGACGCAACGAAGCGCATCGTTCGGGTGAGAAACCTTTCAAAGGTTAAACGGACTTCATGACGGAATATCGCCGTGCTCATGTTTCAGGTGCAACCTGGTTTTTCACGGTCAATCTCGCCGAGCGCAAGGGTAACCGTTTACTGGTCAGTCACATCGATGCGTTGGGATGGGCTTTTCGATACGTCAGGGAACAACATCCATCCCGGCTGGAGGCGGTGGTGGTCTTGCCGGATCATCTTTATTGTATTTGGACGTTGCCTTCCGGTGACTCGGATTTGTCC
>JBGTJO010000050.1:0-3470 GCA_041745135.1 Aestuariivirga sp. | reverse complement strand
CGTGTGTATTGCCGGCATTGTTTTGATCAGGCAGCGCCCCGGTTCCGCCAAGGGCGTCGTCTTTCTCACGATCGAAGATGAGTTTTCCGTCTGCAATGCCGTGGTCTGGCCCCAGGTGCTGGAAGCCTACCGCTCAATCGTCATGGGCTCTCGCCTCATGCTGATCCGCGGCCGCATTCAGAAAGCCGAAGAGATCATCCATGTGGTCGCCAATCGCGTCGAGGACAGGACCGGGTGGTTGGCCTACCTCACCGAGGAGTGGACTCGGTTGAAAAATCCCGCCGACGAAGTGTCACGCCACCCGCGCAATGTACGTATCATTCCAAAATCGCGGGACTTTCATTGACCGGCAAAGCGCACCGCATGGACCGGCGGCAATGTGTGGCTCACATTCTGCCATGAGTCGCCCTGGTCCTCGGTCACCCACACGCCGCCAGTCGTTGAGCCGAAGGCCAGGCGATCACCGCTCTCATCAATCGCCAGTGCGTGGCGGAACACCAGATCATAAGCGTGTTCCTGCGGCAGGCCCTTGCGCAAAATCTCGAAGCTCTTGCCACCATCGCGGGTGCGCGTCACCACGAGCTTGCCGTCGACAGGGATGCGTTTCTCATCCTTGATGCCTGGCACGAACCACGCCGTATCGGGATCGCGCGGGTGAACCGCGACAGCGAAACCAAATGAAGATGGCTGAGCATGGACTTCCTGCCAGCTTTCGGAAGTATCGCGCGAAATAAAAATGCCGGCGTGGTGCTGCACCCACAGGCGGTCGGGTGCCGCCTGGCACTGCACCAGCATATGCGGATCCTGGTTACCCGGATCGTCCGCCTGGCTGTCGGGCATGTGATCGTAATGCATGCCTTGCGCCTTGCACTCCCAAGACTTGCCGCCATCATGCGTGACCCAGACGCCGCCGCAGGAAACGCCGACGCGCACGGTTTTTGATGAGCGGGGATCAACGCAAATCGAGTGGATACCCGGCAGATCGGCGCCGCCGCCCATCCACTTGTTGCGGCCGGGATTATCCCACAGGGGCCGGTTCAGCTCCCAGCTTGAGCCCCTGTCGCGCGACTGAAATAGGCCGCCGGGCAAAGTTCCGCACCACAAATGGCCAGGCTCATCGGGCCCGCCCGGTTCCAGAGCCCAGATCAATTGCGTGCTCCAGTTCACAGGCTTCCCCCAGCCATCGAGATCGACAAGGCCCTCGGGTTTTGGCGGATAGGCGGGCGCCGCGCACTCTTCCCATGCGCCGCCTGGAGCCTTGCGATGCAGCTTCACGCCAAAATGCCCATGGTTAAGCGCCGCGTATGACCAGCCGTCGCGGCGGTCATGCAGCGCCAACGTCACATTATCGGCCAGAAAATCCACATTTCGGACCGACCAACCCTTGGCGCCGCGGGCCACCGTGAACAACCCTTTGCGCGTAGAGACGAGAACTTTGTTACTCATGATACCTAACCACCCGATAATGCCTGCAAGACATAGATTTCACTCGTCGCCGTCACTGGATCGCTCAGCCGTACCCGATCACGAAGACCGGTGGCCGTCGACGATGACCGTCATGTGCTTGCGGAGCGCTGCCTGATCATCCAGCACATAGCCGCGCACCCGCGAATTTTGCGCAAACACATTGTCCAACACTTCGCGCACTGTAGAGCCCGTTGCTTCCACGGTCGGGCAATCCACGTGGCGCCTTAAATTCGTGGTGAAGACGACCTTGGCCATTCCGGGCGGAACATGCCACAGCGCCTTGCCTTCGACAATTTACAAATCCCCTGTCACGCATTTCTTCGCCAGCGCCCGGTATTGCTTTTCGCTGAACGAGATGGGATTGCCGCCTGCCGTCGGATCCTTGATCGACATCGCGGCCACTTCGTCGAGCCGCTTCGTGTCGATGCCGATATCCGAGAGCCTGTGAGGTATGCCGATCTCCTTGCGGAGCGCCAGCATCCATTTGAGAAACCCCTCGAAACCGCCCCTGATGCCGAGATACGCGCCGGCGCGTTCAATGTCTTTCTTGATCTTGCGGCGATTTGCCTTCACCACATAGGGCATGACGATGCCGTTCAGCAGGCCGTGGTGAGCGTCATAGAGACCGCCGAACGGGTGCGAAAGCGCATGAATGGCGCCAAGGCCGCGCTGGAATGCGGTGGCTCCCATGGCGGAAGCCACCAGCATATGCCCACGCGCATCGAGATCGCAGCCCTTCTTCACGGCGCGCGCAAGGTTTTCCTTCACCAGCCGCATGCCTTCCAGCGCAATACCTACCGACATTGGGTGATAGAACGGCGCGCAATAGGCTTCCAGGCAATGAGCCAGCGCATCCATGCCGGTGGCAGCGGTAAGTTTGGGCGGCAG
Organism: Aestuariivirga sp.; assembly: GCA_041745135.1. Lineage (GTDB taxonomy): Bacteria > Pseudomonadota > Alphaproteobacteria > Rhizobiales > Aestuariivirgaceae > Aestuariivirga. Next base: position 1,115 of record JBGTJO010000050.1, on the reverse strand, counting down.
GGCCACCGTCAGCTCCGGATCGAGGATCGCCACCTTCGGCATGATCGCCGGATGAAAGATGATTTTCTTCTCGTGGGTGACCGGATGGGTCACCACGCCGGCGCGGCCAACCTCGGAGCCCGTTCCCGCCGTGGTTGGCACCGCAATGACCGGAGAAATCCTCGAGGCATCGGCCCTGGTCCACCAGTCGCCGATGTCTTCAAGTTCGAACACGGAAAGATTTTGGCTCTGGCCATGCATCAGCGCCACCATCTTGCCGACATCCAGACCGGAACCCCCGCCGAAGGCAATGACGCCATCGTGCCCGCCGGCTTTATAAGCTTTGACACCCGCGATGACGTTGGCCTCGGCTGGATTGGGCCGGACATCGGAAAACATTTCGATAGCAAGGCCCGCTCGCCTTACTGTTTCGACGATGTCCTTCACCATCGGCATGGCCGCAAGTCCCGGATCGGTCACAAAAAGCGGCCGCTCAATGCCGTTTGCCTTGCAATGCTCGGCTAGCTCGCTGATCCGTCCGGCGCCAAATTTAAGCGCCGTGGGATAGCTGAAATTGCGATTCGGAATAGTCATACGTCCTCCGTCCTTCAATATTGCTCGAAACCGCGCTTCAAATCGAGATCGACGATGCGCCGGTCATACTCGAATTGCTCCCATTCGGCCGTATGGACATAGTGGTCGATCACATCACCGCCGAAAGCATTCCGCAGGAAACTGGAGTTACTGAGCAGCTCCGTAGCGCGGCGGAGCGTCTTGGGAATTTCCCGCAGTTTTTTCGAGGTGTCATAAGCATCGCCGGAGAACACCGGCTCCAGTTTCATCTTCTTCTCAATGCCATCGAGTCCCGCCGCCAGCAACGCGGCAAAAGCAAGGTAAGGGTTGAGGTCGGCCCCCCCGACACGGCATTCAACGCGGATCGCCTTGCTGTCCGCGCCGCACAGCCGAAAGCCCGCGGTGCGATTGTCGAAACTCCAGATCGAGCGCGTCGGCGCGAAAGTCCCGGCCATGAAGCGCTTGTAAGAGTTGATATAGGGTGCCAGGAAATAGGTGATCTCGCCTGAGTGTTCGAGCTGGCCCGCGAGATACTGCTGCATCAGCTCCGACATGCCGTGTTC
>JBGTJO010000049.1:0-3179 GCA_041745135.1 Aestuariivirga sp. | reverse complement strand
CCGGTTCTTGGTCTGGTACTCCACATGAGCCGTTGAGATCGTGATGCCACGCGCCTTCTCTTCCGGAGCCTTGTCGATCTGGTCATAGGCCGTGTAGGTGGCTCCACCCGTCTCCGCCAGGACCTTGGTGATGGCAGCCGTGAGCGAGGTCTTGCCGTGGTCGACATGGCCGATCGTGCCGATGTTGCAGTGGGGCTTGTCGCGCTTGAATTTCTCTTTGGCCATTCTTTTTTACCTTGTCACAAATCTGGAGCGGGTGAAGGGAATCGAACCCTCGTATTCAGCTTGGAAGGCTGCTGCTCTACCATTGAGCTACACCCGCTTATCGTCTCCCATCGCACCCTTGACACCTGACCCCTGACACCCGGCACCTGATGGTGGGGGAGGTAGGACTCGAACCTACGAAGGCGAAGCCAGCGGATTTACAGTCCGCCCCCTTTGCCACTCGGGACACTCCCCCGAATCGCCCGCCGAAGTGGGCAAACCGTTGCTTTGAGCCAAACGCCAACGAGCCCGGGTTTAGCCCGGGCCCTTGAGTGCGGCGTATATGCAAGGGATGGCAAACCAAGTCAAGGGAATGATTCAGGATTTTCGGCCAAGCGGAAAGCCGCTGGCGTTCGCGATCAAATTTCTCAAGCAAAATGCTAGGGACTCGACGTAACCTGTTATTTTCAGTAGCAAATACAAATTGTCGGCATGTGCCGCCAAAACCATTGACCCCGCCCCCTTCTCGCGCTTCCCTGCGGCCATGGATCTGATCACCACCACCGAATCGCTTGCCCGGCTGTGCGGGGCGCTGGCGAGCGATAGTTTTATCGCCGTGGATACCGAATTCATGCGCGAGACGACCTATTGGCCCGACCTCTGTCTCATCCAGTTGGCCGGCGAGACGCATAATGGGCTGATCGATCCCTTGGCGCCCGGCATCGATCTCTCTTCTTTTTTCGAGTTGATGAACAATGCGGCGGTGCTCAAGGTGTTTCACTCGGCGCGGCAGGATATCGAGATCATCGTGCACCGCTCCGGTATTGTGCCGCATCCCGTTTTCGACACGCAGATCGCCGCCATGGTCTGCGGCTTCGGCGATCAGGTGGGGTACGAGGCGATCGTGAGGCGGCTCGCGAAGGTGGAGATCGACAAGTCCTCTCGCTTCACCGATTGGTCGAGACGTCCGCTTACGGAGAAGCAGCTCTCCTATGCGCTGTCCGACGTTACCCATTTGCGTGTTGTCTATGAGAAACTGAAACTCGAATTGGACAGAACGGGGCGCGAGCCCTGGCTTCGCGAGGAAATGGCGATCCTTGCGAATCCCGCGACCTATCGCACCGAACCTGAGGACGCCTGGAAGCGCATCAAGGTGAGACTCAGGTCGAAGAAGCAATTGGGCGTGCTGGTCGCGGTGGCCGCCTGGCGTGAGCGCGAAGCGTTGAACAAAAATGTGCCGCGCTCGCGCATCATCAAGGACGATGCGGTGGCGGAGGTTGCCATGCAGATGCCGCAGACGCGCGAAGCCCTGGGGCAGCTTCGCGCCCTGCCCCGCGGCCAGGCGACATCGCGCGGCGGCGATGCCATTCTCAAGGCCGTGGCTGAGGGGTTGGCGATTGATCCGAAGTCGTTGCCTTCGCTCGACCACCGCCGCGAGGAAGGTTCCGAATCAACTCAGGCCGCCGCCGAAATTTTGAAGCTCGCACTCAAGGTGGTCTGCGAGGCCGAGAACCTGGCGCCCAAGCTTGTCGCCAACACCTCCGACATCGAAGCCGTGGCCGAGGACGACAATGCCGATGTCCCCCTCATGCATGGCTGGCGGCGGGAAGTTTTTGGCAAGCTCGCGTTGGACTTGAAGCATGGCCGCGCGGTCATTGGGTTCCAGAATGGACGTGTACGGATTATGGAGAGCCACTCGACCCCGGTGCGGGCAGCGGCTGAATGAGCATCCTATTATCTCCACGAAATGATGGGCTTGTCCCACTTGGAGATTTCCCCACTCCCGTCATGCCAGCGAACGCTGGCATCCCGCTTCGCCTTGAAACTCCACGATAGCATCGGCCCGGTTTAAAGCGGGTTCCGGCTTTCGCCGGAATGACGGAACTAGGGTGATTGCCCGGCGCTGTCCAAGCTGGTAGGCCGCCCGGGACCATGGATTGATTCACCCGATCACCACCTTGCCCGTCCGGCCTAATTCCGCAGCCAGTATCTGCAGGCGTTTTTCGACGCGTTCGCCCATGAGGTCGGAGAGTTTTTTGGGCAGATTCAAGAAAAGAGTTTTGTTGTCGCCCAACTTGAGACCGATCTTCCGCAGCGCGCCTGGCATGGCGGCGGAGAGGATATAGGCGAGCCGGAACACGTTGCTGAGAAGGTGAGCCCTTGCGTTGGCATCGTCGTCCAGGAGGCGGTTCATGCCGTCATCGTTATCTTCGCCCTCATAGCGGTAGAACACCGTGAGCGCCAGGAACACGCGGCCCGGATGGTCAATGCCGACGAAAGCCGCCTGCGAGATCATGCTAAGCGAGCGTTCGGCGCGGTAGTCCGGGTGGGCGCGCCAGCCGATATCGGCCAGCAGGCATGCGGCATAACGCAGACGCCTCTGCTCGGGCGTTTCTTTGAGTCCTGTGCCGCCGAAAATCTGATCCGTCCAGTCGCAAAGCTCGAGTTCATGTTCGGGCGAGCGCGCGTAACGGCGCGCGAAGTCCCAGCAGGAGCTGAGTAGCGCATCGCTCTCGCGCTTGCGGCGCGGCAGCTTTGCGAAGAGCAAGCCTTCGCGCACGCCATAGACCGACATTTCAACGCAAGCGGGCTTGCTGTGTTCCAACAGCCGCTCCAGCACCAGGGCGCCGTAGGGCATAGTGTCGGAACGGCTGCGTGAAACCTGGCGGATATTCTTCAGCGTCATCGGCGACAGGCCTGAAATGAGATCGGCGACGCCAGAGGCTTGTTGCCTCGTCATGCGGTAGGAGTGCAGTACGCGCAGGGGATAGTGGCTTTGCGCCATGTGCAGTTTGCCGAGGTTGCGCCACGTTCCGCCAACGGCGTAGAAAACGCGGCCCTTGAGGCGCTCGAGGATTTTTGCCTTTGCGAAATAATCGTCGACGATCTTCCGCGCCTTGTCGATGGAGCCACCCGACATATCGATGAGGCGGAGCGGGCCGATGGGGAGCGTGATGCCGTCGCGCAATTTGCCG
>JBGTJO010000048.1:0-11918 GCA_041745135.1 Aestuariivirga sp. | reverse complement strand
CGGCAGCAAACCGGTTCCCAGAACGACGGTCATGACAGCCCCCGCGTAGAGCTGCGCTTCGGCTCCGATGTTCCACAGCTTGGACCGGAAGGCCACGGCGACCGCCAGCCCGGTGAAGATCAAGGGCGTCGCGCGCGTCAGCGTTTCGAGAAAAGCGAATTGCGAGCCCATTGCTCCTTTCACCATCAGCCCCAGGACTGAAAACGGAGAGGCGCCCGAAAGCATCACCAGCAAGGCGCAGAAAACAACGGAAGCGGCAAGTGCCGCTGCGGGATATCCAATTAAAATGCGAAGGGGGCGCTTGCCGCGCGGTTCAAGCCGCATCGGCGCTCTCTATCTCGAAACCATGGCCCGCCATCATAAGCCCCAGGTCCTGGATGGTGACATTGCCGCGCAGCATGGGCGGAGAGAGGCGGCCCCGATGCATGACCGCGATGCGATCGGCCAGCGACAGCAATTCGTCGAGATCTTCGGAGATCAGCAGGATCGCAGCGCCCCGCTTGCGGGCGGCGAGCAATTGCCCATGAAGATAGCTGATGGCGCCGACGTCAAGGCCGCGCGTGGGCTGATTGGCGAGAATGACGCGGGGGCCTCCCGCCATCACCCGGCCGAGGATGAGCTTCTGCATGTTGCCGCCCGAGAGAAGCCGCACTGGAGTTTCGGGCGAGGGACACTTCACCGCATAATCGGCGATAATTTTCTCGGCAAAGGCGCGGGCCTTGGTCCAGTCGATCAATCCGCCTCTCGCAAAACCTGAAGCCCGGTAGCTTTCCGAGATCACGTTCTCCGTCAAGGTCATGTCGGCAATCAAGCCCTCGGCCTGGCGATCTTCCGGTATGCGGGCCATGCCCTTGGAAACCACGGCGCGCGGCGAAATTTCAGTGAGTTCAATCCCATTGAGCGTGATTGTCCCCGTTTCCGGTGCAACAACGCCTCCCACGACATCCGCAAGCAGGCTTTGACCGTTGCCGGAGACCCCGGCAATTCCAAAAATCTCCCCAGCGCGGAGATCGAGCGTTACACTATCAAGATGCTTAGCAGCCTTGCGCGCGCTGACGGCATGGAGGTGGAGGACGACGGCGCCGCCCGCCTGGGGTTCCGCCTTGGCTTGCGGGATGGCGCGTCCAACCATCAACTCCGCAAGCTCGGCCCTCGTTACACCAGCCACATCGCGCTCGGCCACGAGCTTGCCGCCCCGCAAGACGGCAACGCGGTGGCAGACCGCAAGGATTTCGTGGAGCTTGTGGGAGATGAAAACAATCGAGAGACCCTTGGCGACGAAGCGCTTCAAGGTCTCGAACAGGAACGCCGTTTCCTGCGGGGTGAGCACGGCGGTCGGCTCATCGAGGATGAGGATTTTCGCTTCGCGATAGAGCGCCTTCAGAATGGCAACACGCTGGCGCTCGCCAACCGAAAGGGTGGCGACCGTCGCGTCGGGATCGACCGCAAGGCCGAAGGTTTTGCCCAGTTCGCGAATGCGCCTGCGGGCCTTTCCGCGATCCGAGGACAACGACCATAGGGATTCCGTGCCCAGCACGATATTATCGAGGACCGTCAGATTATCGGCGAGCGTGAAATGCTGATGCACCATGCCGATGCCGGCCTTGATCGAGGCCGCGGGGGAACCGGGCTCGAGCGGCTCGCCCTCGATCTCGATCGTCCCTTCCTCGGCCACATAGTGGCCGAACAGGATATTCATAAGCGTGGTCTTGCCGGCGCCGTTTTCGCCGAGCAGACCAACGATCTCGCCCCGCCCGAGGGAGAGCGAGATCGCATCATTGGCGGTTAAGGGACCGAAACGCTTGGTGATGCCGGAGAGCTTGAGAACGATCTCCCGCTCTCCGGCGTCTTGACCTGTCATCGCCTCACGAGGACTTGGGTTCGTTATCGTCGATGGGGGCCGTGAAGCTGCTGGACTTCATCTCGGCTTCCTTGGCCTTGACCTTCTCCATGACCTCGGCCGGGACCTTGCCTTCGAAGGTGCCGAGCGGGGCGAGACTGCAACCCCTAGCCTTCATGAAGGAATACTGGCCGTAGTCATCTGCCTTGAAGGCGCCCGAGTTGACCGCGGCAATCGCCGCATCAAGCGTTGGTTCAAAGTGCCAGAGTGCCGAGGCAACCACGGTGTCGGGATAATCGGCCTGGGTGTCGATCACGTTGCCCACGGCCAGCACGCCTTTTTCCTTGGCGGCATCGGAAACGCCGAAACGCTCCGCATACAGAAGATCGGCGCCAGCATCGATTTGGGCGAGCGCGGTTTCCTTGGCCTTGGGCGGGTCGAACCAGGAGCCGATGAAGGCCACCTGGAATTTCGTATCCTTCCGGGTTTCAGCCACGCCCGCCATGAAGGCGTTCATCAGCCGGTTCACTTCGGGAATGGGATAGCCGCCGACCATGCCGATATTGCCGGACTTGGTCATGGCTCCCGCAATCATTCCAGTGAGATAGGAGGCATCCTGAATGTAATTGTCGAACACCGCGAAATTGGGATTGGCGGCATCGGGCTTGAAACTCGAGCCGATCAGGAAGGCGCGATCCGGGTAATCCTTGGCGACGGCGCGGGCCGCATCCTCGACGGCGAAGGCTTCGCCGACGATGAGCTGGTGGCCAGCCTCGCAGTATTCGCGCATCACGCGCTCATAGTCGGTGTTGGAGACTTTCTCCGAGAAGACATATTCAATGTCGCCGCGATCCTTGGCGGTGTTCGCCGCCTTGTGGATGCGGCTTACCCATTGCTGCTCGATGGGCACGGTATAGATGGCCGCAGTCTTGATGGTTGCAGCACTGGCGGTGCGGGACAGCAGCGGCAGGATCGAACCGGCCGCGGCAAATTTCAGCAATTGGCGCCGTGAGGCGCGGTAGATGTTGTGGGTCATTGTTTCCTCTCCTGCCGGGGACTCGGGCCCCATTGGTTACTCTTACAGCGAAACTGATTTTTGTCCATACGGTCAAAACCGCAATGAGCTAAGTTAGGTCCCCGTGGAGAGCACGATATCGAAGGCGCCCTTCAGGTGCTTGCCATCCTGCTTCAGCTTGACGGCTAGGGAAGGCTTCTTGCTGGCATAGGGGTCCTTGCCGATGAATGGGTCGTCGTGAAAGTAAAGCTGCGTGGTCAGCGGGACGTGCAGGGACTCGATCGCCCTGAAATGGATGTGAGCGGGCCGCGTCTGACCGGCGAAATGCTCCAATCCCGGTAGGCCCGGCGGGATCGGGTACCGGCCCGGCATCACCGTTTCAATTTCATAACGGCCGCTCTCATCCGTACTCAACATGCCGCGCAAATGAAAAGAGGTGGACTCGGTGAAGTTGCCGGGTGTGTTGGTGTCGTATTGGCCGGCGCTGTTGGCCTGCCATACCTCAATGAGCGTTCTGGGCAAGGCAGTCCGGCAGTCGGCACTATAGACGGTGCCCGAAATCATCAGTTTTTCACCCGGCTCATCCGCACCTACGAGCGTGGTTCGAAACGGCGCGCCGAAGCGGTAGAACGGACCTAAAATGTCAGATGGCGTAAGGGCGCACTCTTGGGCAGCGGCAACACCTGGACCAGCAAGGACTGCGCCGCCAAAGGCCGCGGCTCCCTGCCAGAAATTTCGACGGGAAAGGATCAACTTCGATAGTGAACTCGGTTCTCCGCACATATTTGCCTCACATTCTAATTCACGATCACGCTAGGGGACGCGGCGCACGGCGCCCTTCGCAGCGCTGGTGGCGAAGGCGGCGTAGGCACGGAGGGCTTCCGTCACCTTGCGCGGACGGTGTTCGGCTGGTTTCCAGGCGTCCCGGCCCTTGGCTTCCATAGCATTCCGGCGCTTTTGCAATTCCTCCTCGCTCACGGCGAGATGGATGCTGCGGGCGGGAATATCGATTTCGATTCTGTCCCCTTGATGCACAAGCGCGATCATCCCGCCTTCCTCAGCTTCCGGCGAGACGTGGCCGATGGAAAGGCCCGATGTGCCCCCCGAGAAGCGACCGTCGGTGACCAGGGCGCAGACTTTGCCCAGGCCTTTGGATTTGATGTAGCTCGTTGGATAGAGCATTTCCTGCATGCCCGGTCCGCCACGCGGGCCTTCGTAGCGGATCACGACCACATCACCCGCTTTGACCTTGCCGGTGAGTATGCCGCTGACGGCGCTATCCTGACTTTCGAAAATCACGGCGGGTCCGGCGAATTTGAGGATCGATTCATCGACACCCGCTGTCTTGACGATGCAGCCTTCGGTGGCGAGATTTCCCTTCAGCACGGCAAGCCCGCCATCCTTCGAGAAGGGATGTTCGGCATTACGGATCACGCCGGTGTCGCGGTCGAGATCGAGGTCGTCCCAGCGGCGCGACTGGCTGAAGGCCACCTGGGTTGGAACGCCTCCGGGTGCGGCCATGTAGAACTGGCGCACGGATTGGCTCTTGCTGCGGCTCACGTCCCAGCGGTCGATGGCTTCGCCCAAGTTGCGCGCGTGAACCGTGGGCGGCTCGCGATTGATGAGGCCCGCCGCGTCGAGCTGGCCCAAGATCGCCATGATGCCGCCGGCGCGGTGTACGTCTTCCATGTGGACATCGGACTTGGCGGGCGCGACCTTGCACAGCACGGGCACGCGCCTCGATAGACGGTCGATGTCTTCCATCGTGAAATCGAGGTTGGCTTCGTGGGCGGCGGCGAGGATGTGCAGCACCGTGTTGGTTGAGCCGCCCATGGCGATATCGAGCGTCATGGCATTTTCGAAGGCGGCGAAATTGGCGATATTGCGGGGCAGCGCGCTGGCATCATCCTGCTCGTAATAGCGGCGCGCGAGATCGACGACGGTGTGCCCGGCTTCGAGGAAGAGGCGCTTGCGGTCGGCGTGGGTTGCCAGCACGGAGCCATTGCCGGGGAGCGAGAGGCCCAGCGCCTCGGTCAGGCAGTTCATGGAATTGGCGGTAAACATGCCGGAGCAGGAGCCGCAGGTAGGGCAGGCGGAGCGCTCCATCACCTTCACGTCCTCGTCCGATACCCGGTCGTCAGCGGCGGCAACCATGGCGTCAACGAGATCGACGGCGCGGGTTTCGCCACTCTTTAGCACCACCTTGCCCGCTTCCATGGGGCCGCCGGAGACGAACACAGAGGGGACGTTGAGACGGAGAGACGCCATCAGCATGCCGGGGGTGATCTTGTCGCAGTTGGAGATGCACACCATGGCGTCGGCGCAATGGGCGTTTACCATGTATTCGACGCTATCGGCGATGATCTCGCGCGAGGGAAGCGAATAGAGCATGCCGTCATGGCCCATGGCGATGCCATCATCGACCGCGATGGTGTTGAACTCCTTGGCAACGCCGCCCGCCGCTTCGATTTCTCGCGCTACAAGCTGGCCCAGGTCCTTGAGATGGACATGGCCGGGGACGAATTGGGTGAAGGAATTGACCACCGCGATGATGGGCTTCCCAAAATCCTCATCCTTCATGCCGGTGGCGCGCCATAGGCCGCGGGCGCCCGCCATGTTGCGGCCGTGGGTGGTGGTGCGTGAGCGATAAGCGGGCATGGGGACTATCTAGCGAATGTACCACGCCTAAACAAGAAACTCCGGATCGACCGGTAATTGCATGGCGGTGAGGAGGGTGTTGGTTTGGGAGGCCATGCCGATGACAGCCATGAGTTCGCCGTGCTGGGCTTCAGTCATGCCCTTGGCCCGGGCCGCCGCCGTGTGCGAATGGACGCAGTAGGAGCAACCGTTAACCGTCGAGACGGCGATGTAGATCAGCTCCTTGGTCAAGGGATCAAGGGCGCTCGATGTCACCATCACGGCCTTGGCGCTGCTCCAGGTGCGTTCGAGGAGGGCTGGATCGTTGCACAGGCCGCGCCAAAAATTGTTGACGAAGGTGGATTTGCGGGTGGCGCGGATGTCGTCGAACACCACCTTGAGGCGCGGAACCCTGTCGACTTCCGCGTCCGACCATAGTTTCACCGTTGCCATGTGTATTCCCTGTGTTATGGCGATGCTCATACCATGTCGGGGAGAATAGTGCATGGCGTCAGAGGAGTTGAGACTTTCACCGACGGCGGCGCGCGCGCTTATCAATAAGGCGCTGACGGGGGCTGGAACCTCGAAAGAGAACGCCAGCTACTTCACCGATGCCATTCTGGATACGGAACTGAGCGGGCTTTCCGGCCATGGCTTCTATTGGCTGCAATACTATTGCGAGCATGTGAAAAGCGGCAAGGTGGATGGCCGGGCTAAGCCTTTGGTTAAAAAGCTGTCGCCCGTAGCCTTGCGCGTGGATGCCAATAGGGGCTTCGCACACCCGGCCATCGAGGCGGGCTTCGAGAAGCTCATTCCGGCCGCGAAGAAGAACGGCATCGCCGGCATGGCGGTCCACAATTCCTACAATGCGGCGACGCTGGGCTATCACACGGGCTATCTCGCAAAGCACGGTCTCGTGGCCTTTGGCTTCACCAACGCCAGCCCGACAATCGCGCCGGTTGGTGGGCGGAAGCCGGTGATTGGCACCAATCCTTTGTCCTTCGCGGTGCCGGGAAAAGCGGGCAAGATCGCCTTCCTCATCGACCAGTCCTCATCCGCCGTAGCCTGGACGGCGGTCAAGCGCGCGGCGGAAGAGGGGAAAGACATTCCGCTCGGCTGGGCGCTGGACCCGGAGGGCGAGCCCACCACCAATCCCAAGCGCGGCCTTGAAGGCTCCATGGCGCCGGCTGGCGGTTACAAAGGTTTTGGCCAGGGACTGATCGTCGAGGTCATGTGCGCGGCGCTGGCGGGTGCGTGCCGCGGACCGCAAATGGGTTCGTTCATGGAAAATGATGGCAAGCCCATCGGCTGTGGACAGTTCTTCATCGCCATTGAGCCCGAGGCGTTTTCCGGCGGGGCGTTTGCCAAGCAGGTGACGGCGCTGGCTAAATCCATTACGTCACAGGAAGGGGCGCGCCTGCCAAATTCGCGGCGGGAGGCAAATCAAAAGCGCTTGGCAAAAGAAGGACTGCCGATTGACTCGAAACTTTATGAACGCCTGAGAAACTTCGCATGAGCAACCAGTTCCCGGCGTTGTTCCAACCATTGCAGCTTCGCCACAAAACGCTGCGGAACCGCATCGTGTTCGGCGCGCACACGGCGAATATGTCGGACATGGGCCTGCCGGGTGAACGGCATCGCGGTTATTACGAGGAGCGGGCGCGGGGCGGGGCCGCGATGATCGTGGTGGAACCGGTGCCAGTGCATCGCACCGCGGTTTTAACGCGCGGCAATTTCCGCCATTCCACCGACGAGGTCATTCCGCATTTCCGCAAGATCACCGATGTGGTGCACAGCCACGGCGCGGTCATTTGCCACCAGCTTTATCATGTGGGGCAGCACGGCGATTTCGATAACTCCTATGAGCCCAACTGGTCGCCATCCGGGCTGCCATCCTTCCATGACTCCGATGGCAGCCACAAAATGACCGATGCCGAGATCGAGGAGATTATCGAGGGTTTCGTGCAGGCGGCGCGGCGCGCCAAGGAAGCAGGCTTCGACGGCATCGAGCTCTTCGCCGCCTACAACGCCATCATCGACCAGTTCTGGCTGCCGTTTAACAACCGGCGCGATGACCGGTGGGGCGGCTCCTTCGACAACCGTATGCGTTTCTCGCGCACCCTCATGGAGCGTATCCGCAAAATGGCGGGCGATGATTTCATCATCGGCCTTGCCGTCAACATGGACCCAGCCGCCGCCGTCTCCCAAACGATCGAGCAATTGCAAGAGATCGTGGCTTGGCACGACGAGCGGCAACTCATGGACTACGTGACCTGCGGCACGGGGAGCTACTTCGTCGGCCAGGCCATTATTCCCAACGTCTTCTTCGCCGACAAGCTGGGCGCGCCACATGCCGAAGCTCTTAAACAGGTGGTGAAGCATGCCAAGATGCAATGCGAAAGCCATATCCGCACGCCGGAGAATGCCAATCAGGTCGTGGCCTCGGGTCAGGCGGACATGGTGTCGATCGTGCGGGGCCAAATCGCCGATCCGCATCTGGCCAACAAGGCGCGGGAAGGGCGGCCGGAGGATATTCGCCCCTGCCTCTCTTGCAATCAGATGTGTTGGGGCAGGCGTTCGCGCGATTACTGGATTTCATGCCTGATCAATCCTAGTGCTGGCCGAGAATTCGAATGGGGTGGCGACCGTTTCACGCCTGCGGCGAAGCCAAGATCGGTGCTGGTGGTGGGGGGCGGTGTTGCTGGCCTGGAAGCAGCGCGTGTTGCCGCTGAGCGCGGACACCGCGTGACATTGGTCGAAGCCTCGGACAAGCTTGGCGGCCAGTTCAGGCTTGCAGGGATGCAGCCAAGGCGCCAGCAGATCATAGACTTTCTCGACTGGTACGAGCGGCAACTCACCAAATTGCAGGTGACGGTCAAACTCAACGCGCCGTGGGACGCCTCGGATATCGCGGCTTTCGACGCCAATGAGGTCATCATTGCCACGGGATCACAGCCGGACGGCAAGGGATTCCAGCGGGCGTTGCCGGAGCTCGATGCGCTTCCGGGCCTCGAACGCGGCAATGTGTGGAGCGCTGAAGATGTGATGAGCCGTACCGCTCGACTGGGCAGACGCGTGCTGGTGCTGGATGAAACGGCGAACTGGAAGGGCGCGGGCACGGCGCTCCACCTCGCTGAAGCGGGGCACATCGTAACTATTGTGACACCTGCCGCCTCGATGATGCGCGAGATGGCGCGCACCAATACCGATTTGCAAATGCGCGCGCGATTGCGCGAGCTGGGCGCCACGATCCTCACCGAGGCTGCGTTACGCGAATGGCATGGCGATGGCGCAACGGTCTTTTGCTTTGGAGGACCAGACGAACGAATCCCCGCGGATTCGCTGGTGATCGCCGCAACAAATGTTTCTGAGAGCAGCATTGCTGAGGAGCATGGCGCTCCAGCAATCGGTGATGCCGTCGCGGCGCGCACCGCCGTCATGGCGATCTTTGAAGGCCGCAAGCTGGCGATGCAGCTATGACTTGACGGTTGCCGGTGTTTTTGGGTGAAATGATAATATGACCATCGCATTCCGCAGCGCCGATACGATTGCCGCCCATGCGGTGTGCGCAGCCGCCGGTTTCCGCGATGGCTTGCGGGCGGCGCAATTCTATGTGCGCGATCTCTCCCACGCCGATGGCGGCAGGGTGCAAGAACGGCGCAATGTGACGTTCCTGTCGAGCGCCGTGGCGCGGCTTGCAAGGTTAGCCGACTGGGTGATGACCTCCGGCGGCAACGCGGCGATTGCACTTTTGCTTCCAAGTTGGCGCCAGCTGCCGTCGCCCTTCACGCCCGGCATGATGCATGAGGTGGCGGAGGCGGTACGCCGCAACAGCCTGCTGCACAACCCCCTGTTCAACGCCTATTTCTTCCGCGCCACGATCCACATCATCGAATATTATTCCGAGCCGCCCTATCTGGTGCTGGAACATCGGATCGACGCCGCCCGCCGCCTGCTGGCGCAGAACGAGATGGCGGTTCCGGAAACGGAAACCGGTTTTCTGGCGCGGGTTCTTCTCGCCCTCTCGGACACGGCGCCGGTCGCCAAGGTAGGGCGCCCGCGCGCGGCACATCAGCTTTTTGAAGAAACCGAGCCGAATATCGCCGTGGCCGCCACAGCCTGCGTGGCGCTGCTGCTGGCGGAGCAGGGTGTTCCCACCAAGAACCTGGATGAAGATGCTTTTTTCGCCATTACCGGTGCGTTGATTTATCCGCGCCTCAAGACCATCTCGGCGCTCATTGTCGCCCGTGACGAGGCGGGGCTGGCCCGTGAGCTCGCCGAGATCAAGGCCATGTATTGAGAAGTTCGCCCATGAAAATTGCCCTCGGTGGCGACAGCGCGGGGAAACCGCTGCTCGATGTGATCGAGGCTCACCTTCGCTCGAGGCCTGGCCTTGCCGTCACCAATCTGAGCGCGCCTGGATATTATGCGGATATCGCCGGCGTGGTTGCCTCAGCGGTGGCGGCCGGGGATTATGACCGCGCCATCCTGTGCTGCGGCACCGGCATCGGTGTTTCCATCTCGGCCAACAAGGTGCCGGGCATCCGGGCAGCGCTCACCCATGACACCTATTCGGCGGAGCGGGCGGCAAAATCCAACAATGCCCAGATCATCACCATGGGGGCACGCGTCATCGGGCCGGAACTCGCCAAAGCCATTGTCGACCGGTTTCTCGAGTCCGAGTTCGATCCCAAGGGGGCGTCGGCGGCTAATGTCGCGGCCATCGACAGGCTCGATGCCAAACACCATACATGATCTGACCACGGAGTAGAGATGCCGCTGCCGCAACGCCTGCTGGAAGGCTACGCCAATTTTCGCCAGGGGCGCTATGCCTCCGAGGCCGAGCGCTACCGCCGGCTTGGCGAAGGCTCGCAGCAGCCCACCGTCATGATGATCGCCTGCTGCGATTCACGCGCCGCTCCCGAAACCATATTCGATGCGGGGCCAGGCGAGATATTCGTGGTGCGCAACGTCGCCAATCTGGTGCCGCCCTACACGCCCGACGGCGGGCACCATGCGACGAGTGCGGCGCTGGAATTCGCGGTGTTGTCGCTCGCTGTTCGGGACATCATCGTGATGGGCCATGGACGCTGCGGCGGCATCCGCACCGCGATCCAGTCCGCAAGCCCGTTGAGCCATACGGATTTCATCGGGAGCTGGATGCGCGCCATCAAGGATGTCGCGCGCGCGGTTCCTCACGAAGACAATGCGGAGCTACACGAGCGCCACATCGAGCGGGCGTCGATTGAACACTCCCTCGCCAATCTCCGCACCTTTCCGTGGATCAGGATGAAGGAAAACCGCAAGGAGCTATCACTCCATGGCGCATGGTTCGACATTTCAATGGGCGAGCTCCATGCCTATGACGAGGGGGCTTCGGACTGGCGGCTGGTGGCCTGACCCCCATGCCTTACGTTCTCGGAGTCGACGGCGGCACCGAAAGCATCCGCGCTTTAGTTTTCGATCTTGATGGTCGCATCGTCGCCTCCCATGCCGCTCCTTACAAAACGGAATTCCCGCAACCCTCATGGGCCGAGCAAAATCCAGAGGACTGGTGGGCCGGGACAGGCGTTGCGGTCAAGGGCGCCTTGGCCAAGGCCAGAGTTACCCCCAATCAAATCATCGCGCTGAGCGTCGATACCACCTGCTGTTCGGTGGTGGCGCTGGACGCGGACGGCACACCGCTCCGGCCCTGCATGATCTGGATGGATGTGCGAGCTTCGAAAGAAGCCGATGAGGTTGCGGCAACGCAGGATGCGGCCTTGCGCGTCAATGGCGGAGGAGCGGGACCGGTTTCGGCGGAATGGATGATTCCCAAAGCGCTGTGGCTCAAGAAACACCAACCGGACATTTACAATCGCGCAGCGTTGCTCGGCGAATATCAGGACTACATGAATCTCCGGCTCACGGGCCATTGGGTGGGTTCGGTCGGCATCGCGGCGATCCGCTGGCATTACCAGACGCAACATGGCGGCATGCCGCGAAGCCTGCTGCAAGCGCTTGGCCTTGCCGATCTTGAGGGCAAGTGGCCGAGAAAGATGCTGGCGCCGGGACACCGCATTGGACCGTTGACGAGGGAAGCCGCGGATCATCTGGGACTAAGTGCTGGAACCTTGGTGGTGCAGGGCGGCCCTGATGCCTTCATGGGTCTGATCGGCCTTGGCGTTACTGAACCCAATGAGATGGGACTCATCACGGGGTCTTCGCATCTGCTGCTCGGCGTTACCGCCAAACCGGTCCATCTGCCCGGGGTGTGGGGGACTTATATGGATGCGGTTTATCCAGGCAAGCCGATCATCGAGGGCGGCCAGACATCGACGGGGTCGGTCATCGCCTGGTTCAAGCGCCACTTCGCCGAACACTTGAGTTTCGACGCATTGAACGCGGCAGCGGCGGCGTTGCCGCCCGGCGCGGAAGGCCTTCTGG
>JBGTJO010000047.1:0-5442 GCA_041745135.1 Aestuariivirga sp. | reverse complement strand
TCCCGCCATCGACAGCCTGCTCAAGGGCGAGACCTTCTACACCTGGCAGCGCGGCATTCCCGAACTGCGCGACGCTTTGGCGCGCTATCACACGCGCCACTTCAACCGGGCTTTCTCGCGCGAGAACTTCTTCGTCACATCGGGGGGCATGCAGGCGATCCAGACGATGATCCGCATGGTGGCGGGCGAAGGCGCTGAGATCATCATCCCCACTCCGGCGTGGCCCAATTATGCGGGGCCGCTCCGCGTGCAGGGCTCGGTGCCCGTGGAAGTGCCCATGGATTTCACGAACGGGCGCTGGCGGCTCGATCTCGACAGGCTGTTTGCGGCGATCGGCCCCCGCACCAAGGCGATCTGTCTCAATTCGCCCTCCAATCCCGTGGGCTGGACCGCGACGCTCGATGAACTCATTGCGGTCCGCGATCAATGCCGCAAGTCCGGCATCTGGATTTTCGGCGATGAGGTCTATTCGCGCTTTTACTATGGCGAGCGGGGCGAAACGCGCGCGCCCTCCTTCCTCGATATCTGCGAGGACGAAGAGATGCTGCTTCTCGCCAATACTTTTTCCAAAAACTGGGCGATGACGGGCTGGCGCGTCGGCTGGCTGCAGGCGCCCAAGTCGCTGGGCAAGGTCATCGAGCGCATCATCCAGTATAATACCAGCGGCACCCCCGCCTTCCTGCAGCGGGGCTGCGTGGCGGCACTCGATCACGGCGAGGACTTCATCGCGGCCCAAGTGGCCAAGGCGCGCGCCAACCGCGACATGGTGGCGAAACTCATGGGCGAGATGCCGCGCGTGCGTTTCGAATTGCCGCGGGGCGCCTTCTATATGTTCTTCTCCGTCGATGGCCTGGGAGATTCAACCGCTGCGGTGCTCCGCATCATCGACGAAGCGGGTGTTGGCTTCGCGCCCGGCGCCACCTTCGGCCCCGGCGGCGAAGGCCATCTCCGCATGTGTTTCCTCCGCGATTCAGCCAAGATCGAAGAGGCCCTTGGCCGCTTCGGTAATTGGCTGAAACGCTAGACCGACAATTCCTGAATCAGCGTATTGAGCACGCGGCGGCCGGCGGGCGTGGCGCGCAACCGCGAATCCTCGAGGCTGACAAATCCCATCGAGCTCAGCGTTGCGATCTTGTCTTCATCGATTGGCCGCGCAGCAAGGCCTTCGTAACGCAAAAGGTCAATGCCTTCGGCGATGCGCAAGCCCATGAGCAGATATTCCGACGCCTGATCGGGCTTCGCCACAGGCACGTCCTCAACGACGCCGTGCCCTTGCGTCGTAACGAGGCTCCGCCATGTTTCGGGATGCTTTTCAGAGACGAGGGCGCGGCGGGTTTCGCCATCGCTCAGGCGGCTATGAGATCCGGGACCAGCGCCCGCATATTCGCCATAACGCCAATACAGAAGATTGTGCCGGGACTCATGGCCTGGTGCGGCATGGTTCGAGACTTCGTAAGCCGGAAGCCCCGCCTTCTCCGTCAACTCTTGCGTCACATCATAGAGGTCGGCAGCGTCATCTTCCGGCGGCACGGCGAGCGCGCCCCTTGCGTGCAAATCCGCGAAGGCGGTGCCCGGCTCGATGGTGAGCTGATAGAGCGACATGTGGCCCTGCTGGTAGGATAACGCCTCCGTCAATTCGCGGCGCCAGGCCGCTGCCGTCTGTCGAGGCCGCGCATAGATGAGGTCGAAGGAGACACGGGGAAAAATCTTTGCCGCAAGCTGGAAGGCCGCAACGGCCTCCGCAGCGGAATGCCGGCGGCCCAGCATCTGAAGATCTGCATCGTTCAGGGCCTGAACGCCGACCGAGACGCGATTGACGCCCGCGGCGCGATAGCCTGTGAAATTCTCCGCTTCGATACTGGTGGGATTTGCTTCGAGCGTTATCTCGGCGTCGGAAGAGACGCACCATAAATTGCCGATCGTATCCAGCACATGGCCAACCGCTGCGGGCGGCATGAGCGAGGGTGTGCCGCCGCCGAAGAAAATGCTGGTCACCGTTCGCCCCGGCGCTTGCCTGGCGAACCATTGAAGCTCGCTTGCCAGCGCACGAGCGAACGACATGGCATCGACCGGCTGGTGCCTCACATGCGAATTGAAATCGCAATAGGGGCATTTGGCCTTGCAGAAGGGCCAATGGACGTAAACGCCGAAAGCTTCCTCAAAAGATGGCATCGGCCAGTTTCCGGAAGGCGCGTGCCCGGTGGGACATCGCGTGTTTTCGCGCAGGCTCCATCTCGCCGAAAGTCATATCGCAGCCTTCAGGAAGGAATATTGGATCATATCCGAAGCCCAGATTTCCGCGCGGCGGCCAGACGAGCGTGCCATCGACGCGGCCTTCAAAGCTCTCCGTTTTCCCATCCGGCCAAGCGATGGACAATGCGGTGACAAAATAGGCCTTGCGGTTCGCCGCGTTCTTGGCCTGTAATTTTTCCTCGACGTTACGCATGGCCATGGCGAAATCCTTGGCAGGTCCCGCCCAGCGTGCCGAATAGATGCCGGGGGCACCTTCGAGCGCATCGACGCAAAGCCCGGAATCATCGGCCAGGGCTGGAAGTCCCGACGCCTTGGCGGCGGCGCGCGCTTTCAGCTCGGCATTGGCGATGAAACTGTCGCCTGTCTCTTCGGGTTCGGCGAGGCCGAGATCGGCGGCGGAGAGAATTTCAACGCCATAGGGCTCTAGCAGTTCGCCGATCTCCCGCGCCTTGCCCTTGTTGTGCGAGGCGACGACCAGCCTGGCGCCCCGCAAGGACCAGATGCGAGGTTCCGCGAATTCGACCGAATTGCCGGCGGGATCGCGGAAATAAAACGAACGGCCGCGGCCCTTCCAATCGAGCTCGGCTTCGATCTTGACGTTGTCCGCCTCAAGCTTCGACCGCCATTGATCGAGTTCTTCAGCGCTCGCAGCAAAGCACACATGTCCTGGCCCCTTAGCGCCATGGGGCGGCGGCACGCCTTTGCCGGCTGTTTGCTCCGAGGTGACGGCGGGGTTGAAAACAAGCAACATCTGGCTGCCGCAGCGGAAGAACGCCTGCCGGCCCTCGGCTTCCATAACGCAGTGCAATCCGATCACGCCCTCATAAAAGGCGCGCATCGCCGCAATATCGTCAGCATAAAGAATAGTTTCGAGGATGGCCGTCGGTCTCACGCAATTGCTGCCTTCTGCATCGCCACCAGCTCGCCGATTCCTTTGCCGGCGAGCGCCAGCAGTTCCAGGAGAGCGTCCTGCGAGAAAGGTTCGCCTTCTGCGGTCCCTTGAATTTCGACGATGCCGCCGGAGCCGGTCATGACGAAATTCGCATCGGTTCCCGCAGTTGAATCCTCCGCATAATCGAGATCGAGCACGCCAACGCCGCCATGGATACCGCAGGAGATGGCGGCCACATGATCCTTGAGCGGCCAGGCCTTGAACATGGAGCGGGCCTGCATCCATTTCAGGCAATCGTGCAGCGCCACCCAGCTTCCGGTGATGGCAGCCGTCCGGGTTCCACCATCGGCCTGGATCACATCGCAGTCGACGGTGATCTGCTTTTCCCCCAGCATCGCGAGATCGACCACGGCGCGGAGCGAACGCCCCACGAGGCGCTGGATTTCCTGGGTGCGGCCCGATTGCTTGCCGGCTGACGCCTCACGCCGCATGCGCTCGCCCGTTGAGCGCGGCAGCATGCCGTATTCGGCGGTGACCCAGCCCTTGCCCAAGCCCTTTAACCAGGGCGGCACTTTTTCTTCGAGCGTGGCCGTGCACAGCACATGGGTATCGCCGAAGCGGACGAGGCAGGAGCCTTCGGCATGCTTGGTAAAGCCCCGTTCAAAGCTAATGGTACGCAATTGGCCGGGCATTCGCCCCGATGGACGCATTTATCTTGGTTCCTCTCGTGAATGGGCGCTTCTAGCCCCACAATTGACCTGCGCCAACTTGATTTCTACATTGCGAGGACCATGACCATCATCCCGCCCAAACCGTTCCTCGACGAAAAGCACGGCAGCGCCGCTGGCCTTGACCAGCGCTCCCGCGAGATTTTCCGGCGGCTGGTCGATACCTATCTTGAAACCGGGGAGCCCGTGGGCTCGCGCACCATTTCGCGCATCCTGCCCTCGAACCTGTCGCCCGCCTCGGTACGCAACACCATGATGGACCTTGAGGACACGGGCCTCATCTACTCGCCCCATGCCAGTGCGGGCCGCGTGCCTACGGAGCAAGGCCTCCGCTTCTTCGTGGACGCCCTCATGGAAGTGGGCGCCATGAGTGCCGAAGAGCGGGCGCGCATCGATGCGCAGGTGACAGCTTCCAACCGCCAGCGCCGGATCGAGGATGTGCTGGGCGAAGCGACGACGCTGCTCTCGGGCCTTTCCCATTGCGCGGGCGTCGTCATGGCGCCCAAGCTCAATGCCAGGCTCAAGCATGTGGAGTTCGTCAATCTGGGGCCGGGGCGCGCGCTGGTCATTTTGGTAGGCGAGGATGGCGGTGTTGAAAACCGGGTGATCGACGTGCCGCCGGGCCTGCCGCCCTCAACTTTCACCACGGCGTCCAATTACCTATCGTCCCGGCTCAAGGGCAAGACGATCGCCGAGGCCCAGCGCTTCGTCCGCGATGAGATGGAAAGCCTTCACCGGGAGCTTGACGACGTTTCGGCGCGCATTGTCGAGGCGGGCATCGCCGTGTGGTCGGGCGACAGCGACGGCAAAACGCTGATCGTCAAGGGCCAGGCCAATTTGATCGAGAATGCCACCGCCACCAGCGATCTCGAGCGCATTCGCAAGCTGTTCGAGGATATCGAAAACAAGAAGGAACTGGTGCAGCTCCTGGGACTCGCCGAAAGCGGCGAAGGGGTCCGCATCTTCATCGGCTCGGAAAACCGGCTATTCTCGCTCTCGGGCTCCTCCCTGGTCGTGGCGCCCTATAAGAACAGCGAAGAGAAGATCGTGGGCGTTCTCGGCATTATCGGCCCCACCCGCATGAACTATGCGCGGATCATCCCCATGGTCGACTATACGGCCAAGATCGTGGGCCGCCTGCTCACTTGATTTTTCGACTTTCCCGGCCGATATGCCGCCCATGGCTGACGACACAAATACCCCCGACTTCGACGAAATCGACATTGAATCGCCGATCGCCGATGCCCCGGCCGATCCCCGGGATGGGGAGATTGCGGCCTTGGCCGAAGAGGTGGCATCCCTCAAGGAGCGGCTGTTGCGCTTTGCCGCCGAGATGGAAAACACCAGGAAGCGCCTGGAGCGCGAGAAGGCCGAAGCGACACTCTATGCCGCCAGCAATTTTGCCAAGGATTTGCTGAGCGTCGCCGATAATCTCGGCCGCGCGTTACAGGCCCTTCCCGCCGAGGAGCGTGAACGCGCCGGTGAGATCGAAAAAAACCTGATTGCCGGCGTCGAGGTGACGGAGCGCGAATTACTGAACGTGTTCCAGCGCCACGGCATTCGAAAAAT
>JBGTJO010000046.1:0-10500 GCA_041745135.1 Aestuariivirga sp. | reverse complement strand
GGTCAAGGTCGTGGACTTCGGCGCTTTCGTGAATTTCTTCGGCGCCAAGGATGGCCTCGTGCACGTCTCGGAGCTTGCGCCCCGCCGCGTCAACAAGGTGACCGACGTCGTCAATGAAGGCGATGCGGTGAAGGTCAAGCTGCTCGGCTTCGACAATCGCGGCAAGGTTCGCCTGTCAATGAAGCAGGTGGATCAGGTGACCGGCGAGGATCTGTCGAAGAAACAGGCGGCGGAAGAACCGATGCCGGCCGAGGCCGACGCGCAGTAGCGTTGCAAGCGGCAAAAAACGGGCGCGGGTGAGGCAGTCCTCCCGCGCCCGATACGTTTGCGGGCCTCCAGCTATTTGGGAGGACGCAAGCGAGCGATGCGGCCGTTGCTCTCATCGGTTATGACATAGATCGAACCATCGGGGCCTTGCGCCACGTCGCGAATGCGCCAGCCCTGATCGATGAGCAGCCGTTCCTCGCCGACGAACCTGTTGCCATCGAGTTCGACGCGGACCAGTGAGGTTACCGCGAGGCCGCCCACAAAAAGGTCGCCCTTCCATTCGGGGAAGGCGGTGCCCGAATAGAACATCATGCCGGAGGGCGCGATGACGGGCGTCCATTGCTGGATCGGCTGCTCCATGCCCGGAGCCTCGCTCTTGCCGCTGCCAACAGGTGTTCCGTCGTAGTTGACGCCGAATGAGATGACCGGCCAGCCATAATTCTTGCCGGGCTCGACAATGTTGATTTCATCGCCACCCTTTGGACCGTGCTCAATCTCCCACAGGGTATTGGTCTCGGGATTCATGGCCGCCGCCTGCACATTGCGATGGCCGTAGGACCAGATTTCCGGCAGTGCGCCCTCTCTATTCACAAACGGATTATCCTGCGGCACCGATCCATCCTCGTTGAGGCGCACAATCTTGCCCAGATGTGAATTGAGTTCCTGGGATTGCGTGCGGTACTGCTCCTCGAAGCGCTCGCCCGTGGTGATGAAGATGTGACCCTGGCCGTCGAAGACGATGCGAGAGCCGTAATGCATCATGTTGCCGATCTTCGGTTTCTGCGAAAAGATGGTTTCGACCTCGGTAAGCGAGCGCACGTCCTCGCTCAATTTGCCCCGCGCCACCGCGGTTGAATTGCCGCCTTCACCAGGTTCGGTGAAACTTACATAGACCAGACGGTTCGCCGCAAATTGCGGGTGCAACGTCACATCGAGCAGGCCGCCCTGCTGACCCGCCTCAATCTCGGGCAGGCCTGAAATGGGTTCGCTTACCTGGCCCTCGGCTGAGACGTGCCGCAATTGGCCAGCGCGTTCGGTGATCAATATCGCGCCATCGGGAAGGAAGGCCAGGCCCCATGGATGCGAAAGACCCTCAGCGACTGTTTCGAGGATGAATTTCTCGTGGTCGCTGGTTACGGTCTCCTGCGCGCCAAGCGCGGTTGAGGAAATTGCCAAGGCGGCGATAGCTCCGATCAATTTCATTCCTGCCTCCCAAAAGTGAGTTAGACGATGCCGGTTTAATCTCTTTCGCCCGGCATGGTTCCCTGTCAGGACAGGTCAGTGCAACTGGCTTGCACGCAAAAAAGGCGCGGAGTTTCCTCCGCGCCCTGCTTTTTCAACAGGCTTTGTCAGCCGGCCTTGCCGCCCCAGGTGGCGCAATCTTCGGAAGAGGCGGTGATCCAGCCCTGGCCCTTGCAGGCATTCTGGCCCTTGCAGGAGTTGCTGCTGCTCTTGCAGGCGGCTTGGCCTTTACAGGCGTTGGCGCCGTAGCACTGGACGCTCGATTCCGCGGAGGCGGGAGCCGGTGCGAAGGCAAGGCCGGTCACGGCGAGCGACAGGGCCGCGGCGGCGAGGGCCGTTCCGGATTTTGTGACAACGATCATGGGTGTTCTCCATCATACTTTCGGCGGGATTGCCGTGCCGCCACGCTCATCCGGGGGGACATCACTGGCAATTCAAGCGTCCGTGAGAAGCCACAACTATGCGTGATCGGCAGGTGATTATTCGCAGATACGGTAATTTTGGCTTTTGCCGTGCATGCCCATGTCCAGATGAAAGTGCGAAGCGTGGGCTTCATTGGAACCGGGGCCGAGAACGGTGCTGAAGTAACCGCATGCCGTCGTGCGCAGGCCACGAAGCACTTTAAAAGATGGAGATGCCGGGTTTCCGGCATCGGCTACCTGAATATTCCGGCCGTCCTCGGTGGTGATCGTCGTGATGTCCACCGCGTTGCCGGAGGCATGCTCACTCAGCTTTGCCGATGCATCGCCGTTGCGGCCGCGGCATTCATATCCGGGCCCCGTGGAGACTTTCGCGAGCTTTACATCCAGATGGGTGGAGACGAGCGCTGCGCCGGTATCCGATAGCCACAGCGCAAACTGGCGGGCAAAGCGGCAGCTGAGAACAGGTGAATCGGGCAATGCGATCTTTCCTGCAGTGGTTTGAACGGCGTGAAGCCTAACCGGCATTTCGACGCTACACCGCCCATTGCCCACGGGTGTGCTCACTGCATCAAATTGCACGCCGCTGTTTCTGAGATTGCCCAGACAACCGTCGTCGGGAACAGGCCGCGCTTTAGGCGTGATGGCCGGCGTTAGGTCTTTCTGCGGACGCACGATCGAGGCAATTTGCTTTTCCGGCTTTGGGCGAGGGGTTGGATAGCTTTTGATGATGATGGTGGATTTATCGGCGGCGACGGCCGGCTTAACCGTGGGAAGATCGGTTTTGACGGGTTCCCGCGCGGCTATCGCCGCTGGCTTGGAGCGGGGTATGGGCGCTGCAACCTTGGCCTTCTTGTCCGTACGGGACGTGGTCGCCTTGCGGGTTTTCTTCGCCGGGGCGGATCGAGCGCATTTCATTTTCAAGGACTGGCAAAGATTGCGGAAATCGCGCTGGATGGGCGACAGGTCAGCTTGCGGCCCGGTGGAGCCGGCCACCAGAATCAGGAATGATAGAAGCAGGGCTGTGCCCCCCTGTGGACGACGAAGCTTCATCTGAATACAACGCGTTTTCCCTGAACTGGTTCCCTTTAGCTAACGCGGGCGGAGTTCGATTTGCAAGCCGCTTGGGAAATAGGCGCATTCCAAGGTACAGGTTCCAAGATGCATCCGCCATTTACGCCGCTTGTAAAAAATCTCCCCGCCACCGTGCCTTTTGTCGGCCCCGATACCGTAGAGCGGCAAACGGGGCGCCGATTCCGGGCTCGCATCGGCGCCAACGAAAATGTCTTCGGCCCCTCGCCCAAGGCCATCGCGGCGATGCGGGAGGCCGCCACCGATGTCTGGAAGTATGGCGACCCGGAAATCCATGATCTCAAGCTGGCGCTCGCCGACCATCACGGACTTCCATTTGAAAATATCGCCGTGGGTGAGGGCATCGACGGACTATTCGGATTGGCTGCGCGTCTGTTCGTAGAGCCCGGCATCACAGTCGCAACGTCGCTCGGCGCCTATCCCACTTTCAATTACCATGTGCACGGGTTTGGCGGCCGGCTGGTGACTACGCCCTATGTCGAGGACCGCGAAAATCCCAGTGGGCTGCTCGATCTGGCGCGGAAAGAAAAGGCACGCCTCATTTATTTCTCCAACCCCGACAACCCCATGGGAAGTTGGTGGAGCGGGCGCGATGTCGCGCGCCTGATCGCAGATTTGCCTTCGCAGGCGATGCTCATGCTTGACGAGGCCTATGGGGAATTCGCGCCGGAAGGCACGCTTCCGCCATTCGATGTGGATAACCCGCAGGTGCTGCGCTTCCGCACCTTTTCGAAGGCCTATGGCATGGCGGGACTGCGGGTCGGCTATGCCATCGGGCACCGCGAGGTGATCAGAGCCTTCGACAAGGTGCGCAATCATTTCGGCGTGACGGGGCTTGGCCAGCGTGCCGCGATTGCCGCGCTCGGAGACCAGGATCATCTCCGCCATGTCATCGAAAAAGTTTCGGCGGCGCGAGAAGAGATCGCGCGGATCGCCTCCGCGAACGAAATGAGGGCACTTCCCTCCGCCAGCAATTTTGTTGCCATCGATTGCGGCGGCGACGGTGCGCACGCGAAGCGCGTGCTCGAAGGATTACTAGAGCGTGGCGTATTCGTGCGCATGCCGGGTGTGGCGCCGCTCAACCGCTGCATCCGCGTCACCGTGGGAGCGGCAACCGATTTGGAAATTTTCGCGCAGGAATTGCCCGCCGCCCTCAAGGCGGCAGGTTAATATTCTCCTCTCCCCTTTGGGGAGAGGAAGGGGCCCAAGCGAAGCTTGGGAAGGTGAGGGGACGCGGCGTGTCAACGGTAGGCACCGTAACCCCTCATCCTCCCATCGCTGGCGCGATGGGCCCCTCCTTCTCCCTATGGGAGAAGGGTCACTGATTCATGAGACCGTCGAGGTCGAGCCTGCGGGTGAACATGGCGAGGCTGCCGTCCGCGTTGCGCGGCCACTCGGCCTCGGGGCGATCCCAATATAGTTCGACGCCATTCTCGTCGGGGTCGCGCAGATAGAGAGCTTCGGACACGCCATGGTCGGAAGCGCCATCGAGGGGAATCTGGTGGACGGCAAGGCGTTTCAGCGCATCGGCGAGATCACCGCGCGTTGGATAAAGGATGGCCGCGTGGAAAAGGCCGGTGGTTCCGGGCGCCGGGGGCGATCCGCCCTCGCTCTCCCACGTGTTGAGTCCGATGTGGTGATGATAGCCGCCGGCCGAGATGAACGCGGCTTGCTGGCCATAGCGCTGGATGAGATCGAAACCAAGAACGCCGCAATAAAACGCCAGTGAACGCTCGAGGTTGGAGACCTTCAGATGAACATGGCCGATGCGGGCGCCGGGGGCGATCGGTTGGGCGGCTTCAATCATTGGAAACTCCATTACTGTTCACAAGCCGGGCGGGCGAGCATCCCAACTTGAGTTTGCCGGTGATATCGCCGAAAGGGAAGCATAGCCGAAAAGGAGAAAAGGGCATGGGCGGAACGAGCTGGCCAAAAAACCTCGTGGTCGTGGATCATCCGCTGGTGCTGCACAAGCTCACCTTGATGCGCGACAAGAAAACGCCGTCGGCCGTGTTCCGGCAATTGCTGCGCGAAATCAGCCTGCTGCTTGCCTATGAGGTGGCGCGCGACCTGCCGATGACCACGCAGACGATCGAGACGCCGCTTGCCGAAATGGAGGCTCCCATCCTCAAGGGCAAGAAACTCGTGGTCGTGTCTATTCTTCGGGCTGGTAACGGATTGCTCGAAGGCATGCTCGACCTGATGCCGTCGGCGCGGGTTGGGCATATCGGCCTCTACCGAGATCCCGTGACGCTGCAACCGGTCGAATACTACATGAAGGTTCCGGAGGATATTGCCGAACGGAGGTCGATTGTCGTCGACCCTATGCTGGCCACGGGCAATTCGATCTCGGCCGCGCTGAAGCGTCTCAAGGAGAAAGGGGCGAAGGAACTTCGCCTCGTTTGCCTGCTGTCGGCGCCGGAGGGTATCCGCCATGTGACGGCGGAACATCCGGATGTGCCGATCTATACCGCCGCGGTCGATTCACATTTGAACGAGCACGGCTATATCGTGCCGGGGCTTGGCGATGCGGGGGACCGCATGTTCGGCACCAAGTGACGTGCTACGGCCCACATGCTTAATGGCGCGTTAGTCATTCCCGGCATTTAAAATTTTCGCGCAAGTTTTTGGCAACCATACGACTCGTAACCTCCCCTGCAAGAACCCAGGGAGCAACGAAACAATGCCGGTTGAACAACCGAACACTGCAACAAAGCCCGTGCGAAAATCACTGACATTGCTGGGCCGCGATGGCGCCCGCCCGCGGCTGTTGCTGGCGGAGGATTCCGATCCGGTGCGGGTGGTGACGGCCGCCATGCTCAAAGGCATGGGCTGCGATGTGGAAGCGGTGGTGCACGGCGAGGAGGCGGTCAAGTCGGCAAGCGCCAATGAGTTCGACGTGATCGTGCTCGATATCGAGATGCCGGTGATGGACGGGATCACGGCCGCGCTCTCCATCCGCAAATTGGGATGCGGCATCAAGCGTACACCGATCATGGCGCTCTCGGCCTTCCTCGCGGACGCCATGCAGAGCGCGAGCTGGAGCGACACCTTTGACATTGCGCTGCCCAAGCCCGCGAACCGGACCGAACTGCACGCCGCGGTGCAGGCGGCGCTCGATTGCCGGGGGAGATGATTTAGCGGGTGGAGGGGGCCGCGGAAGCGGGCGGCGCTTGCTGCTCGAGTGCGGTCAGCATGTGGAGGAACTCGTTCAGCTCAGGGCTGAGGCGTTGCGCGCGAGGCTTGGCGGCGGCGGTTTGTTCGGTGCGGGACGTGGTCATTGGCTAACTCTAATGGGTTCAAACTAAGAAACTCCTAAACCCCAAGCGCTGAACCCAACCGGAGTGCTGCGTTCATCCGCCGTTCACTCGGCAGCCAAGGGCTACACAAAATTGTGATAATCTGATTTCTCCGGCCGGTCCTAATATGTGCGGAAGTCCGTTACAAAATTCCAGATAACCCTGAGGAGAGAGTTCATGGCTGCTCGAAGAGTGTTCGGAATCGTGATCGCCAGCGCGCTGGTGCTGGGGCTTGGCGTCACATCGGCATATGCGAGTGCCGATGATGCGATCAAGGGGCGCCAGGGCTGCATGAAGGCGAGCGGCAAGATGATGGGCGAGCTCGCCGCCATGTTCAAAGGCGAGAAGCCCTATGAGGCCGCGGCAGTCAAAGCCGCCATGGACGGCCATGACGTGGCCTGCGCCGATTGGGCAAAGTGGTGGGGCGAAGATGCCCAGAAAGGTGAAACCCTCGAAACCTGGGCGAAGCCTGAAATCTGGACCGATCCTGAAGGCTTCAAGGCGGCGGGCGACGCCTTCTATGCCAAATATGTGGCTCTAGGAAAGAGCACGGACGAAGCAAGCTTCAAGGCGGCCTTCCCGGAACTCGGCAATGGCTGCAAGGGCTGTCACGATAAATTCCGCCGCCCGAAGGAATAGGACGCTCTGAAGCTCCTGAGGAAACGCAATCTCGCAGCGCTGGCACTGCTTGCGGCGGTGGGGCTGGTTGCCTTCTGGCTTCTCAGCGCGCCACGCCCCTTAACCGCCGCAGCCTTGCCACAGCACGCAGCCGATGCGGCCAACGGTCAAAGGCTGTTCAACGCCGCTGGCTGCCTCACCTGTCACAAGCCGGGGGCGGGAGTGAAGAACGCTGATGCTTCCGTTCCTTCGGGCGGCGCTCCGTTTAAGACGCCGATCGGCACCTTCTATCCTCCCAATCTTACGTCCGACGCGGAAACCGGCATCGGGTCCTGGAGCGATCTCGAGTTCGTCAATGCCGTACAGCGCGGCATTGGACGGGGCGGGGCGCATCTCATTCCGGCTTTCCCCTATGCGTCCTATGCCAAGATGCGCATCGAGGACGTGCTCGATATCAAGGCCTATCTCGCCACCCTGCCGCCGGTGGTTTCACCAGCTCGCGAAGCCAATATCCCGGCAAGCTTCATTCTGCGGCGCGGCATCGGCCTGTGGAAATGGTTGGGCCTGGACACCGCGCAATGGCCGCCCGACCCTTTGCAAACCGAAACATGGAACCGTGGCTCCTATCTGGTGAACGCCCCCGGTCACTGCGCCGAATGCCACACGCCCCGCACCATCTTCATGGCACGCAACAGCGCCCGTGAATTTGCCGGAGGCCCGCATCCTGAAGGCGTGGGCAAGGTTCCTTCGCTGCGCAATCTTGGCGGCCGGGGCCGCTACAAGGATGTGAAGGATCTAACACTCGCTCTGCAATTCGGTGAAACGCTGGGCTACGACAAGCTCTCCGCCGGTGGCATGGGAGCCGTGCAGGTCAATCTGTCGAAGCTGCCCGAAGAAGATGTCGCGGCGATCGCCGAATATTTGATGAGTCTGAAATAGCAGCCAGTAAAAATCAGCCAGCCTCGGCCCAAGAACGGATGAAAGACTGATGCGTCGCCCAACTGTTCCACGCGCTTTTGGCCCATGCGCGCACGGCCTCGATGTGGCCAGCAGTTCCAGCGGCAGGCACCACGTCAGCCACCGTCAATTGAAAGCTCTCCGGCGGCTGCAGGAACGGCAGCAAAGCCTTACGCGGCCCCAAACGCAACATCACATCGTTCGCCTCCCGGGGTGGAAGCGGGGTTTCGAGCTGGATCATCAAGCGCACAAGATGCAGGCCGACGGACTGGATCGCCTGGCGCGACGCGCCGCCTGGGTGTTGTACTGCAAAAGCATCGACGCTCAGGCGGTGAGTCGCCAGCAAGGCTGGATCGCTGTATTCGCAGGCCAGGATTTTTCCAAAAGCAGCCCAGCAGGCTGGTGAAGATATCATATAACGGTGAATCGGCCCGCTATGAGGTTCGAAGAGTCCGCCGCACCCCGGACAAGCTTCGAGTTCGTTCCGCGAAGGGGGCATCGTCCTCTCATTTCTGATTGGCGGCCCCGGCAGGATTCGAACCTGCGACCCCCGGTTTAGGAAACCGATGCTCTATCCAGCTGAGCTACGGGACCCGCGCGAGAAATGCTTATAAAGGGGCTGGAGTACAAAAGAAAAGGCCCGGATCATGCCCGGGCCTCATCAGATAGTATCGCCGAAACCTATGCGGCTTTCTCGGAGGGGGCATCCTCTTCGGTTTTCTCTCCCGGCACCGGAATGCGTTTGGCGTTCTTGACGAGATAGTCCGTGAGTTCCTTGATCGCCTGGTCGTCGTCCAACTTGCGAACGGCCGCGATCTCGCGGGCCATGCGCTCCAGCGCCTGCTCGAAGAGCTGCCGCTCGGAATAGGACTGCTCGGGCTGGCGCTCGGAACGGTAGAGGTCGCGCACCACTTCGGCCACGGAGATGAGGTCGCCGGAGTTGATTTTCGCGTCATATTCCTGGGCGCGCCTTGACCACATGGTGCGCTTGATGCGGGCACGGCCCTTCAGGACCCGGAGCGCCTGCTCGATCTGCGCCTTGTCGGAAAGACGGCGCATGCCCTTTTGCTCGGCGCGGCCGGTCGGCACCTTGAGGCGGAGCTTCTCCTTCTCGAAATCGACGATGTAGAGCTCCAGCTTGGCGCCGGCGATTTCCTGCTCCTCGATCAAAGTGACCCTGCCCACACCGTGAGCGGGATAAACCACGAGGTCGCCGATCTTGAAAGTGAGCTTCTTCGAGGCGGGGGTGGCAACCACCGGACCGGTCATCAAGGGCTTGCCCGCTGCAATAGGGGGCGGGGCGACGCGCTGGGGCTGGGCAGCCTGAGGCTTGGGGACCACGGCAGCCTTGGGAGCGGCGGCAACGGGCTTTGCAACGGGGGGCTTGGCCACTGGCTTAAGGGGAGCCTTAACAGGCGCGGGCTTGGCTTTCGCCTTCAGCGGAACCGCCTTGACCGCCACCGGCTTGGCCTTCGTCTTGGCTTTCACCAGCGGTTTCGAGACCTTCCTTGGAGCCGTTTTGGTCTTGGCCTTGGCGGCCGGTTTCCGGGCGGCGACCTTTTTCTTCTTGGTTTTTTTCATTTTTGTCCTACGCCTTTCACTTGCTCATGCTAGCGGCGAAACCACGGATTTGGGCCAAAAAAATCCGAGCTCTGTGGCCCGGTTCTCCTCCAGCTAGCCGTCGTGCACATTGAAGCCAATATAACACAAGTTTAGCGAATTTTAAAGCACCACATCTCCGTGTACGGCGTAATATTACGTCGCAGGCGGACAATTGCTGTGGAGAAGGTTAACTATTGGCAACGTAGGCCGTGCTTATCGGCACAGCGCCTTGCAGAAGAGATCAGTCGCCTTCGCCGGGTGCGGGGGAGAAGTATTTTTCGAACTTCCCCTCCACACCCTCGAAGGCCTTGGCGTCGGCGGGGGGGTCGCGCTTCACCGTGATATTGGGCCACTTGCTGGCGTATTCGGTGTTGACCTGCAGCCAGGTTTCAAGCCCGGGCTCGGTGTCGGGCTTGATCGCGTCGACCGGGCATTCAGGCTCGCAGACGCCGCAGTCGATGCACTCGTCGGGGTGGATCACCAGCATGTTCTCGCCCTCGTAGAAGCAGTCCACGGGGCAGACTTCCACGCAGTCCATATATTTGCATTTGATGCAGTTATCGTTGACGATGTAGGTCATGAAGGCCGGGCTGTTCTTTTTACCGAACGATGTCTAGCAAGTTCCGTTTGGGGTTGCATCCCCCTTTTGCGGTATCTGGCCATCCAAATTCGTCATGGCTGTGGCCTCATAAAGGATTTGGGCGGCCGGCGCCGGGCCCCGGCGCTGTGCGCAGGCCAAAATCTTAAGAACCCGGACGCGGCCATGGAGGGCGACGGTGAGAACATCGCCCGGTCCCACCTGATATCCGGGCTTGGTTATCTTGTGGCGATTGACGCGAACTTGACCTGCTTCCACCAGGCCCGAGGCAATCGCCCTGGTTTTAACGATCCGGGCGAACCAGAGCCACTTGTCGATGCGCTGCCCGACGCCCTCGGCCACGTCAGTTTTTGCTGCCCGCCATTTTGGCCTTGAGCGCCATGAGCACGGCAAAAGGCGAATCGGG
>JBGTJO010000045.1:0-10648 GCA_041745135.1 Aestuariivirga sp. | reverse complement strand
TCGACGCCGCCGAATATGCTGAAAAGGTTGCCGCGCTCCAGCGCCTTGACGTTATCGGCCGAGCCCTGCAGCAGCAAGACATCGCCGAGCCGCATCCTGATGCGGCTGATCTTCTTCTTGAGCGTATAGCCGCCCCGGTTGAGCCCCAGAACCTGCAATCCGTAGCGATCATGAAATTCGGCGTTGCGCAGGGTTTTCCCGAGGAGCGGCGAATCGGGCAACAACACGCCCTCGACGATGGCCATCTCCTCGGCCGGTAAATCGGGGTCAGCCAGATGCACGTCGGCCTTGATCTCGATGCCTTTGATATCTTTCACCCGCAACACATCGCGCCGCAGTCCCTCCACCACGATTTCATCGCCCGCGGCCAGCACGATGCCCCGATCCTTCAATTGCACCGATTTGCCCGCGCGGAGCAGCTTGACGACCGTTAACCCGGAATCGGCTGTAACCGGCGAATCCGCCAAAGTCTTGCCGACGAGAGGCGAGCCTTCAGGCACCACGAGATCGGCTTGGTAAGACCGGTTGCCGACATCCTCCGCGGAAGCCGCATCCCGGCCGCGATGGGGCATCAAGCGGATGCCGACCGTCAACATGTAGATGAGGCCGACGACCGCGATGGGAATTCCGGCGGGGGCCAGTTCGAACATGCCCATGGGCGGCAGGCCCTGCCGGATCATCAATTCGCTGATGACGATATTTGTCGATGTGCTGATGAGCGATACGGAGCTTGTAAGGATCGACGCGAAAGCCAGAGGCAGCAAAAACCGCGAGGGACTGGTACCGTTCCTTTGCGCAAGCCCCAGGACAACCGGAATGAAGAAAGCCGTGGCCGCCGTGTTGCTGATGAAGGCCGAAAGCACCGAGACTGAGATCATGATGACGGCGAGGAGAACCGCTGGGCGATTTCCGACTCGGCTCAAAATGGCTCCGCCCACCGTATCGACGATGCCGGTGTGGGAAAGCGTCGCAGTCATAATGAGAAATCCGAAGATCATCATGACGGTGCCGCTGCCGAAGCCTGCGAACGCCTGCTCCGGCTCCACCAGCTTCAGCACGATGATGGCGAGCAGCACGCCGAGAGCCACCACGTCGGAAGGGATTCGGTCCCAGGCGAACAGAACAATGGCGGTGAGGAGGATTCCAAGGCAGGCCGCGATTTCAGGAGTCATTTCCATGAAGGTCAACCTCGCGCGCGCCGGAACTCGAATAATATCCTTTGCGTTAACTTGGCGCCAACCCGGCTGTCAACCCGAGACGCATGGATGAAAAAGAAAACCGTCGGTCCCCGGGATGTTTTGCAACTCATCAAGGACGCGGCAGTGGCGTGGAACAGCGACAGCGCCATGAGCATGGGCGCGGCCATTGCCTATTACACGATCTTTTCGATAGCACCCTTGTTGGTCATCGCCACCGCCATTGCCGGCTTTTTCTTCGGCAGGGAAGCAGCGCAAGGGCACATCTTCGCTCAGGCTCAGGGCATGGTCGGAGAGGAAGCCGCTCTGGCGCTGCAAGGGCTGGTCGAAAGCGCCAGCAAGCCTGCCGAGGGCGTTCTGGCCACCATATTAGGCCTTGTCATCATGATTTTCGGCGCAACCGGCGTCTTCGCCGAACTGCAGGGTGCCATGGACCGCATCTGGCAAGTTCCCGAAGAAAAGCAGCAGGGCGGGTTGTGGTATCTCATTCGCCGGCGCCTGTTGACCTTCGGCATGGTGCTGGGTGTGGCCTTTCTCTTGCTGGTTTCATTGCTGGTGAGCGCCATGATCGCAGCACTCGAGACCCTCTGGAATCCTTATTTGGGCGGGACCGGCATAATCCTGCAATTTCTGAATTTCATTGTCAGCCTTCTCATCGTCACCGGGCTTTTCATGCTTATCTTCAAGCTTCTGCCGCGGGTCGCCGTGGCGTGGGGCGACGTGATCGTTGGAGCCGTCGCCACGGCCCTTCTGTTCAACATCGGCAAACTGCTGATCGGCCTTTACATTGGCAAGAGCGGCGTCGTCTCCGGTTTCGGCGCGGCGGGAAGCCTCGTCGCTATGCTGCTTTGGGTCTATTATTCGGCACTGGTTTTTTTGCTCGGTGCGGAATTCACCTGGGTCTACGCGAAGAAATACGGTTCGAAATCCCGTTCACGCGCCTGAGCCCGCGACCGCCTTCTTGATCGCCTTGTTGGCTTTGCGCTTTTTCGGAGACTTGCGGGCCTTGTCCGCCATTCTTGGCGAACTTAAGCCTCAATTCGTCCAGTTCCTGCTGCGGCAACTCCTCAAGATTGATCATGGCGTTCTTGGCGCCGTGGATGGAACGGATGATCTCATCGAGCTTGATCTGCACGGCGAGGCCATCGCGGTTCTGGCTGTTCTGAATAATGAACACCATGAGGAATGTAATGATCGTGGTCCCCGTGTTGACCACCAGCATCCAGCCTTCCGAATATTCGAAAAACGGACCACATGCCGCCCAGGCCAGGACCAGTGCCAGAGCGACAGCGAATACCAGGGGGCTACCTGCCCATTTCGCCAAACCCGCCGCAAATGCGGCAAACCCCGTGTTCAAAGTTTCCATCAACTTCCCCCCATTTTGAGCGTGGCCGTTATAGCCGTAAAAATTTTGGAACCAAAGCAGGGACCCCGCGTTTTGACCCCGCACAGTCGGACAACATCAAAGGAAGTCGCGGAAGATTCTTGGCCCCCCTGAAAATCTTCTGCGGTTCAGCGCGAAGCCATACGGGCACGCGCAAGAGGTCCTCCACCACGGTGGGGGACCTCTTTTATTAGAGAGGACCGGCTGGCCCGTCCTGTTGTGATCACTTGTTCGAGGCGCGCCGTTTCGGCTTGGTTTTACGGCTTGCGGCGGCAGGCTTCTCTTCCCCAGGCTTCTTCAAACTCTTGCGCAAGGCATCCATGAGGTTGATGACGTTGCTTGGAGCGCTTTCCGGTTCGGCGACCGTAATGATGCGTTCGCCCTTGGCTTTCTTTTCAATGAGTTTTTTGAGCTCGGTGGCATAGCTGTCGTTGAATTTCTCCGGCGCAAAGCGTTGGGCCTTGCGTCCGATCAGCTCGACCGCAAGCCCCACCATTTCTTGGTCGAGCTTGGGCTTGGCCAGATCGCCGAAAAAATCCTTGCTGCTCCTGACCTCATTCCCATAGCGCAGCCGCTCCATCATCAAGCCCTGCTCGAGGGGTGCGACAGCCACGAGATGCTCCCGCCCCGCCAAGGTCATCTGGCCGATGCCGATCTTGCCGGTTTTGCGCAACGCCTCGCGGATGACGAGATAACCTTCCATGGCATATTCATCGGAGGGCACCACATAATAGGGCTGCTCGAAATATCGGGGATCGATATCCTCTGTGCTTACAAACTGCGTAAGATCAATGGTTCGCTTGCTTTCCAGACGGACGGCCTCAAGCTCTTCCGGCTCGAGAACCACGTAGTCATCCTTGTCGATTTCATAGCCCTTGACGATGTCGGAATTCTGCACCGGACCCACGCCCTGAACGGTCTTGGTATAATTGATGCGTTTGCCGGTTGGTTTGTGGATCTGATTGAAATGAATATCGGATTTTTTTTCTTCCGCGTTGTAGACTTCAACCCCTATCGATACGAGCGACAGGCGCAGGAATCCTTTCCAATAAGCTCGTCCGGACGGCGCCATAGATCCTCCTTATTTACTCACCGCACGCGGCCCATGGACCGCGTCAATAATATACCGCATTTAAATTAACTTACCGCATTTCAGGTAAAATAAGGTTAGCAGCTCCAGCTCCTTTCCGAACCAAATGAAGTCACGCTTCTTAGGGCAAATCCAGCTGCCTATTGGCAGGCCTTGGGCCCAATAAGAGAAAACGCCGAGACCCAAGGAAGGGTTCCAAACCAAGGGTCCATTGACCAACTATTTACCTAAGCCCTCGGAACCAACCCTCCTCCCCCCGCATTACACGGCTGCTAGGCCCAGCACATCACTTAACCAAGGAGATACCCATGGCAACTTATCAGCAAAAGACCACCACCAGCACAGATCCGCACGCGACGGATCCGGTGGATCCGGCCGCGCGGAATGTACATGTCAATCAGCGCAACGCCGCATCAGACTCCGGCATGACGGGTATCATCATCGCCGTCGTCGTGTTGCTGATCGGTGCCATTTTGGCCTTTAATTATGGCTGGTTCGGCGGCGGCGATGCCCCGAGCGTAACCCAGAACAACACCACCGAAACCGTTCCGCCGGCGACGACCACCGATACGACTACTTCATCCTCGACGACCGCCGAGCCGGAGACCTCGACCTCCACGACAACGACGACCACCGAGCCCACGGACACCACAACCGGCACCGGGACGACCGGCACGGGCACGACGGGCACGGGCACGACGACGACCACCACTGACCAGTAACCCCGCGTTTTTCCTAAACACCGAACCAGGAGACCAACCATGACCGCACTCAAATATTCCACAGCTGCACTGGCTTTGCTCCTCGCATCGAGCATGGCCTATGCCGAAGACTCGACGAGCACCAACACCTCGGGCACCACGACCCAGGAGTCTGGAACGACGACGTCCGACACCAACACCTCGCAAACCGGAACGACCGGCACGTCTACGGACAGCAGCACGGCGCAGTCCGGAAGCACTTCGACGGATAGCGGCACGGCGGCGTCCGGTTCGACAACCGGGACAACCGATACAACGACAACCACCACGACTGAAGTTCCGAAAACCGATACCGATACATCTACAAGCAGCACCAGCACGACCGGCACCAGCACGACCGGTGATGCCGCAACGACGACCACGATGACACCGTCAACGGGCGAGATGTCGAATGCCATGCTCGCCTCGCAGTTCATGGGCCAGACCGTCTATTCAACGGCCAATGAAAGTGTCGGCGAGATCAACGACCTTGTCCTCAACAAAGAGCTCGATACGGTCACCGCCATCATCGGCGTGGGCGGGTTCCTTGGCATCGGCGAAAAAGATGTGGCGATCCCTGTCGATCAGCTGAACGCCGCGAAGGATGAGAACAACAACGTGCGTCTCACGATCTCGGCCAGCAAGGAACAGCTTGAAGCTGCTCCGGCGTTTGATCGCACGACCATGAATACGGCTACGACTAATTAACCCTAAAGTTACGCTCCCGTGGCGCTCTCCTGAGAGCCACGGGAACTTTTTTGCCAATTATGCGTTGTTCTTGATCGATAAAAAGGAGTCTGCACATGAAACGCCTTCTTCTCGCCTCCGCCCTCGCCGCTTCCGTGGTGATCGGCATGGCACCTGCCGCCGACGCCAAAATCAAGGTCGGCGTATTCTTCGGCGTCCCCCACTATGATTATCAGGTTGGCCCAGACTATCGTTATCGCAGGGGCTACGGCTGGTATCAACATGGTGGTTACGGGGGCTATGACCGCCTGTCTTGCCGGGAAGCTAAGCGCCACGTGCGCGCCAGCGGCTTCCGCAATGTCGAAACGATTGAGTGCAACGGCCGCACCTACACGTTCGAAGCGACCAACCGCCGCGGGCGGGAAATCACGGTATTCGTGGATTCGAGAAGCGGTCGCGTTTGGCGCGGTTAACGACTGAAGGTTGTCCGGTCTTTCGGCCGGACAACCTTTTCCTTTGTGCATTGGACTTGAGTTCGCCGCATTAGATTGATGAGTTGATGATCGGCAAGGTCGGGGAGCAACCAGACCCACGCGGCGTTACGCCGTTTTCCCGCGTTTCAGGCTGGGCCGAGCAAGCCCTCGATGCCGGCAAAATCCTTCTGTATTCTTGCGACGTAGACAGCGGCATCGTTCAGCGCTCCTCGAACAGCATGGAGATGGTGGGGCTTCCCGCATCAGGCCGGACCGATCGTTGGTCTGACTGCATCTTTCCCGAAGATCTGCCCTTTTTTGAAAACGCCCTGAAGTCGATCACCCCTCAGGCGCCGGCGTATGAGGTTGAATATCGCATTCGCCATGCGGTAAGCGGGGGCTGGTTGTGGGTCTCGGACCGGGGCCGGGGCGAGTTTGACGAAGACGGCAAACGTCTTCAAGTGAATGGCGCCATCGTCGACATCAGCGGCCGCATTGGCGCTGAAACCGAAATACGGGAGGCGGCGCGTCTCAACTCCGTAGCCTTCGAAGCAGCACTTATGGGGGCCTGGCGCATCGACGTTACCTCCCGCCGCTGGACGTGTTCGGATGAGTTGCTGGCCCTTCTCCGTATCGACCGCGGCCAATTCGAAGGCGACCCCAAAGCGATTGAGCGCTTGGTTCACCCGGCTGATTTCGAAGCATGGCGGCAGGGGCACCAAACGGCCCTCGTGCAGAGCGGGAAGCTGGAATTTGAGTTTCGCATCCTCCTGCCCGGGGGCCCAGCGCGCTGGTTTCTCACGCGTGGAGAAACGGTGCGAGATCCCGAAGGCGCCGTCACGGAGGCTTATGGTGTCATGTTCGACATCACCCGGTGCAAGGCCGCGGAGGAAGCCGCCGCCCGTCTTGCGGCAATCGTGGCGTCTTCCGAAGATGCAATCATCAGCACCGACATGGCGGGGCTGGTGACCAGCTGGAACACGAGTGCCGCGCGGCTCCTGGGCTTCAGCGCCGAGGAAATGACCGGCCAGCCCGTGTCCCGCATCATTCCCCCCGATTACGCGAGCGGGGAGGAAGCGGCCCTCGATGCCATCAAGAGCGGCGAACCAATAGCGCCGTACGATTCTGTCAGGGTGCGCAAGGACGGCGGCAGGCTTGATGTTTCCCTCGCCATCTCATTGATCCGCAACCCCGCAGGCCGCGTCATTGGCACATCTACCATCGCCCGCGACATCACCGAGCGCCGGCGCCACATCGAAGCGTCGCGGCAGAACGAGGAGCGCCTCGGCCTGGCGCTAAAGGGTGCCCGCGCCGGCGCCTGGGATTATGACATGAGCAGCGGCGAAATGCGCTGGTCGCCGGAATTGTTCGCGCTCTATGGTTTGGATCCCGCCAGGAAGGCCCCTCCGCCCGGGCATTTTGCCGCGCAAGTCGCCCCCAGCGACCGGGGCCGAATCGAGGCGGAGTTTGCAAAGGCGATTTCCGCAGCCGGGTCCTTCTATCTTGAATTTCCTATCTTCAGGCCTGACGGCACGGAAATCTGGACCGCCATTATCGGCGACGTAATCGTGGACGGCGCCGGCCGGCCCATGGGTGCCCGCGGCATCGACCAGGACATCACCGAGCGCAAAAGCTGGGAAAAGCGCCAGGCGATAATGCTGCGTGAGCTATCGCACCGGGTGAAGAACACGATGGCCGTCATTCAATCAATGACGCGGCAGACCTTGCGCGCCAGCCGTGATCCCAAAATCTTCGCCGACGCCTTCGAGGGCCGCATTCGCAGCCTCGCCGCCTCCCACAGCCTTCTCACCGACACCGAATGGCGGGGCGCAAGACTAACCGACCTCGTCACCAGCCAGTTGAGCGGCATGGTCGATGACATGGGCAAGCGCTTCAAGCTGCGCGGGGCAGATGTCATGCTTCCGCCTGAAACGGCAACGCAACTGGGCCTGGTGCTGCACGAGCTCGGCACCAACGCCGTCAAATACGGCGCTCTAACAACCGCCAAAGGCACGATCGCGCTTATCTGGTCCGTATCGCGCGACAAGCTGCGGCTTTTCTGGCGCGAACGGGGCGGCCCACATATCCACACGCTGCCCTCCCACAAGGGTTTCGGCACCACGCTCGTCGATTCAAGCGTTATGAGCGTCAAGCGCCGCTTCGATGTCCTGGGCCTCACCTGCAAACTCGAACTTGCCCTGTAAGGGAGGGAACCAATGGGCCATTGGTTCCGTTTCCATCTCAACCCATCACTTAAATTGAGGAGAGCGGACTATGGCCAAGTCATCCAGAGCAGGGCAGCGCCAGCGTGGCGGAGACGGCGCGCGGCGCCACGGCTTATTCGAGGACCTTCTGGCAATGGCGGGAACGCTCGCTGGAAGCCGCAAGGAGTACGCCGCGGCGAAGCTTGAAACCTTGGCGGAGTCTGTGCGCGAGTTCGCGGCCGCCGTGCCCGAGATCCCAAATTTGGAATCCTATGCAAGCGCTGCCGCCGACAGCCTCGAAGGGCTGGCTGAGTACGTCAACGAGAGTGATTTTGAAACAATGGTAAGGGATGCCCGCGACTTCGCAAGAGAGCACCCCGTTGTGACCCTGGCTGGCACGATTGCCGCCGGTCTCGTGGCTGCGCAGATGATGCATGCGCGGGGCGGTGTTGGCCAGGTCGTGCAATCCTTCACGCCCAAATCCTACAGCAATGGCCGTTCACGGGCCTCCGGGAGCGGCGCTAATGCCTAGCGCCATGGCTGCTTCGCCCCGTCCGGCCATCCGGCCGCTGTTGCGGCGGCTCGCCTCCGACGGCGCGCGGTTGGCGGAAGCGGAAGCCGACTTGGCGCGGCTCGAAGCGCGTTCCCTGTTGCGCCGTATTCTGGTCGCCGTCATTTTGGGAGTTGCCGCCTTCGTAGCGCTGCTCACAGCCCTCGTCGTATTGGCTCAGACCGGCGTGGCGGCATTAGCCCCCAATCTCGGAAGCGAGGTCATCGCGGGATTGGCCGTGGGTGCTGGGATATTGTTGCTGGCGGCGCTGTGCGTGCTGGGGCTTCGGATGGCCTTCCGGTGGGAACCGGAAAGCCTGGTCCTGAGCTGGCTCAATCCGCCCGATGATCGGAAACGGAAGTCGCAATGGACAAACTGAAGCAGCGCAGAAAAGAAGTGCGCGCTCTCCGGGCGGATTTCGCCAGGAGCATGCGAGAGGCCCGTGACAGGCTTAGCCCGGTCGAACTTTTCGAGGACGTTCTGGACGTTGTGGACTCGAACCGGCGTTTCCTCGATCACGTCCAATCGGGCGTTAGGCGCAATCCTTTAATAGCCGTGATTTTGCTGATGGGCGCCGCGTGGCTCATCCGCGACGGACGCGGCTCTGAAGGCGTTTCCAACCGGCGGCGGAAGCCTCACAAAGCGCTGCCGGCCACCACCACCAACCTCAAAGGAGATTACGATGACAACCAACCCGACGGCCTCAACGAATGGCCAAACCTCGACCAACAAGACGGGCCGCGGCCCTAACAAGACCGGCCGGCAAGGCGGCCGTGGCCGTGGCGGCCAGAGCGCTTCGGGCGGCAACAATCAGGGCGGCACCTCGAGATTCATGCAAGGACGGCAAGCGCTGGGCGATGCTTATGGTTGGGCTTCGGAGAGCGCCGGGCGCGCCCTTCCACGCGTCGCGCGCTACGTCCCGGGCCAGGGAAAAATGCGCAACCTGCTTCAGGAAAGGCCGCTGGTCATTGGAGCCCTTGGCCTGGGTCTGGGCGCCCTCATCGGCATGATGCTGCCAAGCCGGACGCTGAACAAGCTCGGCGTCAAGGGTTCCAACGGACGCCGTTCCCGCCAATCCAGGAAATCCTGAACCTCGAACCGGCAGCGCGATATCGCGCTGCCGCCCTTTAAGTCCGGTCCGCTTCCACCGCAGTGGCCTCCACGGGATCGGGCGGGGGGGTGGCTTCTCCGAGAAATTCTCCCACTCCTGACAGCGACTCGAGATGACTGCAAAAGATTCTGAAGGTCATTAGCAGGGGCACTGCGACAATGATTCCAGGAATCCCCCAGGCCCAGGTCCAGAAGGCCAGCGCCAGCAAGATCGCCACGGAATTAAGTTTCAGCCTGCGGCTCAGCACATAGGGCGTCAGGAACTGCGTCTCGATGCCGATGATGATGATATAGGCCAGCGGAGCCAGCAATGCGTAGCTCAATGAATCGAACATGACGATCGCAGCGAGCGCTGCCACCACCGTTCCCGCCACGGGCCCGATATAGGGGATATAGTTCAAGGCAAAGGCGAGAAGCCCCCAAAGGTAGGGAGTGGGCATGCCGAGGAACTGGAAAGAGACGGCCACAGCCACCGCCACCCCCGCATTGATGGCGGTGATGGCGAAAAGATAGGCCGACACCTCGCGTTCCACATCGTAGATAATGCGCAGCGCCGTTTTCTTGTCGGTGAGCGTTGGCAGCACCCGCACCAGCTTTTCATAGAAAAGATCGCCCGACGCCATGAGGAACAGCGCGATCACAAGCGCAGCCGAAAGTATGAGCACGAAATTGGCCGGATAACCGGCCGCCGCCGCCAGAAAGGCCGACAGCCCCGAGTCCTTGATCACCACCTCCTGAACGCCCGCGTCGGTGGTGGGCGTCGCCGCATCCTGGATGCGTTCGGTCAGATTGAGAAATCCCCCAAACCAGGAACGGATGTTGCGAATTTTCTCAAGAAAGGTCCGCTGGATTTCCGGCGCATCTGCAACCCAGCCTGAGATGGGTCCGCTGGCGAAATAGGCCGCCAGCAGACAGGCGAGCACGAGGATGGAAGCAAAGCCGGTGGCAGCAGCCCACGGGGGTACGTTGTAACGCGCCAGTCTTCGCACCGCCGGCCGGAAGGTCAACGCAATCAGGAAGGCGAAGACCACGGGAATCAGGAAATCCCGCGCCAGATAAATGGCGGCGATGATTCCCAGAATGAAGATCCCGATCAGCGAGATCCGTGCCGACTTTAGATACGCCTCGCTTTCATCGGGCCTTCTGGCCGCCATTGGAGCTTATAATTTCCCCATGACGACAAGAATGATTAAGATGAGCAAAAGCAGGCCCAA
>JBGTJO010000044.1:0-9985 GCA_041745135.1 Aestuariivirga sp. | reverse complement strand
GCGTTCGAGACGCGTTTTGAATCGGCATAGAAGCTGCGCGCCATGGGCGAAAGTTCGGCGTCTTCAAAAGCAATGGCGGGTGGCAGCGGCAGGCCGAGGAGGCGCGCCGCATGGGCGACCACGTCCTGCGGCGGACATGGTTCGTCGTCGCAGACATTGTAGGCGGCACCGGGGTTGGGCCGCGCCATGGAGGCTTCAAGCGCTGTTGCGATATCCTCCACATGGATGCGGCTGAACACCTGCCCGGGTTTGATGATGCGCTTGGCCGTGCCGTTGAGCACCGAGACGAGCTGGTTGTGCCCAGGGCCGTAAATGCCGGCGAGGCGAAAGATATGCACCGGCAAGCCATGCTGACGATGGAGCGCGAGCCAGCCGTTCTCCGCATCGAGACGGCGTGCGCCACGCGCGGTGTTGGGAGTGAGCGGATTGTCTTCGGTGACCCAGCCGCCGTCGTGGTCGCCATAGACGCCGGTGGTTGAGAGATAGCCGAGCCACTTAATTTCACCGGCGCGCGCGGCGAAATCGTTTGCGTGATGGCGCAGCACCGGATCGCCGTTCACATCCGGCGGAACCGAGACGACGATATGGGTGACGCCGTCGAAGGCATCCGGCGGCAATGGCGCGGAGCCCTCACCGTCGAACATAAAAGCCCGGTAACCCATCGCCGCGATTGCAGCAGTCCCCTCCGCATTGCGGCTGGTGCCGGTGATGGGCCAGCCTTGTGCAGTAAGGCGTGCGGCGAGGACCTTTCCGGTATATCCAAGTCCGAAGCAGAGGAGGTGGGCCATTGCGCCTCAGTCCGTCATCCCGGCGAAAGCCGGGATCCATCTTGCAGCGCGAAGGCTCTGCGAGTTTCCGTACCTTGTTCAACGTGGGTCCCGGCTTTCGCCGGGATGACAGATTGAGGAAGCAAGAACTGCACTAGAAACTCCATTCAACTTTGACTGCTTCATCAGGCTCGCTTGCGGCGTGGTGCGATTTGAGAGTTGAGAAACGATCGGATTCAATGAGCCGCGACAGGGCCCACACCGCCATGGCGCGCACCAGCGGTGAACGATCCATCAGGAGGTTTTCGACAGAAGGAATAAGAGAGACGTCCCCGCTGTTGCCCGCGGCGATC
Source organism: Aestuariivirga sp. (assembly GCA_041745135.1). Classification (GTDB taxonomy): domain Bacteria; phylum Pseudomonadota; class Alphaproteobacteria; order Rhizobiales; family Aestuariivirgaceae; genus Aestuariivirga. Next base: position 8,865 of record JBGTJO010000044.1, on the reverse strand, counting down.
AGCACATTGCGCAGGAAGCGGTCGCGGCCCGTGCGTTTGATCGGCGAGCCTGTAAATTTGGCGCGGAAGGAGGCGTCGTCGAGTTTCAGGAGATCGATGAGCGGCGGCGAGACGAGATCATCGCGCGCGTTGAGCTTAGCTTCCGATGCGGCTTGCGCGAATTTGTTCCACGGGCACACCGCGAGGCAATCGTCGCAGCCATAGATGCGGTTGCCCATGCTCTCGCGAAACTCGCGGTCGATGTGCCCCTTGTGTTCGATGGTGAGATAGGAAATGCAGCGCCTGGCATCGAGCTGGTAGGGCGCGGGAAACGCTTTTGTCGGACATATATCGAGGCAGGCTTGGCACGACCCGCAATGGCCTGCCTCCGGTTCATCTTCAGGCAACTCGGCGGTCGTAAGGATTGCGCCGATGAAAAACCACGAGCCCAGTTCGCGCGACACGAGGTTGGTGTGCTTGCCCTGCCAGCCAAGCCCGGCCCGCGCGGCGAGCGGCTTCTCCATAAGCGGCGCGGTATCGGCGAATATCTTGACCTCGGCCTTCGCCTCATGGGCGAGCCATTGAGCGAGGCGCCTGAGCTTGCCCTTGAGTACATCGTGATAGTCGCGGCCCTGCGCGTAGACGGAAATGACGCCGTTAGCGCGTTGCGCCAGGCGCTCCAGCGGGTTGCCGTCCTGACCATAAGTAAGCGCCAGCATGATCGCGGATTTTGCTTCCGGCCACAGGATGCCTGGATCGCTGCGGCGCTCCTCCGTCTCCGCCATCCAGCCCATGTCGCCATGAAAACCTTCGGCGATGAAATGCCGGAGGCGGGCGGCCGTTTGCGGATCCGATTGCGCCTTGGCGATACGGACCGCGGCGAAGCCCTCATCGCGGGCCTGTTGTTTCAACCGCTCGACGATCATGGTCAGAAATCGAGGTTGGCGTAATGGGCTGGCGGAGCGATGCCGCGCACAGTATCCGCCAGCAGGGACCGGAATGATGGCCTCGACTTAAGCCGCTGATACCAGATTTTGGCCACGGGGTACTCCGGCCACGGAACATCGCCGAGATAATCTATGACCGAAATATGGGCAGCGGCGGCCAGATCGGCAAGCGAGAGATTGGCTCCGGCGAGCCAGGCGCGATCGTTGGCGAGCTGCGAGATATAGACGAGATGCGGCCGGAGCTTGGTCATGGCGAGTCGGACCCGTCCCATGTCGGGTGCGCCGCCGCCTGCTTCGCGCACCATGAAACGGCGGATGATCTTCTCGGTCAGCGCCGGCTCTGAAACCTCCGCATAGAATTTGGTATCGAACCAGCCAATCAAACGGCGCACTTCAGCCCGTTCGGTTGCATTGCCGGGGATGAGGCTTGCCGCGCCGTTGCGGCTTTCCTCGAGATATTCCCCAATGGCTTCGATGCCGCAGATCACGGTGGTGCTGTTCTCGACATAGATGGGCAGCGTGCCGGCGGGGTTGAGATCGAGAATATCGACGCTCGGATTCCACGGCTCCTCCTCGAGTGCATCAACGATCGTGCCATATTCCGCCAGGGACAGGCGAACACGGCGGCTGAAGGGATCAAGCGGGAAATGGATAAGCGAGGCCATAGGTCCTTCAGGAAACGCGAGGAGCGCAAGGCCCGCGATTGCCCTGCCGCCGGGCGCCATATAAAACGCGCGCACCCGCCGCAGCAAGGCGATTCGACCTTTCCACGGAGCAGCCACCCTTATGAATCTCGTGCAGATCGCCGTGCTCGCCCTCATTCAGGGGATCACGGAATTCCTGCCGATCTCCTCTTCCGGGCATCTCCTCCTGGTGCCCATTCTGACGGGCTGGAAGGACCAGGGGCTCATCACCGATGTCATGGTGCATATGGGCTCGTTCCTGGCGGTCGTCGTGTATTTCTGGCGCGATTGCATGAAACTGCTGCAAGGGACGTTCGATCTGTTGCGCGGAAGGGTGACGGCCTGGGGCAGGCTTGCCATGCTGATTGTTGTAGCCACCATTCCCGCGGTGGTCTTTGGCGTTTTTCTCGACAGGATCGGCTTTATGGACCAGGTCCGCGGCATGCCGGAACTTGTCGCCTGGAATGCGATTATCTTCGGAACCCTCTTGTATCTCTGCGACCGCTTCGGTCTGTCGACCCGTGCCATGGCCGGCATGACACTGGCGCCGGCCTTGATCATCGGAATAGCCCAGGCCGTTGCCATCATTCCCGGCATAAGCCGGTCGGGCATCACCATGACGGCGGCGCGCGCCTTGGGGTTTGAGCGTCCCGAGGCGGCGCGCTTTGCCTTCCTGATCGGCATTCCAGCAATCGCGGGAGCAGGCGTCCTCAAGCTTGGCGAAGCCGCGGCCAACGGGCAGGCGATTTCGGGCGCGGCCTTCCTTACCGCCGTTCTCACCTTCTTCGTGGCGCTCGGCACCATCACGGTGCTCATGCGCATGGTGCGCCATGTGAGCTTTTTGCCCTTCGCGATCTACCGCGTGGCGCTGGGCCTCGTGCTGCTCGCCATGATTTATTCGGGTATGCCCTTGGGCGCTGTGAACTGACCGGCTTTGCGGTAACGGTAGAGATAGTTGGGAACGATCGCCTCTATGCCGGAAGGGGTGATGCCAAGCCCTTCCAGAGTGCGCCGGTCGCGCTCCGCCGCTTCGCTCACTACATTGTCCGTCTTGAGCAGCTCGACCTGATCGGTGGTCAGCAGCGGCCCGGGCAGCAGGCCCAGAATCATGCCTTGTATCTTGGCGATCCCCCAAGGTACTGGCACCAGCAGCCTTTTGCGCCCGATGGTGTCGAGGGTGAATCGCATGAGTTGCTTGAAACTCAGCTCTTGCGGGCCGCCAAGCTCGTAGGTTTTGCCCTCGGCATCGCCGCGATCAATGAGGCGCGCGATGGCTTCCGCCACGTCGCCCACAAAGACCGGTGCAAATCTGGTTTCTCCACCACCGATCAGCGGCAGCGCGGGAGCGAAACGGCTGAGCGCAGCGAAGCGGTTGAAGAAGGAATCTCCCGGCCCGAAGATGATAGAGGGCCGCATGGTGATGGCTCCGGAAAATGCGGCTTTCGCGCGCCTCTCGCCTTCCGCTTTCGATTTCGCATACGCGCTGGAGGAATTGGGCGAAGCGCCGAGTGCTGACATTTGGATGTACAGCCGGGCCTTCGCAGCCTTTGCCGCCTTAGCCGAGGCCTCCGCCCCGAAGACATGGACAGCCTCGAAGCTTTGCGCTCCGCTGGAATAGAGAACGCCCGTAAGATTGACGACCGCGAAGGCCCCTTCGCAGACCGCCGCGAGCGAGGCTGGATAGCGCACATTGGCCTGCACCGGCATGATCTGGCCCGGTGTTCCCATGGTCTGCACATGGCCTGCCAGATCCGGCCTCCGGCAGGCCACCCTTACGCGGTAGCCACGCCGTGCCAGAGCCCGCGCCACGTGGCGTCCCACGAAGCCCGATCCGCCGATCAACGTGATGAGTTTTTCCGAAGGATGGACTAGCACGCTTGGGGAACCGCTTTCGTTTGATGGCGCCGACCGCTTGTAGCTCTGGCTTGCGCCAATGCAAAGCGCTCTGGTTGACATTCCGGGCGCCCGCCCTCTAAGACAGCGCCCATTGCCCTGATGGCGGAATTGGTAGACGCACTAGTTTCAGGTACTAGCGCTGAGAGGCGTGGAGGTTCGAGTCCTCTTCAGGGCACCACTGGCTCTCCGTATCGCAGCGTTGTGCCGGCACCCATTTGAGTGCCGGCAAATCCTCTAACATCCCTGAGATGGGATGTTCGGCTTTAACCCTAAGCGCACTTCCGGTCGTGTCCGGCCCATGTATCGAGGGCTTTGCCCGTTTCCAGGAAAGATTTGAGGCTGGACAGCACGCGTGGCCAGCCGCCCGAGACGCCCCGTGCCATTTCGGCGCTTAATTTGCTGTGAACCACATCCAGGCGGACCATGTTTTCCGCCGTGGAAATATCAAAGGCAACCTGTGACTCATCCGCTTTGTTTGCCGGGCTAGCCCAGGTGATCACCAGGCGTTTGGGCGGCGTGCTTTCCAGAATTTTTCCGGCAATTCTTATATCCTTGCCATCGACGGTGCTGTGCTTCCACTCGGAGCCCTTTTCCCAGTCGGAAATATTATCATGGCCCCAATATTGCCGGGTAAATTCCGGGTTGGTGAGGGCTTGCCAGACTTTCTCCGGCGTCGACTTGATATAGGTGGTGTAGATAAAATCATTGGTCATCGTCGTTCTCCTGTAGCGCTTGTTTGAGGTTATGCAGCGCGGCCACCCGCCCCTGCTCAAACTTGCCGATCCAGCGCATGTAAATCTCGTGGATGGGAACAGGGTTGAGATAGTGCAGTTTTTCGCGCCCTTGTTTCTTGGTGACGACCAGATTGGCGGCCTCCAGCAAAGCAAGATGCTTGGTCACCGCCTGACGGCTCATGTCGTGCTTTTCACACATCTCGGCGAGCGACAGGCCGCCTTTCCTGCGCAACCTGTCGAGCAGCTTGCGGCGGCTGGCGTCGGCGAGAGCCTTGAACACTTGGTCGTCGTTGGTAACCATGGCATGATAATATGCAACCATTTAGTTGCATGTCAAGGATTAGTTTGGCGCTCGCGAAAATCCACGGGCATTCAGTCGTGAGTGGCGCCCGAGAGCGGGGTCGCCAGCATCGATGGGCGACCGGAGAAAGTCCTGTACCATGAGCTCAGCCGCGGCCGGCCTTCTTCGAATGCATAGATATTGCGGAATGCGATCCAGCTGAGTGTCGTCGCCAAGGCGATCTGACCGATGCCGGCTGTGCCATCGAGATTGCTCTCCTGCTCGATGAAATCGCAAGCTGCTTCGATCTTTTGGGTTTGCGCGATCCGTAATTCCGGTGAACGCAAGGGCTCGGGCCGCCTTTCGCTTTCCCAGCGAACGGCGATTCCCGCGTCAGCGATGCCGTTGGCCAGAGCTTGGAGCCTGAGGGCCTGAAAGCGTTCAGGGCCGCTGGCGGGAATTATTTTCTGACCCTCGTGCAGGCCATCGAGATATTCGCAGATGACACCTGAGTCGAAGAGCGCAAATCCGTCATCGCAAATCAGCACCGGCACCTTGCCGAGCGGATTGAGCTTATAGACCTCCTCGTTCCGCAGTGTCGGGCTCGTCTCATGGTGGATGACCTCCAGCCCCTCCGCCAAACCCACTTCAATCGCTGCCACGAGAACTTTGCGCGCAAATGGCGAATGGGTTTGGTAAAGCAATCTCATCGAGTGTCCCCCAACAAACGTTCGCGCATCTCAACGGAGATATTGCTGCCGCACAGGATGGTGGCGACCGTGCGCCCCCTGAAGCGCTGCGGCTCGCCAATGACCGCCGCGAGGCCCGCTGCTCCGGCGGGTTCAATAATGAGACCAAGGTGTTTGTGAAAGAGCTTCATGGCTGCAAAAATGTTGTGCTCGGAAACGGCCACCACCTGATCCCAGCAGCCGCGTAGGATAGCAGGTGAAGAAGGAATGGGCTCCCTCACCGCCATGCCGTCAGCGATCGTATTGGCTCTTGCACTCGCAATTACGTGCCCAGCCTCAAGAGACAGCTTCATGGCGGAGGCATTCTCGGCGACTACCGCTATGATCTCCGCTTTCGGTGCGGCGTGCCGAATGGCGGTTCCGACGCCGGACAGTAGCGCGCCATTCCCGAGCTGTACGAGAATGATATCGAATGTAAGCGCGGCGGCGAGTTCGATGCCAATGGTTCCAGCCCCTTCCGCAACCGCGGGCTCAGCGCCGTCCTCGACATAGCGCAAACTTTTCTCCGCAGCGTAATTTTTAGCCGCCTCCTTGGCAGCGTCGAAGTCAACACCGGCGAGCTTCACCTCGGCACCAAGACGAGCCATCGCATCGAGCTTCAGTGGGTTGGCGGTTTGAGCGGCGAACACGGTGCAAGCATGGCCGCGCTTCGTTGCCGCCCGCGCCAAGCCCTGGCCGAAATTGCCCGCGGAGGCACAAACGATTTCTTCCCCAGGACGCAAAGCGGTTTCCGCGAAGAATTCCGTGCCCCGTCCCTTGAATGAGCCGATGGGATTCTTCGTTTCGAGTTTAGCCAGCATGCGGCAGCCAAGCTCATAGTCAAGAGTCGCTGCGCTTAGCACCGGGGTTGCAAGAAAAACCGGATCAATTCTTTGCGAGGCCGCCAGGATGTTGCCGATATGAGCTTGCTGATCCACCGGTATTCCCCAATCCATTAGGTTTGCACAGAACACTGAACCGCTCCGACTTTGACAATCCTTGAGTATTCTCGCCCGGTCTTGTAAGCGTCGGAAAATCCTTGGTTGCAAACAATTATGACCATTAAACTTTACAAGGGCGATCTCCCGGCCGAGCTGGATTTCGGCGCCTCGGTCGCTGTCGATACCGAGACGTTGGGATTGGTGCCTCGGCGGGATAAGCTATGCCTGGTGCAGCTTTCCGGGGGCGATGGCAACGCCCATCTCGTGCAACTCGACCGTGCTGCCTATCACTGCCCCAATCTCAAGGCGCTCATGGTTAACCCCGCGGTTACCAAGATTTTCCATTTCGCCCGCTTCGATGTGGCCACAATCAAGCACTATCTGGGCATCGGAACGGCACCCGTCTATTGCACCAAAATCGCTTCCAGGCTTACCCGCACCTACACCGACAAGCATGGCCTGAAGGACCTTATCAGGGAATTGCTGGGCATCGAATTGAACAAGCAGCAACAAAGCTCCGATTGGGGTGCGCACATTCTTTCGGATGCGCAAAAGCAGTATGCGGCACAGGACGTGATCTATCTCCATGAACTCAAGGCCAGGCTCGACCAGATGCTGGAACGCGAAGGACGGAGCGAAATCGCCAAAGCGTGCTTCAACTTCGTGAGCGTGCGGGCCGAGCTCGACCTTGGCGGCTGGAGCGAGGAAGATGTCTTTGCTCACTAGGCAAGCCTCGGGCTCGAACGCAGCCTCCGCCACCCGTGCCGTGGCGAGAGCGCGCCTTGCGCCAATTCTCAGTTGGATCGCCATTGCCGGGGGCCTGGTTTTCGTGGGCTTCTTCGTGGCTCAGGCGGGGCTCGTCGCCTACAGGGTTCCCAAGGAGACGACAGCGCAAGCGAACGTCGCCAATCCGGGGCAGATCACCTCCTATGATTCAACCGTAAGCGGTGTCGATCGCAACAACATGCCCTATGAGCTCAAAGCCAAGCGCGGCTGGCGCGACACGGAACGCGACGAGCTCACGCATATGGAGACGGTCCTCGGCACCTTTCAGAAAGCCTCGGGCGAAAAGTACAACGTCACGTCAAAGACCGGTCAATTTGACGAAAAGCTCAAGCAATTCGATCTCACAGGCGATGTCGAAATCGCTCAAGGCTCCCGCTTTACCGCCCGCATGGACAAGGCGCGCGTGATGGTCGAAGATAAATCAATCTCGTCCGATGTGCCGGTGGAGGTGATGTTCGGCGACAGCACCATCCATGCCAACGGTCTCAAAATGACCGACGACGGCGCAAATATCCTGTTCTTGAATGGCGTTAAGGCGCGCTTCGGCGGCCCGCCGAAAAAAGGAGACAAGGCACAATGATACGTAAACTCGCGATGATCCCGGCCGTGCTGCTTTGGTGCATGGCTGGGCCTGGCTTGGCCCAGGACTCCACGACGGGCACCACCGGCGTTGCCGCCGGAAAGACGGAGGATGCTGTCGAAATCGAATCGGACCGGATGGAGATCAAGGACGAGGAAAATATCTCGATCTTTACCGGCAACGTCATCGCCAAGCGTCCGGACATGAAGCTGAACGCGGCAAAGCTTGTCGCCCACTATGCCGACGTAAAGCAGGCGGACGGCTCGACCAAGAATGAAATATCGAGTTTCGACGCCACGGGCAACGTCGTCATCGTCACCAACCGGCAAAAAGTCACCGGCAATTCGGCGACGTTGAATTACGCCACCAATGACCTCGTCGTCACCGGCAACGTCACCGTCACCCAGGGCTCGACGGTGCTCAAGGGCCCCAAACTGGAGGCCAATCTGGATACCGACAAGATGGTGATGACGGGCGGGCGCGTCAAAGGCAGCTTCGTGCCGCAGTGAGCTTGCCGTTAGACAAAATTAAAGAAATTGGATGGTAAGCCGGGTGGCGCAATATGGTGAAGTGAAGCCTGCACGAACCGGCCGGCTAAAGGCGGAATTACCGCCTCCGGCACGGTCGCGAAGCAGCTGGCAATCCCTCGATGGAGCGGGAGAGCCGGCGGATCAGCAGGGCCTGGTCGTTGAAGGCCTGATGAAGGCCTACAAGCGCCGGCCCGTGGTCAGGGGCGTATCGCTTTCCGTAAGGCGCGGTGAAGCCGTGGGACTTCTCGGACCCAATGGCGCCGGCAAGACGACGGTGTTCTACATGATCACCGGGCTCATTGCCGCCGACAGTGGCCGGATCGGTCTTGATGGCGCGGATATCACCCATTTGCCCATGTATCAGCGGGCGAGATTAGGGATCGGATATCTGCCCCAGGAAAGCTCGATCTTCCGTGGGCTGACGGTTGAGGAGAATATTCGCGCCGTTCTGGAGCTGGTTGAATCCGGGAAGGCCAAACGTGAAAGTCTGTTGCGTGAGTTGCTCGATGAGTTTCACATTACCCATCTCAGGAATTCGCCGGCTGTGGCGCTATCTGGCGGCGAGCGCCGCCGCCTGGAAATCGCCAGAGCCCTTGCCGCCGACCCCCAGTTCATGCTCCTCGACGAGCCCTTCGCCGGCATTGATCCAATTGCGATCGGTGATATTCGCAAGCTGGTGCGACAGCTTACCGCTCGGGGAATCGGGGTGCTTATTACGGATCACAACGTGCGCGAAACGCTCGAGCTCATCGACAAGGCGCTCATCATCCATGAAGGCCAG
>JBGTJO010000043.1:0-3778 GCA_041745135.1 Aestuariivirga sp. | reverse complement strand
GCCATCACCGAGAATGACGGGTCGATCGAGCTTGCGGTGTCGCACATGCCGGTGAGCGGCAACTGGATCAGGCCTTCTTCGACCAACGATTTCACGATACTCTACACGATTGCCGAACCCTCCTCCAGTTTCTCGCGGGGGCCGCTCCCCATGTTCACCATCGAACGGAGCGGCTGTTAGCTCATGCAAAGGCTCTATTGGTTTGCCGCAACGCTTTTCCTCGCCGCCGGCATTCATGCCGCCTTCGTGCTGGCGATGCCCGCCTTCGTGCTGAAGCGCTCCATCGCCAGGATCAGCAGCGACATCGGCCCCAACGCATTCTTCGTTCTGCCCGCCGATGAGCAGAGCCGCCTGTTCCCCGCCTATCCGCCGCTCAGCGTTATCGGAGCCTGCGCCTTCAATGTCTCGAAGGGGCCCGTCGATTTCATCGCGGATATGCCGGCGGGATTCTGGACGCTTACGATCTATTCGAGTTCCGGCAATGTCATCTACGCCCTCAACGATACGCAGGCCGGCACCGGCCGTTTCACCGTTAATCTTAAGAAAGCTCCGGGCCTCCTGGAGATGCTGAATCAGGTCTCGCCCGATACCCCGGTCAACATGACGGGCTGGAATGTGAGCACGGCGGAGCCTACGGGCCTTGCGGTTTTATGGCAGCCGGTCGCTGAAGCCGCACAGCGGCCGGGGATTGTCCGAAGCTTTGGGAAGACGGTTTGCAAGCGGGTGGAGTGAGAACCGGCGTATACTAAATTCCGTCATCCCGGCGAAAGTGACGATTTCTTCAATCGTCATCCCGGCGAAAGCCGGGACCCATTTTTCAGCGTGAAGACTCTGTGAAATCCGTACTGTGTCTACCGTGGGTCCCGGCTTTCGCCGGGATGACGTAAGAGCGTCACTTTCGCCGGGATGACGGAAATTAATTCTGACGCTGAATTACCGCGCCGAGCGGGGCTTGGAAGGTTTCTGCCGTTCCACGGGGCGCGAATCGGGGCGTTCGATCTGGACGCCGGGAAATATGATCACGTCGGCGGACTGGCCGGTTTCATCCTTGGCCGCCTTGCTGATCCGGTTCGCCGGGAACTCGATGACAGCACTCATGGGTCTTCTCTTTCGCCGACTATCGGGCTTCTCTCTGCCGATGTCATTCCACAATTAAGACGATATAGTGTTAACAATTGCCTAAGCGCCTGCACCAGTCTCGCGCGTGGCCGCTAACTCCGCTCTGCCACAAGTCCCGCGGTGCCATTGCGGTCTTCGATTTCCACGACCCAGATATCCGGATCGGCGACCATGCGCTTGCGCAGGACGGTGTCGATGGAAGCTTGCTCTGCGGGAAACGGAAGTTCTTCGAACCAGCGGCGCTCGCCCTTTTCGTCATAGGCGGGACCGGGCGCTGGCCCAAAAAAATGAAACGTGCCATCGAGATGATTGACGATCATATAGATGGCGCCCGCATCTTCAGCACCTTTGCGTATAACGGCGCCAAAATATCCTTGCGCCTGCCAGCGCCGCAAAAAGGCGCTCACCCAAATTCCGCTTTTGAGGCGCATGGCGTTTAGTCTGCGTTGAGTTCCGACTGGCCGCTGAGTTTGCTCAGCTCACGGAGCAATTCAGCGGATATCTCGCCTGTCTCTTCCAGGCCCCGGTCGGATTGAAACCGCCGGATCGACGCCATCGTCTCCACTGTCATCTCGCCGCTGATCTCGCCGGGGCTGTAGGCAAGCTCGGCGAGGCCTGTCTGGACGCGCCTCACCTGCGCGCGTTCCACGGCATCGGGATCGGCCTCAACGCTGCCCGTGAATAGCGAGGCCTCGGAAATCTGGCGGGTATAACGGATATGCTCGGCCAATGCGGCGGAAGGTTCGCCCGTGAGCTCAAGCCCAACGGCGCGCTGATAGGCCTCTATCGCCTGTTGCGTCTTCTTGCCGACCACGCCATCGACGGCGCCCCGGTAATATCCGCTGGAAAGAAGCTGGCGCTGAATCTCTTCAACGACCGGATCATATTTCAGGCGAATGGTTTTTCCGGCGGCGCCACCTGCCTTCACTTCGAATTGGATTCCACCCAGCGAGGACTTGCCGGCAAAACCGGCCGTGCGGCTGGCGAAAAGCGCATTGTAAATGACGGCTATGGTGATGACCGTCATGGCGGCCATGGCGAAGACCGAAGCAGGCCCGATCCGGCGGCCTTCCTCGACACTCTCTTCGCGTATTCGACGCACTCGAACTCCCCACACTCTTGTCCCGCAAACTGCAACACCGCGGGTTAACGCCGTCTTTTCAATTTTTCATCGTCCCGCGAAATGAGCATGGGCCGTGTTTGTGGTTAATTCTGGATTACCCCAAGCCCTCGAATTGTACTCAAAATTCACGACGCTGCTTTATTCGACCGCAACGCATTCGCGGTTAAAACCGCGGCAGGATGAAAAGGTACGGGGATGCGTATCCTTAGAACATTGATGGTGCTGACGGGGGTTGCGGTCTTAATGCCGTCACCGCCCGATGAGCCTGCGCAAGTTAAAACCGTTGAGGTGATCGGCAGCGCCACAATGGCGTTCATCGATGCCGCATCTTTCTGCAAAAGGCAGCCCCAAGTCTGCCAGACCGCGGGTTACGTGGCCGGCAAACTGGAGGCCAAGGCCAAATATAGCGCGCGGCTTATCTATGAATGGGCGTCCGAGTCGAGCGCGGAAGCGGATGTTTCTCCGTTCATCAAGCAGGCCGCCATCGATCCCATCGAAACCGGATCGACGTCGGCGGCCCATGCTGGCCACAGCCAATCGAGCCTCAGGATCGACGATCTCATTCCGCCCTGGCGGGGACCCAAGAAAAGTTGAGATCGCCGCCGCTTGCTCCTATGTGTGGTCCAGCCCATGGACACGCAGATCGACACTCTCAAATCGGATTTCGAGCTTCTCGACGACTGGGAAGACCGTTATCGCCATGTGATCGAGCTCGGCAAGGAATTACCGGCCTTCGACAATGGCGCGCGAACCAGCGCCAACAAGGTGCGAGGCTGCGCCAGCCAGGTCTGGCTCGTGCCGGAGATTTCGGGGCCGCCTGCCGATCCGGTCGTCACTTATAGTGGCGACAGCGATGCCCTGATCGTCAAGGGCCTCATCGCCATCGCCTTCATGATCTATTCCGGCCGCAAGGCGCGCGACATCGTGGCAACCGATGCGGGCCCGATCCTCCGGGATCTCGGCCTCAATGATCATCTGACGCCGCAGCGCTCCAACGGCTTTGCCGCGTTGATCGAGCGCATCAAGGCGGAGGCGCGGATGGCACTTCAGGATTCTTCGGCCACCGGGATCGCCGGGCGGTAGTCGCCGAGCGCCCAGTGCCCGAGGCCGGAATTGCGGCGCTGCTTCTTTTCAAATCCGATATACCCATAATGCCGCGCCAGCGCGGTCAGAGCGAGGCCGAGGACCGCCTTGCCGCTCCGCTGCGGGAGGTCGAGGACGCGTTCGGCTTGCTCGATGCCCGCGGCGAGGCAACAGACTTGAATGAGGATGCTGGCGAGTTCCGGACCCGCTTCGTCAAGCGCATCATTCAGGTTCTGGCGCGCGGTCAATGCCGCATCCGAGAGATCGGCGGCGCTGTTGGCGCTGCTCCGGCCCGCCGGCAAGTCCCATGCTGCGGTGACACGGCGTTCGAGGCAGGAGCGCTCATAGTCGCTGCGCAGTCGTTCGCCTGCCATGAACTGCTCCACGGAAATAAGCGGACGGCCGGATTTGTCCTTGCGCGAGCGGAGCCAGGCGAGCGGGCTTTCCGCGTCG
>JBGTJO010000042.1:0-25692 GCA_041745135.1 Aestuariivirga sp. | reverse complement strand
AGGCGAGGATACGTACAGGGCGAGCAAATGGCCGGTCCAAGCGCGCCGCGGCGATTCCAAAACACCCTGATTGGGCCATAAGTTCGCGGATCAGGGGAGAGACCGCAAAGGACCTAGCGCCGGCTTTGAAATCCAGCAAAGAGAATTCTTCTCGCAGTTTCTCCACGACGAATTGACTCGCAATTTTTGGGAAAAGGCAGACACCGTCACGCTCAAAATCCAACACGCCCGGCTCACATCGCCTTGTTGATCTCTTCCGTCATTTTCTTGGCATCGCCGAAGAGCATCATGGTGTTGTCGCGCCAGAAGAGGGTGTTGTCGATGCCGGCATAGCCGGACGACATGCCGCGCTTGATGAACATCACGGTGTTGGCCTTCCACACTTCAAGCACCGGCATGCCGTAGATCGGGGAGGCCGCATCTTCCTTGGCGGCGGGATTGGTGACGTCGTTGGCGCCGATGACGAAGGCGACGTCGGCCTGGGCGAATTCCGAGTTGATGTCCTCAAGTTCGAAGACCTCGTCGTAAGGCACATTGGCTTCGGCAAGCAGCACGTTCATGTGGCCGGGCATGCGGCCGGCCACCGGGTGGATGGCGTATTTGACGCTGACGCCGGACTTCTTGAGATGGTCCGCCATTTCGCGGAGCGCGTGCTGGGCTTGCGCCACCGCCATACCGTAACCCGGCACGATGATGACCGAGCCCGCGTTCTTCATGACGAAAGCCGCATCCTCGGCCGAGCCCTGCTTGACAGGCTTGCTTTCGACTGCGGCGGAAGGCCCGGTGGTTTCACCGCCGAAGCCGCCGAGGATGACGGAGAAAAACGAACGGTTCATGCCACGGCACATGATGTAGGAGAGGATGGCGCCCGAGGAGCCGACGAGCGCTCCGGTGATGATGAGTGCCGTGTTGCCGAGCGTGAAGCCGATGCCGGCCGCCGCCCATCCTGAATAGGAATTGAGCATGGAGATGACGACCGGCATGTCGGCGCCGCCGATGGGGACGATCAGCAGGAAACCCAGCGCGAAGCTGATCAGGATGATAAGCCAGAAGGCGATGCTGCTCTGGCTGATATAGAAAAGATAGATGAAGGCTATGAGCGCTATGCCCAAGCCGATATTGATGAGATGGCGGTGCGGCAGCAGGATGGGCGCACCGCTCATGCGGCCATCGAGCTTGAGAAAGGCGATGATCGAGCCCGTGAAGGTGACGGCGCCGATGGCGGCACCGAGCGCCATTTCGATACGGCTTTGGCTATGGATCAGGCCGCCGGTGGCGATGCCGAAGGCATCCGGTGCATAATAGGCTGCGGCGGCCACGAATACCGCGGCCAAACCGACGAGGGAATGGAACGCCGCGACGAGCTGCGGCATGGCCGTCATGGCGATGCGCCGCGCGGTGACGGCGCCGATGGCGCCGCCGATGGCTATTCCGGAGATGATCAGCGTCCAGACGAATGTGCCCGTGGGCCGGGCGAGCGCCAGCGTGGTGAGGATGGCGAGGGCCATGCCGGACATGCCGTAGATGTTGCCCGCTCTCGATGTGGCGGGTGAGGACAGTCCACGCAGCGCCATGATGAAACAGGCCCCGGCCACGAGATAAAGCAGAGCCGCGAGATTGGCGCTCATTTCTTGTGGTCTTTCTTCTTGTACATGGCGAGCATACGGCTGGTGACGAGGAAGCCGCCGAAGATGTTGACCGATGCGAGGATTAAAGCGAGGAAGCCGAAGATCTTGGCGACGATCGAGCCCGAGGCGATGGCGCCGGCTCCGACCGCGAGCAAGGCGCCGACGACGATGACCGAGGAGATGGCATTGGTAACCGACATGAGCGGCGTGTGCAGCGCCGGGGTTACGTTCCACACGACGTAGTAGCCCACGAATATCGCCAGCACGAAAATGCCAAACAGCGAGATGAAGGGGTCGACGGCGTGGGCGAGAGGTTGCATGGCTATCCTTGCCTTGTGTCCTCTCCCCGCGAGAGCGGGGAGAGGAAAGGGGCCCATTGCGAAGCAATGGGATAGGTGAGGGGCCAACGGATGCTCATGGGCACAGAGGGCCCCTCATCTCCCCCATCGCGTGCCGCGATGGGGCCCCTTCTTCTCCCCGCTTCGCGGGGCGAAGACAAAAAGCATTCATCCGCCCCCTCCTGTGAACATCGGATGGACCAGTGCACCGTCTTTGGCGATGAGGGTGCCTTTGATGATTTCGTCGTCGTAGTCGATTTTAAGCGTGCCGTCCTTCTGCACCATGAGGTCGAGTAAATTGTCGAGGTTCTTGGCGTAGTGCGGCGAGGCGTTGCCGGCCAGGGGGCCGGCGAGATTGACGGTGCCGGCGATGGTGACGCCGTGATGCATCACGAGTTGATCGGGCTTCGACAGGGGGCAGTTGCCGCCGCGCTCGACGGCCAAATCGATGATGACGGAGCCGGGCTTCATGCTTTCAACCATCTCCTTGCTGACAAGCACCGGTGCTGGCCGGCCGGGAATCAGCGCCGTGGTAATCACGATATCCTGGCCCTTCACATGCTCGGCCACCAATGCTGACTGTTTGGCCTTGTCCTCCGCGGAGAGCTCGCGCGCGTAGCCGCCCGCGGTTGCGGCATCCGCCACATCTGCGAAGATGAATTTCGCGCCGAGGCTCTTCACCTGTTCCTCGGTGGCCTTGCGCACGTCGGTCGCCGACACGATGGCGCCAAGGCGGCGCGCGGTGGCGATAGCCTGAAGGCCGGCAACGCCGACACCCATGATGAACACCTTGGCGGGCGGCACCGTGCCCGCCGCCGTCATCATCATGGGAAAGGCGCGGCCGAAATATCCGGCGGCGTCGATCACCGCCTTGTAGCCCGCGAGGTTGGCTTGCGACGACAGGATATCCATGGACTGGGCGCGGCTGATGCGCGGCATCAGTTCCATGGCGAACAGCGTGAGGCCCGTTTGCGCCAGGGCTTCAAGGCCGGCGCGGTCGCCATAAGGGTCGAGCCCGCCTGCGAGGATGGCGCTCTTTTTGAGGGATTGCGCCAGTTGCGCGGAAGGGCGGCGCACGGTCAGAACGATATCGGCATCGCCGAAGCCGTTCCTGACGATTTTGGCGCCAGCAGCCGTGAAGGCGTCGTTGGAAATGTGCGAGCCCACCCCTGCCCCCGCTTCAACGGCGACGTCGAGGCCCCTCTTCACATAGGCCTTGACGGTGTCGGGGCTGGCCGCGACGCGGGCTTCCCCGGCAAAGCTCTCGGTGGGGATCGCAAGCTTCATTTCGTTTTAGGAAACGTTGACGGCGGTGATAAGGCCGAACAGCACGAGCAGGCCTGCCGACAGGAACCAGCGCGAGCCCATACGGAAATCGATGATGACGGCGATCGCGCCCAGCAGCAGCCCGAGGAAACCCGCGACGACATTCAGGCTTTGGCCGAAGCGGAAGGAAACCAGCGCCACCAGCACGAAAGCAGAAATCAGGGCGAGCGCCACGGATCCCTTGATGAAGCCGTGATAGGCGCTGCGATGCGCACCCATGTCGTTTGAATGCGGCTCCAAAGATGCGTGCTCTGCCATCGAAACCCCTCAGCCTCAATCGTTGGGTGCTTCTGTAGCCAACCCCAACCGCCGCCGCAAGCACGCCAATTTCACCTCTCCCCTTTGGGGAGAGGGAGGGGCCCGTTGCGAAGCAACGGGAGGGTGAGGGATACGGGACTTCAATTTCAGCACCGTATCCCCTCATCCTCCCACGCCTTCGGCGCGGGCCCTCCTTCTCCCCAGGGGAGAAGGGAATTACGCCATTCCCTCCAACTCATCGATCATGCCGGAGATGACGGAGAGGCCCTTTTGCCAGAAGGAGGGATCGGTGGCATCGAGACCGAAGGGCTTGAGCAACTCGGAATGATGCTTGCTGCCGCCGGCCTTCAGCATGGCGAAATATTTTTCCTGGAAGCCCTGCTCGCTCTCGCGGTAGCGGGCGTAGAGCGAGTTCACCAGGCAATCGCCGAAGGCGTAGGCGTAGACATAGAAGGGCGAATGGATGAAATGGGGGATATAGGTCCAGAAGGTTTCGTAGCCCGGACCCAGATCAATCGCATCGCCCAGGCTTTCGGACTGAACTTCCAGCCATATTGCATTGATCTTGTCGGGCGTTAGCTCGCCTTCCTTGCGCGCGGTGTGAACCTTGCGTTCGAAGGTGTAGAAGGCGATCTGGCGGACCACCGTGTTGATCATGTCCTCGACCTTGGACGCAAGCAACGCCTTGCGCTTTTTCGGATCGCTCGTCTCCCTGAGCAATGCCTGGAACGTCAGCATTTCGCCGAACACGCTAGCGGTCTCGGCCAGTGTCAACGGCGTGGAGGCCATCAGCGCGCCCTGCCCTTTCGCCAACACCTGATGGACGCCATGGCCAAGCTCGTGGGCGAGCGTCATCACATCGCGCGTGCGGCCGAGATAGTTGAGCAGCACGTAAGGGTGCGCTGAGGGAACCGTGGGATGCGAAAAAGCGCCGGGCGCTTTTCCGGGACGCGTGGGCGCATCGATCCAGCGCTTGTCGAAAAAGGTTTTGGCGATCGCCGCCATTTCGGGCGCGAACTCGCCATAGGCCTTAAGCACGATTTTTTCAGCGTCGGCCCACGGCACGTCGCGCGTGTCCTCGGCGGGGAGCGGCGCATTGCGATCCCAATGCATGAGCTTTTCCCTGCCGAGCCACCTCGCCTTCATCCGGTAGTAGCGATGCGAAAGCTCAGGATATGCGGCGCGGGCGGCTGTAACGAGGGCCGCCACCACTTCCGGCTCGATGCGGTTGGAGAGATGGCGGGCATCGGCGATATCTCTGAACCCGCGCCAGCGGTCGGAAATATCCTTGTCCTTGGCCAGCGTATTGGTGATGAGCGTAAAGAGCTGCAAATTTTCCGTGAAGGTCTTGGCCAACGCCTCAGCGCCGGCGCGGCGTTTGACCTCGTCTTTGTCCTGCAGCAGATTGAGCGTGGGTTCGAGTGTCAGCTTCTCTCCGTTCACCTCGAAGCGAAGAGCCGCCACCGATTCATCGTAGAGGCGATTGAAGGCGCTGAAGCTCGTCTGCGATTTTTCGAGGAACAGTTCTTCCAGCTTGTCGTCGAGCTGATAGGGCCGCTCCATGCGCAAGTTCTCGATCCATGGACGATAATGGGCAAGCGCTGGAACCTGCATGGCCGTTTCGAGTGCTGCATCGTCAATACGGTTGAGTTCGAGTTCGAAGAACAATAGCAGCGTTGAAATTTCGGTGAGCTTGGCGTTCACATCGCCGTAGAATTTTCCGCGCTTGGGATCCGTCGTGTCGCCCACATAGTAAAGCTGCGCATAGGAGCCGGTGCGGCCGAGAAGATCGGACAAGGCTTCATAAGTTTTGAGCGCCTCCGCCAGTTGCGCGCCATCGAGCGAAGCGAGCTTGCCGCGATATTTTTCCGCGAAGGCTTTCGCCTCCGCCTCGCCGCGCTTCATATCGGCGGCGAATTCCGGCGCATCCGGTGCCGCATAAAGATCGGCAAGATTCCATTCGGGCAAGTTTCCAAGGGCAGGCTTCGCGGTCATGTCGTATCCTGTGAAATGAAGAGAGCTATATGGAGGTTATTATCCCGTCATTCCAGCGCAAGCTGGAAGCCCGCTTTCCCTTCACGCGTAAAGCGGGATCCCGGCTTTCGCCGGGATGACGGGAAGAGGAGAGCGCACACATGTCCCTAAACGCGTTATCACATTAAGTCCGCCTTTACCGTTGCCTGCCAGATTGGCGAGTGACCCCAGCGCCCCTTCAAAAACCTATTTTGAAAGTTGTCAGTCGAGCATGGCTTCACGCATTTTGATTGTCGAGGATGATCCGGCCCAGCGCCGCATTCTTGAAGAACTTGTCAAGCGTTTCGGTTTCGAGGCCATCGCCGTGGATGGCGGCGCCAGGGGGCTTGAATGTCTGAAGGGCCAGGCTGGCGGCGGCATTGAGCTTGTGGTGCTCGATCTCAACATGCCGGGCATGGACGGCTTGGAGTTTCTCGAGCGGCTGCAGGCGATCCGCGGCGACTTGCCGGTGATCGTGCAGACCGCGCAAGGCTCGATTGAAACCGTGATCAAGGCGATGCGCGCCGGTGCGGATGACTTCGTGGTGAAACCGATCTCGCCCGAACGCCTCAAGGTTTCGATCCAGAATCTTCTCAAGGTCAATGCGCTCACGGAGGAAGTGAAACGCCTCAACAAAAAAGTCGGCGGGGCTTTGACCTTCGACAATCTCATCGCGGCTTCGCCAGCCATGGCGAATGTTCTCCGCCTCGGCCGCCGGGGCGCTCAGTCCAATATCCCGATCCTGATCGAAGGCGAATCGGGCGTGGGCAAGGAAATGATCGCCCGCGCCATCCAGGGCGAAAGCGAACGCGCCGGCAAACCGTTTGTCACGGTGAACTGCGGCGCTATTCCGGAAAACCTGGTCGAGTCGATCCTGTTCGGCCATGAGAAAGGCTCCTTCACGGGCGCCTCGGCCAAGCATTTCGGGAAATTCCAGGAAGCTGATGGCGGCACGCTGTTCCTCGATGAGGTGGCGGAATTGCCTTTCGACATGCAGGTGAAGCTGCTCCGCGCCATTCAGGAGGGCGAGATCGATCCGGTGGGTTCGCGCAAACCGGTCAAGGTCAATATCCGGCTGGTCTCCGCCACCAACCGCAACATGATCGAAATGGTGAAGCAGGGTCAGTTCCGCGAGGACCTGTACTATCGGCTCAATGTCTATCCGATCATGGTGCCGCCGTTGCGGGACCGGAAGGAAGATATCCCGGCGCTCGTTGATCACTTCGTCATCCGCTTCGCCACCGAAGAGGGCCGCAAGGTTCGCGGCATCGAAGCGCGCGCGCTGGCGCTGCTCCGCGCCTATTCCTGGCCCGGCAATGTGCGCCAGCTTGAGAACACGGTGTTCCGGGCGATCGTACTGTGCGAAGGCGACAGGCTGGAGATACAGGACTTCCCCCAGATCGCCGCCCTCGTCGAAGGCTATGAAGTGACGATCCCGGCGGCTCCCGTGCAGCCGCCCAAGCCCGCCCTGCCGCAAGGCACTGCGGCGATCATGGGCGGTGTTGCAGTTGCCCCTTCCGCCGGGGCCTCCGTCAGCGATGGCATGGCGCTCGGCATTCCTGTGGTGAGCGCAGGCGGCCATATCCGCAGGCTGGAAGAGGTCGAAGCCGACATGATCCGCCTGGCTCTCCATCGCTACCGGGGTCAAATGTCTGAAGTCGCTCGTAAATTGGGGATCGGCCGCTCGACGCTCTATCGCAAGATGAAGGAAATGGGCCTCGATGAGGGAACCGGGTAACAGGTTTGATCGTTTAGCGAGGACGGGTCTGTTAGCGGTTGAATTGCCATAATCGGATGATTAGGTTCGTCTCATCAGGGGAAGTGCAGTCATGATACCGGTTCTTCAGCGTGTGACGATTGCCGCGTTGGCGGTCGTTTTGCTATCCGGCGCTGCCCTCGCCGACCATGACCGGAAAAAGAAGCGTAATTTCTTCGATAGCCTGTTCTCCCGCAACGGTGACGATTCACGCGATGCCCGGCGTGAGCAGCGGCGGAAAAAGCGCGCCTGGTGGGCCCGCAACAGCGAGACGCGCATCATCTATGGTTCCGGATATGAGAACCCGTACAAAAGGAATTACCGCAGGGATTACGATCCCGAGCCCCAGTTCAAGGGCTATGGCATGGGCAATCTCACCTATGTCGCGGACAAGATGGTTTCGCTCGGCGGGTCCACTCACAAGGAGCCGCGCCCCGCCGATCCCGCGGCCGCTGCCATCTATGATGCGCTGGCCAGCAAGGACCTCGGCATAAGGATCGTTCCGGAGATCAAGCAGGCGATGCTCGATCACTATCGCGCCCAAGGTTTCCGCCCCATTTGGGTGGACGGTGGCAAGCCTTCCGGGCGCGCCAACTCGGTGTTGCAAGTGCTGGCTTCGGCGGAAGCCGAAGGCATGCAGCCCGCCCATTACCGCCCGCCCGCGCTCTCGGATTTCACGGCCACTATTCCGGCGGATGACCTGGCGGCGCTGGCGCGTTTTGACCTGGGCCTCACCGCCATGGCGCTCAAATACGCGCGTGAGGCTTCCGGCGGCCAGTTCGATCCCAAGCGCCTCTCGCGCTATCACGACATTACGCCTGAGCGTGTGGCCGCAGGCGATGCCATGGGCATGCTGGCCAAAACCTTTTTCCCCGCGCGTTACCTCCAGAACCTGCAGCCGCAGCACCGCGCCTATGGCGTCATGAAGGCCACTCTGGCTGAACTGCGCAAGGAGCAGGCCGGCAAGTCATTCGTGCCCATTGAAAAGGGCCCCCAGGTCAAACTCGGCCAGGCCGACAGCCGCATCCCCGCGGTTCGCGCCCGCCTCGCCAGCCTCAATGCCGGCTCGGTCTCCGACTTGACGGATGATTTGCTCGATTCCGACCTCCAGGAAGCGCTGCAAAAATTTCAGAAGACGGCGAAGATCAAGGCTACCGGCATGCTCACCGACAGCACGGTGAACGCGCTCAACAAGGTAAATGACGAGCGCCATATCGCCCGCCTCATCGACAATATGGAGCGCATGCGCTGGCTGCCGAAGAGCCTGGGTAACCGCCATGTCTTCGTCAATCAGGCGGCCTTTCAGGTCCTCGTCATGGACGGGCAATCGGAAGCCTGGCGGAGCAAGGTGATCGTCGGCAAGACCGACACCCAGACCGCCTCTTTCCATGATGAGATCGAGACGGTGGTTTTCAATCCGTCATGGGGCGTTCCGCCTTCGATCATCGCCAATGAATACCTGCCGAAGCTGCGCAACGATCCGGGCTATCTCGATCGCATCGGCTTCAAGGTGACGACGGAGAGCGGCAAGCGGATTGCGTCCCGCAACATCGATTGGTGGAATTACGGCGGCAAGGTCCCCTTCAACATTCAGCAGCCGCCAGGCGAGGACAATGCGCTGGGCGAGCTCAAATTCCTGTTCCCCAACAAACACAACATTTATATGCACGACACGCCCACCAAGGACCTGTTTGCCAAGGACGTGAGAACCTTCAGCCACGGCTGCATCAGGGTGGAGAATCCCCGTGAATTCGCCACCGTTCTGCTCGGTTGGGAGCGCGACAGGATCGACGCCAATACGGACAGCCGGGACAGCCAGACCGTGAAGCTCGACAGCAAGGTGCCAGTCCACATCGCCTATTTCACCGCCTGGCCCGATCAAAGCGGCAAGATGCAGTATTTCGAGGATATCTACGGCCGCGACGCAGCCCTTGAGAAAGCGATGACCGCCACCCTTCTAGCCCAGCGCTGAGGCTTGTCCTCGCCCCGCGTGTGCGGGGAGAGGATGGGGACCCATCGCGTAGCGATGGGGGAGGAGAGGGGCACCCGGATATTTTCAATGGTTTATTTCCGTGTTTCATTCGCTGGAAGACGAGCGAATCGGAGAGTTAATCCGTTGGCCCCTCTCCTCCCCCATCGCTGACGCGATGGGTCCCCCTCCTCTCCCCGCTGTCGCGGGGCGAGGACACGCGGAAAGTCAAGCATTTTTTGTGGGTTGACTCACCTTAAGCCATTGTTAATGATGCTCTTCCACATTGGGACGGAGTGGATCGGGACGGCGGCAGCCGAATCCTTGTTTGAATTCCGGAATGGGTGTAAGCGGGCGATAAGCCTTTTGCGACCTGGACGGGGAAGCCAGAAGTAAAACCGGGGAAATATTTCCGGTTGTGTGAGTGGGGAACAAAGTTTGCTCAGAGACACTGGACGTCGGCAGACATCACCATCGCGTCTCAAAAATGCCCTCGCCTCCTCGGCGATAGCAGGCATTATTGCGGCTGGCGCATGGACGGGCTTCGGCGCTTCCGCCTTTTCCGCCGGTGAAACGCGAACCCTTTCGCTTCACCATATCCACACCAAGGAAACGCTCACCGTCACCTATATGGTGAATGGGCGCTATGTCCCCTCGGCCATGAAGAAAATCAATCATATCCTGCGCGACTGGCGGCGGGACGAAGTGATCACCATCGATCCCAAGACCATCGATCTGGTCTGGGAACTCCATGCGGATCTGGGCTCCAAGGTGCCCGTCAATATCGTGAGCGGCTATCGCTCGGCCAAGACCAACGGCTTCCTGAAAAAAATGGGGCGCGGTGTCGCCAAGAAGAGCCAGCATATCCAGGGCAAGGCCATCGACATCTTCTTCCCCGACGTATCGACGCTCAAGATGCGGAACAGCGCGCTGGTTCGGAAGGTTGGCGGCGTTGGTTATTATCGGGGCTCCACCGGACCTACGGGCTTCCTCCATGTGGATTCAGGAAACGTGCGCCATTGGGGGCCGGGCATCAGCGCCCGCGAAATGGCAAAGATCATGCGCGATTATCGCAAGACGGTGGGCGCAAGGCTCAACCGGGAGGACCAGATCGCTGTCGCCGAGGTGAGCTCGAATTCTCCATCGCAACAGGCGGCCGTTCCGTCGGAAGCGGATTATGAGGGCGACGAGGAAGAACTGGCAGAATTGAGCGAAAAGGCCAGCAAGACGCCGAAAGCGCCTGCGGTCGAGCCAGTGAAGAAGCCTGAAACCATGACGCTGGCAAGCGTTGAGCCGGTTGCCGACTTGATTCCGAAGCCCCGCCCCAAGCCCATCGAAGTTTTGATGATGGCCGCCGTGAACATGAAGATCGAGCCTGCCGCAGCACCCCCCGAAGTGATGGTGAAGCGGAACTCGCCGGTGAACGAGAGCATCGGCGCCCTCGAGGCGCCCGAAACCATGGCGGAACTGACGCTTGAGACGATCTCCAATCTTGACGGCAAGGGCGACCTTGCCGATCAGCTGCGCGATGGTTCGGAGTCGGGCGTTCCGGTGATCAAGACTATCACCGCGACGGCGTCGGCGGGTGCTGATCTCTTCTGGTGGCCCAACCAGGTTATCTTCAATGGCGACCAGGCGGTCCGCCGCGACGGCGAGCCCCGGCCCTTCGCCGACGGCATCGCCGGCATCCTTCCCGGCAGTGCTGAAGCCGCGACACCCCAATCGGCCTCCGGCAAAGGCGACATGCTGAGCGTCAACCGCCACGGCAAGGGAAACCTGCCGAAGGAGCTGAGCTTCTCCGGGATCACGCTGGGTTCGCTCGAACACCAATAGCCTTATTGTCCTTTCCCCGCTTCGCAGGGCGAGGACAATCGCGGGTCATCGGCTTTCGAGCTAGGCCAGCTGCGTCTGGCTTAAGACCCTGACACACGGCCATCCTTTTCGGCATCGAGAAGATGCCCGCATCGAGTGCGGGGCATGATGAGAACGGTAGTGCCTCCCGCAAGATCATGACCTTCTTAACCGAATTCGCGCCCGCCAAGATCAATCTGGCGCTCCATGTCCTTGGCCGACGCGCCGATGGATTTCACGAAATCGATTCGATCGTGGCTTTCGCAGATGTGGGCGATGAATTGCGCCTGGAGCCCGCCGCGGAATTTTCCATTGCAGCCAGCGGACCGTTCGCAGCTTTATTGCCGCCACCCGAGCGCAACATCATCGGCATGGCTTATCGGAAAGTTGCCCCACTCGCAGCCGCCCGCGGCAAGACGTTGCCGCCGGTTGCCGTGCATCTCACCAAGAATCTTCCTCTCGCCGCCGGTATCGGCGGAGGCTCCGCCGACGCCGCTGCTGCCATGCGGGGTTTCCTGCGGATATCGGGAATTGCGGAGATCGACGATGAAATCTCGGAAGCCGCCTTGTCGCTCGGCGCCGATGTTCCCGTTTGCCTCATGGGGAAAGCCTGCCGCATGCAGGGCGTGGGCGAGCGCATCACCCCGCTTGACCATTTCAAGCCTTGGCATGCCGTGCTGATCAATCCCCGGATTGCGGTTCAAACTTCAGAGGTGTTCCAGAAACTTGGTTTGACCCCTGGCGAGAAACATTGCCCCCCGCTCAGCAATCTCTCGGAACCCACAACGTGGCGGAACGACCTCGCTGTGCCAGCCGCAGCAATCGCTCCCGTCATCACCGATGTGATTGCCGCCCTCGAAAATCAGCAGCGCCTTCGCTTCGCCAGGATGTCCGGCTCCGGAGCAACGTGTTTTGGCATATTTGAAAACAGGGATGCGGCGGGCCGCGCGGCGCGCCAACTTTCCGCCGCATTTCCCAACTGGTGGGTGCGGCACACGGTTTTGCGCTGAATATTGATGGGAACCTTCAGCCGGGTGCCCGGTTTCATAGTCAGGGCCGGATCCCGCGGGGTTCGCCCATCGGTTCCTTGAAAGATGGAGAAAGCCATGATCAACAAGTTTTACCCATTGGCGCTGGCGGCCATGCTTGGCATTGGCGTTTTCGCAGTACCGGGTGGCAGCGCTTCGGCGGCCGCCATCCCCGCCGTCCAGCTGGGCGCGGCGGACGGCAATATCCTTCTGCACGATGTCGGCAATAAAAAGGAGCGCCGCTGGGAGAGACGCCTCCACGGCGACCGCTACCGCAACCGCCGGGACGGCTATTTCCACTATTATGACGGCTATTACTACCGTGAGCCGTGGTGGACGGTGACGGTGCCGCTGGCTGTATATGATGACGACGATGACGATTGGGACGAGGACCACGTCCAGTATTGCTCCGAGCGCTATCGTTCGTACAATCCTAACGACAACACTTGGGTGTCCTACAGCGGCGACGTCCGCGAGTGCATCAGTCCGTTCGACGACTAACGGATGGCTGCAATTTTCCAAACGGGGGCCGGCGCTTGAGAGATGCCGGCTCCCGCTCGCGACTACTGCATTAGCGAAAGACGCCTCAATAGGCCCTCGACACGCAGAAATCGACGGCTTCGAGCAGCGCCGCCTTCCACTCGTTTTCCGGGAAGATCGCCAATGCGTCGCGGGCGATGTCGCCATAGTGGTTGGCGCGCTCGATCGTGTCGGCGATGGCGCCGTGGCGCTCCATCAGCTTCTTGGCGTAGAGAAGATCGTCCGCGGTCTGATTGCCTTCCTCAAGGGTCCGTTTCCAGAAGCTGCGCTCCTCGGGCGCGCCCCGGCGGTAGGAAAGCACCACGGGAAGCGTGATCTTGCGCTCGCGGAAATCATCGCCCACACCTTTGCCCAGCAGCGCCTCGGAGCCGGAATAATCCAAAGCGTCGTCGATCAGCTGGAAGGCGATGCCGAGATTGCGGCCGTAGGATTCAAGGGCCGCCTGTTCCGGGCGCGGACGCAGCGCCACGACGCTGCCCACTTCGGCGGCGGCCGAAAACAGCGCCGCCGTTTTGGCGCCGATCACCTGGAGATAAGCATCCTCCGTGGTCGACGTGTCTTGCGACATGGAGAGTTGCATCACCTCGCCTTCGGCGATGACGGCCGCGGCATTGGCGAGAATGCGCAGCGCTTCGAGGGATCCCGTCTCCACCATCATCTTGAAGGCCTGGCCCAGCAGGTAGTCGCCCACCAGCACGCTGGCCTGATTGCCCCAGATGACCCGGGCTGCCTCCTTGCCGCGCCGGAGATCGCTTTCATCGACGACATCGTCGTGGAGCAGCGTCGCCGTGTGCATGAATTCAACCGCGGTGGCGAGCTTCAGATGATGATCGCCCTTGTAGCCGCACATGCGGGCGGAGGCCAGCGTCAGCATGGGGCGGATGCGCTTGCCGCCGGAATTGATGAGATGGCCTGCAAGCTCGGGGATCAGCTCCACATGGCTGTGGGCCCGCGCCATAATCGCTTCGTTGACCTTGTCCATGTCGGCCTGGACGAGGCTAACCAGCGGATCAAGGCTGGCGCGTTTTTCGCTGCCGGAGCCTTCGAAGGGAATGACCACTCCCATGCGGCAACCTTTCAAACAGTTTCGCTGAACATAGGGCTTGCGCAAGGTAAAGGGCAGCGCGACCGGTTGCCGCTAGCCCACGACCACCCTCCCCTTGCGGGGGATGGGCCCTTGGGCACAAGGATAAATGACAGGCGGTGAGGTTGCGCTGTCGACCCGGCATCGCTAGTCATCTCCCGCCATGCAGAATGATCCCCGCTCCCACGGCCTGTGGGAACTGACGGCCCCGCCCGCTCCGGAAACCACAAGCCTGTCAGGGCATATCAAGGTAGACGTGGCCGTGGTCGGCGGCGGTTTTACGGGGCTGTCGACAGCGCTTCATCTCGCTGAAATGGGGGCGAGCGTTGCGGTTCTCGAAGCTGTGGCTATCGGGTTCGGCGCGTCGGGGCGAAATTTCGGACTGGTGAATGCCGGCATGTGGGTGAGGCCCGAAGACTTACCGCAATTGCTGGGCGCCGACCATGGCGAGCGCTTGCTGAACCTTCTTGGCGATGGGCCTGCCGCCGTGTGGAAGCTGATCGAGAAGCACGCCATCGATTGCGACCCGGTGAAGAACGGCACGCTCCATTGCGCCGTGGGCAAGAAGGGTATGGCCGAGATAAAGGAGCGCGCGCGGCAGTGGACGGCGCGGGGTGCTCCGGTGCGGCTTCTCGATGCTGCTGAAACAGCATCGCGAACCGGAAGTGCTGCGTACACAAGTTCACTGCTCGATCTTCGTGCCGGCACCATTCAGCCTTTGGCCTATGTTCGCGGTTTGGCGCGCGCTGCTCTCAGGGCCGGTGCGAAAATTTATACGGGAAGTGCCGCCACCGGCGCGGAAGGATCACAAGGCAAGTGGATCGTGCGCACGGCATCAGGCTCGGTCGAAGCCGGCTGGATCGTGATGGCGACCGATGCCTACACCATTGCCGATACGCCGTGGCCGGAAATCCGCCGCGAACAGATTCATCTTCCCTATTTCAATCTGACGACGAAGCCCTTGAGCGACAATGTCAGGCAGTCGATTTTGCCAGGCCGCGAAGGGGCGTGGGACACGCGCCAGGTACTGAGTTCCTTCCGCCTCGATCGCGACGGCCGCCTGATATTCGGCAGCGTTGGCGCCTTGCGTGGGCACGGCACGGCGATACACCGCGCCTGGGCGAAACGTGCCGTGCAGAAGCTTTTTCCGCAGCTTGGCGATGTCGAATTCGAGACCGAATGGTATGGCCTGATCGGCATGACCGACAATCACTTGCCGAAGTTCCACCGCTTCGCGCCGAATGTCGTTGGTTTCAGCGGCTATAATGGCCGCGGCATCGCGCCGGGGACGGTGTTTGGCCGCGTCCTTGCCGGGCATATCCTTGGCCGCATCACCGAGGGCGAGTTGCCCCTCCCGGTGACGGCTCCGCGTGACGCTGCGTTTCGCACGGTAAAAGAAGCCTATTACGAGCTTGGTGCGCAAGCCGCGCATTTCGTCGATTCAAGGTCCTAAAAATGCCTTGCACTCCACAGTGTCGCCATTCCCTTTATTCCGTCATTCCAGCGAAAGCTGGAATCCCGCTTTCACTGGGACAACCGCCAAAGCGGGATCCCGGCTTTCGCCGGGATGACGGTTGCAGGGATTGCGGGAGATTGGCGACACCCAAGGAGAAGGGAACGGAGCTATGACCGCCAACCGGCCGCCCGCCGATACGCTGGGCCTCCCCGAGGAGCAGATGCGCGAGCTCGGCTACCAGGTTGTCGACATGGTGGTGAAGCATCTGGCGGGGCGAAGCGATGAGCCGGCGATTGCCGTGGCCTCGCGGAAATCATTGGAAGCGGCGGTGGGCGGTGCGCTTCCGCGAGAGCCATCCGATCCGGCGGCGGCCCTTGTTGCGTTGCGCGATCTGGTGCTGCCTTACATGCAGCATGGCGATCATCCGCGCTATTTCGCGCGTGTGCCGGGGCCTTCCTCCTTCGCCGCCATTCTCGGCGACTGGCTGGCCACGGGCTACAACGCCATGGCCGCAACCTGGGTTGGCGGCAGCGGCCCGGCGACCGTTGAACTCATCGTCATCGATTGGCTGCGGCAGTTGCTCGGTATGCCGGAGGGAACCCAGGGGATTGTCGTAAGCGGCGGTTCCATGGCGAACTTCACCGCCTTCGCCGCATGCTTCGCGATAAAGGGGCGCGGCGTCGTCTATCTTAACGATCAGACCCATGCCTCGCTCAAGCGTAACTTTACGGCGCTGGGTGTGCCGCCGGAAGACATCCGTATACTGACGACCGGACCCGATCTCAAATTCGACATGCAGCAGCTCGCAAGCGCGGTCGCCGAGGATCGCGCCAATGGGAAGAAGCCGGTGCTCATCGTCGCCAGTGCTGGAACCACCAACACGGGCACCTGCGATCCCCTGCCCGAGGTGGCAGCGCTGTGCAAGGCCAATGGCCTGTGGATGCATGTGGACGGCGCCTATGGCGCACCCGCAGCACTGACGCCAAAGGGCCGCGCCCATCTCGTTGGCATGGAGCATGCGGACTCACTCGTACTTGATCCGCACAAATGGCTGTTCCAGCCCTATGACTGCGGCTGCGTGCTGGTGCGCCATGCCGGCGCGCTGGAACGCGCCTTCACGATGAACCCCGAATATCTAAAAGACGTGATGGGACAGGATGAAGAGGTCGACTTCTTCAACCGCAGCCTCGAGCTGTCGCGCCGGACCCGCGCGCTGAAAATGTGGATGACGTTCAGGACCCATGGCGTGGCGCGGATTGCGAGCGCCATCGAACGCGGCATCGAACTTGCCGAGATTGCCCAAGCCCTGATCGAGAAGGACGCTGCCACATGGGAGCTTATAACTCCCGCGCAGATCGGCATCGTGACTTTCGCGAGGCGAAACGCCAAGCCCGGCCAACACGCGGCTATGGTGAACGCGATCACTGAATCGCGCTACGCGACACTGACCTCGACTGTGATTGGCGGACGAAGCGTCCTCAGGCTCTGCACCATCAACCCCAACACCACCGAAGCCGACATTGCCGAAACGTTGAACCGGCTGGCTGCCATACCTTTAATTCGTCATCCCGGCGAAAGCCGGGACCCACGGTAGACAGGGTACGGAGTTTCGCAGAGTCTTCACGTTGAAAGTTGCGTCTCGGTTTGCGACGGGATGACGGGATGTGGAAGGCGCGATCCCGGCTCATCGAAATCCAGGAGCGGTCCAGCAGGCACGATGCCCGTGGGATTGATGTGCCGGTGGCTTTCGTAATAGTGCCGCTTGATAT
Source organism: Aestuariivirga sp. (assembly GCA_041745135.1). GTDB lineage: Bacteria > Pseudomonadota > Alphaproteobacteria > Rhizobiales > Aestuariivirgaceae > Aestuariivirga. The sequence goes on along the minus strand of JBGTJO010000042.1, from coordinate 8,676 downwards.
GTTCGAAATCGACCGTGCCGCGAACGCCAGGATAGCGATAGAGCTCGCGCGTATAGGACCATAACGCCGGGTAATCGACGAGACGCTTCAGATTGCATTTGAAGTGGCCGTGATAGACCATATCGAAACGAAGCAAGGTGGTGAACAGCCGCCAATCGGCTTCGGTGAGTTGCTCGCCGCACAGGTAGCGGGAGTGTGCGAGCTTCGCTTCGAGCCAGTCGAGCGTTTCGAAGACCGGCATGACGGCGCGCTCATATGCCTCCTGGCTGGTGGCGAAAAGGCCCGCCTTGTAAACCCCGAAGTTGAGCGTGTGGAAAATACGCTCGTTGAGCGCATCAATCTCCGGGCGAAGATTTGCCGGATAATAGTCGCCCGCACGTGCGCCCTGACCATCAAAGGCACAGTTGAACATGCGGATGATCTCGGCGGACTCGGTGCTGACGATGCGGCCAAGCCTCTTGTCCCACAGGACCGGCACCGTGACGCGGCCGGTAAAACGGCGATCGCTTTTCACATAGAGCTCGCGCAGATAACGGGAGCCATTCACTTGATCGGCGATGACGCCCCGCGCGGAATCGAACGTCCAGCCATTGTCGGCCAGCAGCCAGTGCGTCACCGAGAGGCTGATGAGATTCTGCAGCCCCTTGATCTCGCGGAAGATCGCGGTGCGGTGGGCCCATGGGCAGGCGCGCGAGATGTACAAGTGATAGCGCCCGGCTTCGGCCTTGAACTCGCCCTCGCCGCTGGGGCCCGAAGAGCCATCGGCGGTGATCCAGTTGCGAACGCCCGTTGGCGCCGGACGCTCATCATCGCCATGCCAAATGCCATTAATCAATGCGCCCATATCGATCATCCTCCTCGCGCCGCTTCGGGCGGACGCAACCGGAACACCAGGGCCAACCCCACGGCGAGGAAGGCCACGGCGGCCATAAAGAATGACACGGCGGGCCAGCCGAGCGATGAGGCAATGATGCCGGTGACTGCGGGTCCTATCATGAAGCCCGCATTGTTGCCTTGCATGAGGAACCCCATGCCCGCGCCGATGAGGGTTGGGCGCGGCACATGGCGGGGCACCGCATCGATGAGGACGACAGGAATGAAACCGCCGATGAAGGAGAACACGATGCAGAATGCATAGGCAAGCACGCCCGGTATGCTCTCGCTGAAAATCCCGAAGCCGCAGAGCGCCATGGCCGCGAACGCAACCACCAGGATGAGCCATGGCCGCGCGCCGCGGGTGAGAAGTTGGCCGCAAGCAAGACAACCGGCGGCACCCGCGGCCACCGCACCTGCGCTAAGCATGCTGCCGGCCTCTGAACCGATGGCCAGCCAATCCGAAAGCAGCGAGGGTAGAAACCCGAACACCGCGAGATAGATCGCCAGATAGGCGGCAAAAAGTGCAGCGAGGAGCCAGGGCCCCGTGGCTGAAAGCGTTTGCCCGATATCGCCGATGGCGCTGCGGCGGGCGCTGCTGACCGGTATTGCATCGACGCAAGCGGCGAACACTCCGGCGTAGGCCAGCAGAAGCCCCGCGTTGAGCAACCAAAAGCCCCGCCATTCCAGGACGCTCAGCAGCGGCGCGCTCAGCATGATGATGGTCATGCCCACGGGAAAGAAAGTGGCCCACAGCGCGAAGGCCCGGTCATGATCGCGGGGGCGAGCCACTGCGGCAATAAGGGCTGGAGCTGCGATGGTTGTTGCAAGAAATCCCAGGCCTTCTACAGCCCGGCTGGCGAGCAGCACAGATGCACCACCGGAAAATGCTCCAGCGGCCGAGCCCGCCGCCTGCACCAGCAGACCGCCAACCACCAGACGCCAAGCGCCCGCATGGTCAACCGCGATGCCGATGGCGATGCCCGCCAAGGCGCCGACGATGGCAAAGGCGGAAAGCACCCATGAGGCAATGGCCAGGGTGAGGCCAAGCTCCACCTGGATGTCCGCCAGCGCCATCGGCGCCTTGCCCGCCTGAAAGGCCGAGACGATGCCAGCTCCCACGATCAGGAAAATCGTGAGCCAACGCGAACGATCGGTTCGCGAGCGGTGTGCAGTTTTCATTGTTCCAGTGTTTTTATCCATCAAGTTCACTCATATGTCCTCGCCCCGCGTGAGCGGGGAGAGGAAGGGGACCCGTCATGCGGAACGCATGATGGGGGAGGAGAGGGGCCACGGATTTTTTCTCCTGTTACGTGATCGAAAAAGAATTGTTATGCAAATGACCGTTAGCCCCTCTCCTACCCATCGCTTACGCGATGGGGCCCGTCCTCTCCCCGCTTCGCGGGGCGAGGACAAGGTGCGATCATCTGCTCTTTCCAATTGCCAGTGCGCCGAGCTATCGGCGCGCAAATGGCGTGCGGCGCCTCCGCGTGAACGGCGAGATAAGTCAGCCCGGAACAACGGCAATGGCGTCGATCTCGATCTGCATGCCGGGAAGGGCTAGCGCCGGTACGGGAATAAGCGTGTTCGCCGGCTTCCGCTCGCCCCAGACTCGCTCGATCTCCTCGGTCATCACTCGAAATTTCTCCTCATCGTGTTCTACGATGAGGAGCGTGACCTTCGCCACGTCCAGCATCTTGGCGCCAGCCGCCGCAAGCACGGTTTCGGTATTGGCCAGAGCTTGTTTGAATTGGGTGCGGAAATCATCCGAGAGGGTTTCATCCTCCGTTTCACCGCCCTGCCCCGATGCGAGGACGATCCGCCATCCGGCGGGATACATTGCAAGATGCGAATAGCCGTTGGGTGCGGGGTCGTAGAGGCCCTTGGGATTGATGAAGTGCAGGCCGTCGGTTTTTCCGATAACAACAGTTTCGGTCATAAGCTTCTCCTTTCCTATATCATTCGTCACACGAGTTTGCTTTCTTGTTTGCGGCGTCCGCGTTTGAGCGCCGTTGCGATCTCGGCCACGTGCTTGCCTTGGAACCTCGCGCCATCGAGTTCGTTGAGGCTGGGCTGCCGCTCACCGTGACCGGCTAATGTTGAAGCGCCATAAGGCGAGCCGCCGGTGATCTCATCCATGTTCATCTGGCCCTTGAAGCTGTAGGGCAGGCCCACGATCATCATGCCGAGATGCAGAAGAACAGTGTGAGTGGACTGTATGGTTGTCTCCTGACCGCCATGCTGGCTGCCAGTCGATGTGAAGACGCTGCCGACCTTGCCGACCAGCTTGTCCTCGAACCACAAGCCGCCGGTCTGATCGAGAAAGTTCTTCATCTGCGCGGCCATGTTGCCATAGCGCGTCGGGGTGCCGATGATGATGGCGTCGTAGTCCGGGAGTTCAGCGACCGTAGCCATAGGTGCTGACTGATGGGTTTTATACCCCGACTTGACGGCGACATCGTCGGGTACGAGCTCCGGCACCCGCTTTATGGTGACTTGGGCGCCTCCTTCGCGAACGCCTTCCGCAATGGCCCCTGCCATCGTCTCGATATGGCCGTAGGACGAGTAGTAAAGCACAAGCACTTTGGTCATCTGGTTCTCCTGTCAGTGATCTTCGCCAGAGCGCAGGCGATCGATGATGACGCCGATGCAGCGTTGGGTGTTTGTTTTGTCGGTGAGAGCGTGGAAGGGCTCGCCCACGGGTGCGGCCCAGGGAACGAGTACATCGAAATCGAGGCTGCGGATCAGTTCGAGGCTTTCGATGTAAGCTTTCCGGTCGCTCGAGCCGAGCAGTGCCGCGACCCAGCCTTGCTTGCCGAAATAGACCGTGTCCCCGGTAAAGAGGAAACGATGTTGACCGCTATTCCAGAGAAAGGCTGTGGCGCCGGAGGTGTGCCCTGGTGTCGGAATGACCTCGAAATCAGCATCGAGCTTGTGGCGTTTGGAGAACGTCTCCGCCACTTTGCATTTCACCGCTACCGAGGGGCGCTCGTTTTGGTGGACATAGAGCGGGACGTGCAAGGCGCTGGCGGCTTTTTCGCAACCGAATGCCGCTTCGTGCCGATGATTGAGATAGTGGCGCGACGCTCCGCCGAGGCTTTCAATTGATTGCGCCTCAGCGGCGACTGGAGAACTGCCGTAAACGAGCAGATTGCCGGCTTCCCGCGCCAGAAGGAACGTCCGGATCACCGTATTGGGCGCAAACGACAATACTTCGGGAAGCGAAGCGTAAAGGCCGGGAAACACGGCTTCCATTGAACTCCTCCTTTCCTCGCAAAACCCTTAGGTTGTGGACGCGCCCACTGCAGCGATTGTCGAGAAGCCGTATTGCGTGCGCAGGTTTTGGTAGACTTCCCTCGCCCTCGGATCGGCATTGTCGGCGAGGATTTCGCAAATCAGCGCCCCATAGGTGGAGTTGACTATTCCTGCTTGAGAAAGACGGTGCAGCGTGGTTTGCAACTCAAGCTCATCGAGCGCGGCGCAGGCATCGATCGCCACATAGGTGTGCAATCCTCGCGCGGCAGCAGAGAGTGCTGGGATCGCCGCGCATACAGGCAAGGACACTCCAGCCACGATCAAATGCGTGCGCCCCGTCGCTTGCACGGCCTCCGTCACGCGCTCGTCATCGAAGGTATCGATGGCCGAGCGCTCGATGATTTCAGTATCGCCTAAAGCTTCAACCAGTTCTGGAAAGAAGGGGCCGAACAGCGCCTTGCCATTCGATGTAGCGATGATTGGAAGTCCAAGGATCTTGGCGGCCTTCACCAAGCCGACGCTGTTGCGGGCGAGCGTCTCAGGGTCGGGGATGCGCGAGCCTGCCACCAGCTTCTGCTGATGATCGACGAGCATGACGGCAGTGTTGGTCCGCGTGAGCTTGGGAGTCATCGTTACGTTATCCTTCGTGGTTGAGGGTGTGGCCGAATGAGCTGGCATCACGGAGGTTGCGGCGAGCGTTGCGGCCGCAGCGCCGAATCCGGCCTGTTGGAGCAAATGACGTCGTTCCATAAGGAAAGTCCTTTCCTGATTGATGGGTGAGTAGCGCTTATGTTTGGGGCGCGAAGACCGCGGCGATTTTGCTCAGGGATTCAGCGCCAAAGCTCACGAAGCCAACCGCGACACGGTCGCCCACGGCTTCGATGACCCTGGCCGCGCCAGCGGGCCCGAACCCGCCGCACAGTTCGAGGAACTGAGCGCTCTCTTCCACCAGTTCGACCGCGGTATTCGCGGCTTCCGATACGCTCGGCACGCCGACAAGCACCGTGCGGATGCCGCCGCGATCAATGACCATCCGATCCTTTTTTGGATCGAGACCCGGCCCGTCGAAGATAAATCCCCAGTGATGCGCGCTCATCTCGGCAACTCCTTTGTTTGCGATTGTCCGGAGATGTGCGTTGCCTTGATCGATTAAAATGCTAAAAACTCGCTCAAGATGAGCGATTAAATAGATCATGCTGGATGGCCTGACGCTCGATCAGATGCGAGCCTTTGTGGCGGTGGCGGAGAGCGGGAGCTTTCGCGCCGGCGCTGCGCGGCTATCGCGGGTGCAGTCGGCGGTAAGCCACGCCGTTGCCAATCTGGAGGCTCAGCTTGCGGTTTCGCTCTTCGACCGATCAGGGCACCGGCCGTCCCTGACGCCTGAAGGTCACGCCCTTCTGGCCGACGCGCGCGCCATCCTTTTGCGGGCTGATCGCATGCGGGCGAGAGCCCGGGGGTTGGGCGGGGGAGTGGAGCTTGGCTTGCCGATCGTCGTCGACATTTTATTCCCGATGGAAATCGTGGCCGGCGCGTTGCTTCACTTGCGTGAAGCCTATCCTTCCGTGGGCGTCAGGATCGAAGTGGCACCGCTTGGCGGACCGCTGGCCGCCCTGCGTGACGGCCGCTGCAAGCTGGGAATCATGATGGGTGAAGAGTTCCGCGACGCGAGGATCGAATTGGAAGCGCTGTCGTCGGTCTCGCTCATCGCCGTGGCGGCAGCGAGCCACCCCTTGGCCGGACGCAGCAGGGAACCTATCGGTGCCGTCGAGCTCGCCGATCATTTGCAGATTGTGCTGGAAGATCCAACGCCCTTGAGCCAGGGGCGCGACTTCGGCGTGCTCTCGCCAGGGACATGGCGGGTGAACAGCCAGGATGCCAAGCATGCGCTCATCCTGGCGGGTTTGGGATGGGGACGGTTGCCTTCATGGGTTGTCGCACGCGATCTGGCGGAGGGCCGCCTCGTTCAACTTCGCGCTACGGCACTTGGCCGGGAGGGTGAGGCCGTTCTGGCAGCCTATCTGGCCCATCGGAGCGACGAGCCCCTGGGGCCCGCGGCCAAGGTATTTCGCCGGGCGCTTTTGGAACTTCCGGCTTGACAATACAGTTGTATCAAGCAGAATACATCTGTAACACCCGGAGGAGCTCTCTTGGCGTCCGCATTATTTATCCATGGCGCCCATGATGCGCGGATCGGACCACATGCGCCGCAGCGTGGGCTGGGTGGGGATGTCCTGATCGACGTGGCGGCCGTGGGCCTTTGCGGTTCCGACCTGCATTATTACAAGGATGGCGGCATCGGCGCGGCCACAATCCGCGAGCCTTTCGTTCCCGGTCACGAATTCTGTGGCGCTGTTTCGCGCGATCTTGATGATCTTGGTCTGCGGGCGGGTGATCTCGTTGCAGTGGATCCCAACCATGGCTGCGGGGAATGTGAATTTTGCCTGGCGGGGCACGCCAACCTTTGCCCTCGCGTGGAATTTACCGGCGCTCCGCCGTTTCAAGGGGCAATGGCCGAGCAAGTTTGGGTCCGAGCCTCTCAGGTCGTGAAAATTCCCAAAGGTTTTACGCCCCTTCAGGCGGCGATGCTGGAGCCCTTGGGCGTTGCCATTCACGCGGTCGATCTGGCCAAGCCAAGAGCCGGCGAGCGCATCGCGGTGCTGGGCTGTGGACCCATTGGCTTGCTGGTGATGAAGGTTCTGAAAGCCTCCTCCGGCCAACATGAAATCATCGCGGCTGATCCCTTGGAGCACCGTCGCGCCATGGCGCTCCGTGAAGGCGCGGGTGATGCTGTTGAATCGGGAAGGCAGGTCCAAGATGTGACGGACCGCGAAGGCTGCTCGCTGGTGATCGAAGCGACTAATTCTCCCGATGGATTTCGCGATGCGGTGCTGGCTTCGAAGATCGGCGGGCGCATCGTGCTCGCCGGCATTCCCGATGGCGACACTTACACCCTCCCCGCCGCCGATGCGCGCCGGCGTGGGCTCAAGATCAAATTCGCGCGCCGCATGGGCGATGTCTATGGCCGAGCGATTGACCTCGTCGATCGCGGCCTCGTCGATGTGACCGACATTGTGACGAACGAGATCGGATTGGGTGCGGGGCCGGAGGCGTTTCGCGATCACGCCGCCAACGCGCCGGGCCTGGTGAAGACGATGATCTACCCTAATGGAAAAATCTAGCAGGAGGAGACAATGCGAAAGACAATTCTAGCCTCGTTAAGCGCGCTTGCCATTCTGGCGGGAGCTGCATCGTTGAGCACTGAACCGGTCCTCGCCGCGGATTGGCTGGAAACCGCGGCGGCACCGCTCAAGGGCACCGAGATCAGCGTGATGTTCCTGGATCGGCCGGGCTACCGCGCCATCATCAAGCTGCTGCCGGAGTTCGAGAAGAAGACCGGCATCAAGGTGAATTACGAGATCGTGCCTTACGAGAATGCCCGCGAGAAACAGGTTTTGAATTTCACCTCGGGCGGCGATTTGACGATGGCATTAGTCGACCTCGTATGGATCGGCGAATTCGCCGAGAATGGCTGGATCGAGCCCATCGAGAAATTCCAGTCCGACGCATCCGTGACCGATCCCAATCTGAAGCTCGAAGGTTTCTTCCCGCTGTTGCTCGATGCATTCGGAAGCTGGGGCAGCAAGGTGTACGGGCTGCCCTTCGACAATTACTCAGGCCTCCTGTTCTACAATTCCTGCAAGTTGAAGGATGCGGGCTTCGACAAGCCGCCTGAGACATGGGCGGACCTCAAGGATGTGTACGGTCCGAAGCTCACCACCAATGGCCAATATGCCTTTGCGTTGCAATCGCTGCGCGGCGAAACGCAATCGGCCGACAGTTTCATGCGGGTACTCTGGCCCTTCGGCGGCTCGCTTCTCAACAAGGAATTCAAGTCGAACTTGATGAGCGCCGAAAGTCAGGCGGGTCTCAAATTCCGCCAGGACCTGATGAAATATATGCCGCAGGGCATCGTCAGCTATGATCACAATGAGGCGGTGAACGCGCTGGCCCAGGGTCAGGTGGCGATGATCACCGAGTGGTCGGCCTTCTACGGCACGCTCACTGATCCCGCCACCTCGAAGCTCGGCGATTGCCTCGCCGTGGCGCCCGAACCGGCGGGGCCTGGGGGTCGTCTTCCAGCCCTTGGCGGCTTCTCGCTCGCCGTGGCTTCACAGGCGAGCGAGGAACAGAAGAAAGCCTCATGGCTCTTCATCCAGTGGGCGACGTCCGAAGAAATCGCGCGTCCCTATGTGGAAGCGGGCGGCGTGTCGGGGCGGATGTCGATCTATGAGGAGGACGATATCAAGGCGAAGTTCAAGTTCGTCGAGCCCATGGTCGCCTCCTGGCAGAAGGGCGTTCCCGAATTCCGTCCGCGCTTTCCCGCCTGGGCGGGCATCACGGAAGTGATCGCCGAATGGGGCACCAAGATGATGCTTGGCGAAACCTCGACGGAAGATGGCGCCAAGGAGATCGGCACGCGCATGGAAGAAATCCTTCAGAAGGAAGGCTACTACGACGGCAAGAAGCAACTCTTGCAATGAGCGATGA
>JBGTJO010000041.1:0-13621 GCA_041745135.1 Aestuariivirga sp. | reverse complement strand
ACGCCCGAGGCGGCGCAGATGATGTATCTGATGGGCGCGCTGGCGCGGAAATATAAATTGCCATGGCGCACCTCGGGCTTCCACGTCGGCTCAAAGCTCAATGACGCCCAGGCCGGCTATGAATCCAATATGCTGATGCATGCGGCCATACTCTCGGGCGCCAATTATATCTGGCATGTGGCGGGCTGGCTCGAGGCCGGCCTGTGCTGCGGCTATTCCAAATTCGCAACCGACGCCGAGCAGCTCATCGGCTGGTACAAATATGCAGGCGGGCTTTCATTCGACGATTTCAAGGACGCCATGGCGGCGGTGCGCGAAGTGGGTCCCGCCGGACATTTCCTCGGCACCAGCCATACGCTCGAGCATTTCGAAAGCGCCTTCTTCATGCCCTCGATCATGGATTTCAACGGCTTCGAGCAATGGTCCGCGGAAGGGGCCAAGGACCACGACGCGCGCGGCCGCGACAAGGCCCGCGCCATGCTCGCCGCCTACGAGGAGCCGAAGCTCGAGGAAGGCGTGGCCGAAGGCTTGCGCGAGTTTATCGCGAGGCGCGAGAAGGAACTACCGGATAATGTAAGCTGAGGTCCCAGAACTGTCATCGCCGGATTCATTCCGGCGACCCATGCGTCACGAGGCGCTGTTCGAGACCACTGATGAATGGGTTGCCGGGACAAGCCCGGCAATGACAGAGTAGTGAATGGTCCATCGCTTGCCCGGTGAAGAGCGCGTTTATGCCGTCTACATTCTCGCCAGCAAAATTCAACGGCACGCTCTACATCGGAGTTACCGGCGACCTCGTCTCGCGCATCGCTCAGCATAAAGCCGGAGAGGTTCCCGGTTTCACGCGCAAGTACAAAGTTATTACTCTTGTCTGGTTCGAATATTTCGGCGAGATCGATGCCGCCATTCAACGCGAAAAGACTATGAAGAAATGGCCGCGCCAGTGGAAAATCAATCTCATCGAAGAAACCAATCCACACTGGCAGGACCTCTACCCGCAGCTTCTCTGACGTGACAAGAGGGGAGCCACACCAACCCTGTCATCCCCGGATTTATTCCGGCGATCCTTGGCGTAATGGGCGCTATCCGCATCGTGGAATTCAATTTTCAAATTTAAACGACTCCCAGATCACGTAGTTGTTGTCATATATTCTGACCGAAGATCGTTCTTTATGCATCGAGTTTTTTCCCAATTCTGACGCTAGTCGCAGTATACAAACGTATAGAGGATTCGCTTTTATGTGTTTTTTGAAGGCGTCAGGAATTGGACTACCGGCGATCTTTCGCCGCTTTGGAAAGACGAAGGGCTTCGAATTGAAGCCGATGGCCAATAATGCCTTTTCATCGCCATATACAGATCTAGACCTATCCAAAATTGATGATAGATGACCGTAAAGATGCTTATGCGCGAACGTGGACAATTTTATCACGACATTTATTGCGGTTTCACCGCTTCCAATCCGCTCCGGAAATTTTTCCGTTTCAAATTCCGTGATTGTAATTTCAGTTTGACGTCCAGAGGAGAAGCGAAGATTGAAGCTATTTTCTATATTCCTGAGCCCCTGTTCGTTACCTTCAATCAAGTCGCTTAGGTTATTCGAAAACCCGCCTCTAATGTCCCAACTGTTGCCCGGTTTTATTTTGCCAAGGTCATATATAAAGCCGGGCTCGTCGATGCCGATCTTGCAAATAAAAAATAACAAATTCCGAGAGGCTCGTTCCGCTGGGTTCCAGGCGCTTATTTTTACCGGTATAGGTTCCACTGGTTTGCGCTTGCGACTGCGCGCGGTTTCCATAAGCTCGTCCAACGGCGCCAACATTGCTGAGGCAATATTTTTGCGAAGTTCAGTTTCCTGATCTTGGGTGAGCTCGCCACGGTTTTTTAGGCTGTACATTTTATCCCTTAGCTTTAGCGCCTTACGCTCAGCATTGGCCATTTTTAGATGCCACCAAAATCTCCATATTAAAGTCATTTCCCCTCGCCTACGGTAGCTGCATCACATGGCGCGTTGGTGCGTCGATAAGGGCGACTCTGCAATGTTCATTGACGCATAAAATAAGACTCCGCGCGAACCGTTCACGCCGCGTCTGCGGAATGCACCCGTTTCTTGATTTTAGCATCCCGTTCGCGTTCCGTCATGTTGATGTCGTACTGGCTTTGCAGGTCGAGTCAGAACTGAGTGCTGTTGCCGAAGTAGCAGGCAAAGGCGAAGCGCCGTGATCGACCTGCGGCCGTTTAGAATATAGGTCACGCGCACCGATGGCACGCCCAGATCAAGCGCAAGCCGGTTGCCGCTGAGATGCCGCGCCGTCATTTCGCGGCGGAGCAAACGGCCGGGGTGAATTGCGGTTGTCACGGTCATCTACCAAACGCGGGTGGCAATTGCGCGTCCACCAGAAAACGCACCGAAGGGTCGCTGTAATGTCTTCATTCTCAAGATAGGGATAATCGGCCAAAATGGTGGCGCGCGTCTCACCTGCCGCCAGTAGGTCCAGAATATCGGACACGCGTATGCGCAGATTGCGAATCGCGGGACGCCCGCCGCAAATTTCCGGGTTGGTTGTAATGCGTGAAAGCTGGCTAGCTATGGCAGTGTTCTTCCACGAACGTATCAGAATTGCCCAAGAATTCCAATTTCGTCCCTGCCATATTTTTGCCTATATCTAGGAATATACACCATATCAGGTTGTTCCAAAGGAGGGGACGATGTCGACAGCGTCTCGAAATTGCGGAACACCAAGCGGCGCCTGCGCCAGGTGGGAAAACGCACCACCCGGCCCGGGAGCTTCCGGCAAGACCCGGGGACACTACGATCTCCGCGCTTCACGGCAGTTAGGCTTACCCCAAGGGTTAAGGGCTCTGCGCAAGCAGGAAGGAACGCCTCGCAGTCGAGGGTTCTTGAAGCCCCCAAGGCCGAAGTGCGAACCGGTTGCCAAAATCGCCGCGCCGGCAGGCCGGGCGTTCGCGCCCTTTTCTGAATATTCAGGTTTGCGTGGAGCCCGGCTCCGGCACTCCCCTCCATTTTTTCTCCGTTCAACCCATCCCCCACCCCGAACCATCACCATTGTTGAGGAGACCAGACGCGATGGATTATCCCCGCGACGAGCCGCTTGACGTCTGCCCCGATCTCATCTGCCGCAGGAGTGGCCACTGCCTCGCGGAACAACGGGGCCTGCCCTGCGAGAAATTCTACATGGACCCCGACGACTATCGCGAAGTTCTCGCCTGCCGGCTGGAACGGCTCTATGTCGAATGGGGCGGCAACCCGGATGATCTCTTGACCGAAGCCAACCCCACAGATGAGGAGGTGGCAGAGCTCTACAACATCCTCCGCGAGCGGGAGGCGGAGTTGACAGCGGAAGTGCGTTCTGCAAATGTTCTTGCAGCCGGAAAAAGGATGCGATAGCGTCTCTCCAACAAGGGGACGGGCCATGACCTCACGGGTATCGACAGTCGCATTCCAGGGGATCGAAGCGGTTCCCGTCGATGTCCAGGCCCAGTTCGTCTCGGGCCAGGTGCAGTTCCATGTGGTGGGCCTCCCGGACAAGGCCGTTGGCGAAAGCCGCGAGCGGGTGCGCGCCGCCCTCCACGCCATCGGCCTCGCCCTTCCCGGCAAGCGCCTCGTAGTCAATCTCTCTCCAGCCGACTTGCCGAAGGAAGGCAGTCATTTCGATCTCCCGATAGCACTCGCCTTGCTCTCGACGCTGGGCGTCATCCCGCCCGATTTCCTCATGCGCTATTCGGTCATCGGCGAACTGGCGCTTGACGGCAGCATACTCGCAGTGGCGGGCGCACTTCCCGCCGCCATGGCGGCCAACGCCCGCGACCTCGGGCTCATCTGTCCAAAGTCCTGCGGCAGCGAAGCTGCCTGGGCCAGCGAGGGCATGGATATTCTGGCCCCCGAAAACCTCATCCAGCTCATCAATCATGTGAAAGGCACGCAAGTGTTGCGCGCGCCCAAGCCCGCCACCGCCGAGGAGCCGGGCGAACTTCCCGATCTCCGCGACATCAAGGGCCAGGAGATGGCCAAGCGGGCGCTCGAAGTCGCAGCCGCCGGAGGCCATCATCTGCTGATGGTTGGTCCCCCCGGTGCGGGCAAATCCATGTTGGCCCAGCGCCTGCCCTCGATCCTGCCGCCCATGGACGCCCGCGAAATGCTAGACATCAGCATGGTGGCTTCGCTCGCGGGCGAGCTCGCCGGCGGAAAATTGTCACGCCGCCGCCCGTTCCGGTCGCCCCATCATTCCGCCAGCATGCCAGCGCTCGTGGGTGGCGGCCTCCGCGCCAAGCCCGGAGAAATGGCGCTCGCCCATCATGGCGTCCTCTTCCTCGATGAACTGCCGGAATTCCAGCCCCGCGTTCTCGAAAGCTTGCGCCAGCCCATGGAGACCGGCGAAACCGTAGTGGCCCGCGTCAACTATCACGTGACCTACCCCGCCCGCTTCCAGTTGGTTGCGGCCATGAATCCCTGCAAGTGCGGAATGGCGGGAGAAGCAGGCCACGTCTGCCGCACTGGTCCACGCTGCGCTGCCGATTACCAGGGCCGCATCTCAGGCCCACTGCTCGACCGCATGGACATCCAGATCGAACTGCCGGCCGTCAAAGCTTCCGACCTCACGCTTCCCGCCCCGAAAGAATCCAGCGCCGATGTCGCGATGAGGGTGGCCGCGGCGCGCGCCCTTCAGGCGCAACGTTTCGCCAGCCTCGGCAAGCCGCAACTCCGCACCAATGCCCAAGCCGATGGCACGTTGCTTGAAGCCATAGCAACACCCGATGCCGCCGGATTGAAACTTCTGCGCGATGCGGCCGACGCCATGAACCTGTCCGCCCGAGGTTATCACCGCGTGCTGCGCGTGGCCCGCACGCTCGCCGATCTCGACGGTGCGCCCACGGTCTCGCGCCTCCACATCGCCGAAGCCTTGAGCTATCGCCAGCGGCTCGCCTCCTTCCGCCTCGCCGCGTGATCCTTAAAATTTGAGCGATCCCATCAACGCTGCATTCACCGTGGGGCCCACAGCGTAAGGCTTTTGCAAACAGTCCGTGGCAAATGTCATCAAATTAGCATGACAGATCGGACCGACGACGTGATCCATCGCCAACCCGAGGCCCTTGCCGACGACAAGAAGCTCGATAGCGCCCTTCGCGATCTCGCACGCCCCGAAATCGGCCACGGAAAGATGATCGCCGGCGCTTCGGTGGTGATGGCGCTGAGCGGCCTCTGCGTGACGCTTGCCCTGTCGCCGGGCGCCTCCCAGCCCGTGCTGTCGCTTATCCTCGCCGGGCTCATCTTCGCGCTTGGTCTTGCGGTTGGGGAAATGTTCTGGCGGCGCGGCGCCAAGCGCCGCCTGTTGGCGCTGGCCACCGCTGCCTCCGCCCTGCAAAAGGCCAGACAGGATGCGGAAGCGGCGAACCGCGCCAAATCGCGCTTCCTCGCCACGACAAGCCATGAAATCCGCACCCCCATGAACGGCGTCCTCGGCATGATCGGTCTCCTCCTTGAAACCGACTTGACGGCCGAGCAGAGAAACTACGCCAGGACCGTGGAGGCTTCGGGCCGCGCGCTTCTGTCGATCATCGATGAACTCCTCGACACCACGAAGATCGAACAGGGTTTCTTCGACGTGCAGCAGAGCTCCTTCGATATCGTCAGTCTCGCGGAGAGCGTCACTGAGTTGCTCGCGCCCCGCGCCCATGCCAAGGATGTCGAGATTTCCTGCCACGTCTCGCAGCTCTTGCCGCAACTCATCATCGGCGATGAACAGCGCATCCGGCAAATTCTGTTCAATCTCTGCGGCAATGCCATCAAATTCACGGCAAAAGGCGGCGTGTCCCTGTCGATCGGCCGTGCCGGCGAAAACATCATGGCGATCACCGTGAGCGACACCGGCATCGGCATATCCGAAAACGAATTGAAGCGCGTGTTCAACGATTATGTGCAGGCCAATGCCGATACCAAGCGGCTGTTCGGCGGCACGGGGCTTGGCCTTTCGATCTCCCGCAAGCTGGCCGAGGCCATGGGTGGCTCCATTACAGTAGAGAGCGGTATCGGCGCGGGAACGACATTCACGGTCAGATTGCCATTCGAGGCTGCGGAACCTCAATCGGAACCGCCGGGTCTTCTGACGGGTCGCGACTATGGATTGGCGATGGAAGATGGGCCCATCGCCAGGCACCTTGCAGCAGCGCTCCGGGAACTCGGCGCCAGCGTGCATCGCTTTGACAGTGCGGAAGCCATAAAGGACAACGGAAGCCCTCCCGTTCTGATCTGCGAACCGAAACATGCTGAAGCCCTCGCCGCCCGGTCGCAGCGGCGCGGCAGCGGTGTGAAGCGGCAGATTTTCGTCGTCATGCGGGCCGAGGAGCGCAAGCAACACCAGAATCTGCTCGCCCCTCCCTTCTCGGGCTATCTCCTGAAACCCTTCCGGCGCTCCACTCTGGTCCGCCAGCTGAGCGGGCAAGCCGATGCCGTCATCGATGCCGCCGTTTCCGGCCTCCGCAAGATCGCCGAAAAACAGGTCAAGCCCGGCGGCATGAAGGTCATCCTTGCCGAAGACAATCCCGTCAATGCCCTGCTGGCGCGCACCATGCTGGAGAAGGCCGGCTGCCGCGTGACCGATGCCGGCAACGGCAAGGAGGTGTTGGACCTGCTGGAAAAAGGTGCAACACCCGACATGATCGTCATGGACGTGGAGATGCCCGAGCTCGACGGTCTCGAGGCCACAAGACAGATCCGGCGGAATGAAGAGAGGAAGGGCCTGCCCCGCGTGCCCATCTTAGCGCTCACCGCCAATTCCCACCGCGAAGATTATGAAGAGTGCCTCGCCGCCGGCATGGACGGCCATCTCTCCAAGCCCTTCGACCGGCATGATCTCGACGAAGCGATCGCGGGACTGGTCCGCCGCCGCTCCGCCGCCTGAGCGGCCACATAACTGTCGCAATCGCGCCTTCTGTGGCATTAGGTACCGGAACGGGAGACTGCGGCGCTGTCAGGACCATCAAACATTCATGCCGCTAAAGGCAATCTGAAACTCCGCCTCGCCAGTGGGCCGGAGGAGATTCATGCCTGCCAGAAGCTTCGCTACAGGGTGTTCTATGAGGAAATGTCAGCAAAGCCCGATCAGGCGGCGGTGGCAAGTGGTGCTGATGCGGACCGCTTCGATGCCCTTTGCGACCACCTGGTGGTGGTGCGCGAGGGAAAAGCGTCGACGCCCGATCCCGTCATGCTCGGCGATGGAGAACTGGTGGGCACCTACCGCCTGTTGCGCCAGGACGTGGCCGAAAGGAACGGCGGGTTCTATACGGCGGATGAATTCGATATCGCACCGCTTCTGGCCTCCCATGGGGACCTCTGCTTTCTCGAACTCGGCCGCTCCTGCGTGCTCAAGCCCTATCGCACCAAACCGGTTCTCGAATTGCTCTGGCAGGGCATCTGGAATTATGCCCGCGCCCATGATGTCGATGTGATGTTCGGCTGCGCCAGCCTCGAGGGTCCTGATCCCGATTCCCATGCGAAAGCCTTGAGTTTCCTTGCGGGGTACCGGGCAACTCCCCCCGAATGGCAAGTTAAGGCCCTCCCGCACCGTTACGTTGAGATGAAACGGCGGAGCCGTTTTGATGCGAAGGCGGAAATGCGGAGCTTGCCGCCGCTCATCAAGGGCTATCTGCGGGTCGGCAGCTATGTCGGCGAAGGTGCTGTCATTGATCGCCAGTTCAACAGCGTCGATATCCTGATCATATTGCCCGTGTCAGCCATTGATAAGCGCTATTTCGCCCATTTCGGCCAGCCTAACGATTGATGTCGTAGGCGGCGATCGCGGCAAGATTGACGATATCGGAGGCGGTCGCCGACATCGACGCGATTTGCACCGGCCTGTCGAGACCCGTAAGCAGAGGACCCACCACCGTTACGCCGCCAAGCTGCTGTAGCATCTTGGTGGAGATCGACGCCGAATGGGCGGCTGGCATCACCAGCACATTGGCCGGTGCGGTCAAGCGGCAAAAGGGATAGAGCGCCATCGCCTCGCGCGACAGTGCGACATCCGCTCCCATCTCGCCATCATATTCGAAATCGGCGTGGCGCTTGTCGAGAACCGACACCGCATTCCTCACATATTCGGAGCGCTCGCCCCGTGGATAACCGAAGGTCGAGTAGGACAGAAAGGCAACCCGCGGTTCATAGCCGAAGCGCCGTGCCACGCCGGCGGCCTCCTGCGCGATATCCGCAAGCTCTTCAGCAGAAGGCAATTCGTGGATCGATGTATCCGCGATGAACACCGTGCGCCCCCGCACCAGCGCCATTGAAACGCCAATGGGCCGATGCCCCGGCCTGTGGTCGATGGCGCGGCGCACATTGTCGAGGGCGACCGAGAAATTGCGCGTGAGGCCCGTTACCAGCGCATCCGCATCGCCCAGCGCCACCATGCAGGCCGCGAAGATGTTGCGGTCCTGGTTGGCCATGCGCTGGCAATCGCGGAGCAGGAAGCCGCTGCGCTGCAGGCGTTCGTAGAGATAGTTGGCATAATCGACATTGCGCTCGGAAAGCCTGGCATTGAGGATTTCCACATTCTCGTTGAGCTCAAGCCCGCTCGCCGCCAGCGTGTTGGCGATCTCGGTTTCCCGCCCGATGAGAATGGCCCGGCCAAGTCCCGCTGCGGCAAAAGTGTTGGCGGCGCGGATCATGCGGTCCTCTTCGCCCTCCGCGAAAACCACCCGCTTGGGCGCGCCCCGCACCGTCCCGAACACGCTCTGCAATGTCGCAGCGATTGGATTGAGCCTCGCCGAGAGCTGCGCCGTATAGCCCTCGAGGTCGGCGATGTGCTTGCGCGCCACGCCCGTCTCCATGGCGGCCTTCGCCACTGCCAGCGGAATCGCCGAGATCAGGCGGGGATCGAAGGGCACCGGAATCAGATACTCCCGCCCGAAGCTCAGCCTTGAGCCATGATAGGCGGCGGCAACCTCATCAGGAACATCCTCCCGCGCCAATGCCGCCAGCGCCTCCGCCGCCGCGATCTTCATCTCATCATTGATGGTGCGGGCGCGGACATCGAGAGCGCCGCGAAAAATATAGGGAAAGCCCAAGACGTTGTTGACCTGGTTGGGATAGTCCGAACGCCCCGTCGCCATGATGGCGTCTGAGCGTACCTGAGCGACCTCTTCCGGCGTGATTTCAGGATCGGGATTGGCCATGGCGAAGATGATAGGATTGGCCGCCATGCTCTTCACCATGGCGGGCGTCAGCGCGCCGGCGATCGAAAGGCCGAAGAACACATCGGAACCTTCCACCGCATCCGCCAGCGAACGCGCCTTGGTCTCGACCGCATGGGCCGACTTCCACTGGTTCATGCCCTGGGTGCGCCCCTGGTAAACCACGCCCTTGGAATCCGCCAGGATGACGTTCTGGTGCGGAACGCCCATCGACTTGATGAGCTCGATGCAGGCGATTGCCGCGGCGCCCGCGCCGTTGCACACGAGCTTGAAATTCTTGATGTCGCGTCCCGTGAGATGGAGCGCGTTGATGAGGCCGGCGGTCGCGATGATCGCCGTGCCGTGCTGGTCGTCATGGAAAACCGGAATATCCATGAGCTCGCGCAAGCGCTGTTCGATGATGAAACAATCGGGCGCCCTGATATCCTCAAGGTTGATGCCGCCGAAGGTTGGCCCCAGATAGCGTACGGCACCAATGAACTCGTCGACATCCTTGGTATCGACCTCAAGGTCGATCGCATCGACATCGGCGAAGCGCTTGAACAGCACAGCCTTGCCTTCCATCACCGGCTTTGCCGCGAGCGCCCCCAGATCGCCAAGGCCCAATATCGCCGTGCCGTTGGAGATGACGGCCACCAGATTGCCCTTGGCCGTATAGTCGTAAGCCGTATCGGGGTGTTCGGCGATCCGCCGCACCGGCACCGCAACGCCCGGGCTGTAAGCGAGTGAGAGATCGCGCTGCGTCGCCATGGGCTTGGTCGGCGTGATTTCAAGTTTGCCGGGCTTGCCTTGCTGATGGAACAGCAGCGCTTCTTCGTCGGTGATCGTGGGACGCTTGCTCATAAACCCTGCGATATTTGATTATTCGACCCCTGAACCGTCAGACTAGAGAGAGAGCCGCCCTGGCTCAAGCCCAACTTAACGCTTCTGCGTTTCGTGCTATGGAGAGCGCCATGAACGAGATGGCGGCCAATGGCGGGGCGGAAGGAACAATTGCGGCGGCGCGCACCACACCCGTCATGGTCCAGTATCTCGAAGTCAAGGCCGCCCATCCCGGCTGCCTGCTGTTCTACCGCATGGGCGATTTCTACGAGATGTTCTTCGCCGATGCGGAAGTAGCGGCGCGGGATCTGGGAATTGCGTTCACCCGGCGCGGCAAGCATCTCGGAGAAGACATTCCCATGTGCGGCGTGCCCGTCCACGCCGCCGACAGCTATCTCGAGCGCCTGATCCGGCTCGGCCACCGGGTCGCCGTCTGCGAGCAAATGGAGGATCCGGCGGAGGCGCGAAGGCGAGGCTCCAAGGCCGTGGTCCGCCGCAGTGTCGTCCGCCTGGTGACGCCCGGCACGCTCACCGAAGATACCCTTCTCGATGGCCGCAGCTCCAACTACCTGGCGGCTCTGGCGCGGATCAAGGCACAGGATGAGCTGGCCCTTGCCTGGGCCGATATTTCCTCAGGCGATCTCGCCGTCATGACGACGGCGCCGGAGCGCTTGGCCGCCGATCTGTCACGCATCGATTGCCGTGAAATCATCGTGGCCGATTCACTGCTGGCGGATGGCGCGCTCTCCGGCATTCTCGATGATGCCAAGGTGCCGGTAACACCGCTCCCGGGCAGCCGCTTCGACTCAGCCTCCGGCGCACGGCGCTTGCAGGAGCATTTCAACGTCGCCGCCCTTGATGCTTTCGGCAGTTTCTCGCGCGCTGAAACCGCAAGCCTCGGCGGCTTGCTCGATTACATTACGCTCACGCAGGTGGGCCGGATTCCTCATTTGCGCCCACCACGCCGTGAGGAAACCGCAGCCGCTCTCCTGATTGACACGGCAACCCGCGCCAATCTGGAACTGACACGCACGCTGTCCGGGGCTAAGGCCGGCAGCCTGCTGGCGGTCATGGACATGACGGTGACGGCGGCAGGCGCCAGGGCTTTCGCCGCCCGCTTGTCCTCTCCCTTGACCGATCCCGATGCGATTGCCGCTCGCCTCGATGACGTGAGTTATTTTCGGGACGCCGCCGCCCTGCGCCGCGAATGCCGCGAGGCCTTGGCGCAGATGCCCGATGTCGAACGCGCCCTGGGGCGTTTGACGGTGGGGCGGGGCGGTCCCCGCGATCTCGCCGCCATTCGCGATGGCCTCCTCTGCGCCGGTAGCCTCGCTGCCCGTATCGGCGCGGACCTGAACCTTGGCGGATTGCCGGTCAACATCGCCGCAAATCGGGACGCGATGGCAAGCACCGATCGCCGGCTCATCGACCGGCTAGCCACGGCTCTCTCTGAAAACCTGCCGCTGCTCGCTCGCGATGGCGGCTTCGTGCGCCAGAGTTATCACGCGGAGCTTGATGAGAACCGTTCGCTCCGCGATGAAACCCGCCAGGTGATCGCCGGCCTGCAGGTGAAATATGCCGGCCTGACCGGCGTCAAATCGCTGAAGATCCGCCATAACAACATCCTCGGCTATTTCATCGAGGTGCCCGAGCAGAGTGCCGGCCTGTTGCAAACGCCGGATCGCGCCGCCACCTTTATCCACCGCCAGACGGTGGCGAGCGCCATGCGCTTCATCACCACCGAATTGGCCGCCCTTGAACAGCGGATTGCGGCGGCAGGCGAGCGCGCCCTTGCCATCGAACTCGAAATTTTCCGGAAACTGGTAGAGGAGGCCGTCAGCCAAAGCGCCGCCATTTCGCGCATCGCCAATGCCATCGCCGCCATTGACATGGCCGCCGCCTTGGCCGAACTCGCGGAGCGCCGCCGCTATGTCCGCCCCAGGATCGACCGCTCCATGGCCTTCGATATCCGTGGCGGCCGTCACCCCGCGGTCGAGGCCACGCTGCAGGATGCAAGCGCCGGTTCCTTCATCGCCAACGACTGCAATCTCTCGGAGAATGGCAGGCGGCTGTGGCTTCTCACCGGCCCCAACATGGCGGGCAAATCAACCTTTCTCCGCCAGAACGCGCTCATCGTCATCATGGCGCAAATGGGCTCCTTCGTGCCGGCGGACCACGCCCATCTGGGCGTCGTCGACCGGCTGTTCAGCCGGGTGGGAGCCGCCGACGATCTGGCCCGCGGCCGCTCCACCTTCATGGTCGAGATGGTGGAGACCGCGGCCATCCTCAACCAGGCAACGCCCCGCTCCTTCGTCATCCTCGATGAGATCGGCCGGGGAACCGCAACCTTCGACGGCCTCTCGATCGCCTGGGCTGCCGTCGAGCATTTGCATGAGGTCAACCGCTGCCGGTCGCTGTTCGCCACGCACTACCACGAGCTCACGGCCCTTGCCTCGCGACTTCCTCATCTCGGCAACGCGACAGTAAAGGTCCGGGAATGGCAAGGTGATGTGATCTTTCTGCATGAAGTGGCGCCCGGCATCGCCGACCGCTCCTACGGCATCCATGTGGCGCGGCTGGCGGGGCTTCCCTCCTCCGTCATCGCGCGCGCCACCGAAGTCCTGGAAAAGCTTGAGCGGAGCGACAAGCTTTCCGCCCACAAATCCTTGCCCGACGACCTGCCCCTGTTTACCGCGGCGCGCCAGGAACCCAAGCCTTCGCACTCGCATGAAATCGAAGAGAGGCTTCGCGCGCTGGCGCCTGATGAACTGTCTCCGCGGGAGGCCCTGGCTTTCATCTATGAACTGAAAACCATGCTTGCAGGCCGGCAATGAACGCCGGTGCCGCGAAGCTGATCGATGCAGCCGCGCTCCGCAAGGCGCTTTCCGCGCTGGCGCAGGCGCATGGCCCAGAACCCACAAAACTCCGTCCGTTTGTTGTCGCGCATCTCAAGACGATTCTCACAGCATCAAGAGATGAAGCCGAGCGACGACTTCTGGCCGATGGCCGGGGCACCCGTTGTGCTCAAGCCTTGAGCATCGCCGAGGATGAAATCATCCACGCCCTTTTCGATCTCGCCAACGGCCGGCTGTTTCCAGCACAAGATAAGGAGCGGATCTCGGTTGTCGCCGTGGGCGGTTACGGACGCGGTACTTTGGCCCCGGGCTCCGATATCGACCTCCTGTTCCTGCTGCCGGACAAGCAATCGGAGCGTGTTCGAGATATCGTCGAGTTCATCCTCTACGCCCTATGGGACACGGGCCAGAAGGTGGGCCACGCAACGCGCAGCATCGATGATTGCATCCGGCTGGCAAGAACTGACGGCACCATCCTCACCGCCACCCTCGAAGCTCGCTATATCTGCGGCGATACCAAGCTCTATGAAAATCTGATCAAACAATTTCGCCAGAAAATCGTCGCCAAGGGCGCCCGGGAGTTCGTTAAAAGCAAGCTTGCCGAGCGGGACCTTCGCCATCACAAGGCGGGGGAAAGCCGCTATCTCGTGGAACCCGATGTGAAAGACGGCAAGGGGGGCTTGCGCGATCTCAACACGCTGTTCTGGATCGCCAAGTTTCTCCACGCCACCAATTCGCC
>JBGTJO010000040.1:0-2419 GCA_041745135.1 Aestuariivirga sp. | reverse complement strand
CGCGCCGCCGCACCGTCAATCTTCAAGAGCTGATCGAAAATATCGGCGAGGAGGGCGACTTCACATCCAAGATGCGCGAGAGCCTCGTTTCCATTGGCCGGATCGTTGCCTTCATGACAGCGCTTGTCGATCAGATGAAACAGACTCGCGAGGTCAAGGACAACCGCGCGCGCATCCGCATTCTGCAGCGCGACATCCAGTCGCTGGCCGACCACGCATCGTTCCTGTCGGACAAGTTGAGCTTTCTGCTCGATGCGGTTTTGGGCCTCATCAATATCGAGCAAAACGGCATCATCAAGATATTCTCCGTGGCCGCGGTCGTCTTCCTGCCGCCCACACTGGTCGCCAGTGTCTATGGCATGAATTTCGATTTCATGCCGGAACTGCACTGGCAGTACGGCTATCCGTTCGCCATGCTGCTCATGCTGCTTTCAGCCGTCCTGCCGTGGCTCTATTTCAAGCGCAAGGGCTGGTTATAGTGAATGAAGTGAAACGGCACGTCGTGTCCGCGGACGAGGCGGGCATGCGGCTCGACCGCTGGTTCAAGTTGCATTTTCCGCAGGTGACATTCGCATACCTCAACAAGCTGACCCGCACCGGGCAAGTGCGGGTTGGTGCAGCGCGCGTCAAGACCAGCACGCGCCTCGCGGCGGAACAGGAAATCCGCGTGCCGCCGCTCGCCTTCGATAAGCGGCCCGCCGATACGCCCAAGGCCGATGTGAAGCCGCTCTCCCGGGAAGAGCGCCGCTTGTTCGAGAGCATGGTCATCCACGAGGACAAAGACCTTTATGTTTTCAACAAGCCTTCGGGTTTCGCGGTGCAGGGCGGCAGCAAGACTCACCAGCATCTCGACGGCCTGCTCATGGGGCTTGCGGCGGAACTGGGCGAACGGCCCCTGCTGGTGCACCGCCTCGATCGCGATACGTCCGGTGTCATTGTGATTGCCAAGCGCCGCGCCGTGGCCTCCGCACTCGGCAAGCTCTTCGCCACGCGTGCCGTAAAAAAAATCTATTGGGCGGCGGTGAAGGGCGTGCCGAAGCCTGCCCAGGGGCGCATCGATGTAGCGCTCATCAAAGCCAAAGGACTTGAAGGCGACCGGGTGCGCCCAAGCGGCGAGGGTGAGGAAGAAGATGAGCAGCGCGCCGTCACCAATTATTCCGTCATCGACAAGGCCTCCAGCATTATCGCCTGGGTGTCGCTCAAACCCGTCACCGGCCGCCAGCATCAACTCCGCGCCCACATGGCCCATATCGGAACGCCGATCCTGGGCGACGAAAAATATGGCGGCAACAGCGATATGCCGGAAGGCGTGTCCAAGCGCTTGCATCTCCACGCCCGCCGTATCGTTTTCCCGCATCCGCGCGGTGGTACAGTCGATGTCTCCGCACCTTTGCCGCAACATATGCTCGACACCTGGACAATGTTCGGCTTCGACCCGGATCGCTACGAATGAGGCAGGCGCGCCGCTTCTATAAGGAGGTCGCGGTAACGCCGGAGCGGGGGATCGTCCTTGACGGCAAACCGGTGAGGACCCCGAAGAAAGCATTGCTCGTTCTCCCCACGAATGCGCTGGCCCAAGCCGTTGCGGCGGAGTGGGAAGCGCAGGGCGACAAGATTAAGCCCGCGACCATGTTGCTGACCAAACTCGCCAATACCGCGATTGACCGCGTGGGCTCCGAGCGCGCGCGCATCCTGGCGGAGATGGTGGACTATGCGGCAAGCGACCTCGTCTGCTACCGCGCCGGCCGCCCGCCTGATCTCGTCGCACGCCAAGCTGCCCTTTGGAACTCCGTGATCGACTGGGCCGCGAACACCATCGATGCACCGTTTATGGCCATCCCCGGCGTCATGCACCGCCCCCAACCGCCGGAGGCGCTTCACGCGGTTGGCGTTGCACTCGCGGGCATGGACAACTACCAGATCGCCGCTCTCCACAACATCATGACGCTCACCGGCTCAGCGCTCATCCCTTTGATGCTGGCGCGAGGCGCTCTTTCTCCAGAAGCCGCCTGGGCCGCCGCCCATGTGGACGAAGATTATCAGATCGAAAACTGGGGCGAGGACGACGAAGCTTCAGCGCGCCGCACTGCGCGTCACAAGGAATTCCTCGCCTGCCGCCGCTTCCTCGAGTTAGCTCGGCACGGGATTTGACCCTCTGTCCCTTCTCCCATAGGGAGAAGGAGGGGCCCATCGCGTCAGCGATGGGAGGATGAGGGGGTATGGTATTCAACATCTGGGACCGTAACCCCTTACCTTCCCAAGCTTCGCTTGGGCCCCTTCCTCTCCCTATGGGGCGAGGAGAAGAACAATAAGGAGCGGACATGCAAGATGTTCTGGCGAAACTGGAAGCGCGCCGCGCCGAGGCCCGCGCGGGCGGCGGCGAAAAACGTGTTGCCGCCCAGCACAAGCGCGGCAAGCT
>JBGTJO010000039.1:0-11140 GCA_041745135.1 Aestuariivirga sp. | reverse complement strand
CACGGCCTCCATCATTTCGGGCGCCATCATCGAACGGGCCAGGGTGGGCGCTTTCTGGATCATCGCCGTGCTGATTGGTTCATTCGCCTGGATCCTCGACGCTTCGTGGGGCTGGCACCCCGGCGGCTGGATGGTGAAGCTACTGGGCTATCACGACGCCTACGCTTCCGGCGTGGTGCACGCCATCGCGGGCGGCGCGGCGTTGGCATTCCTCATCGTTCTGGGGCCGCGCATCGGCAAGTTCCGCGCCGATGGCACGCCGCGCAATATACCCCCGCATAACCCATGGCTGGTGACGATCGGGCTGTTCCTAATCTTCACGGGCTTCTGGGGCTTCTATGCGGCCTGCAACATCCCGATGATTTCGCCCGCCTCGATCGCCGGCCAGATCACCGGGGAAACCTGGACGGCGACCAACATCTATCTGGCGCCGACCACGCTTTCGGCGATCACCTTCAACTTCCTGATGTCGCTCTCGGGCGGCATGCTGGCGGGATATTTCATCTCCAAGGGCGATGCCTTCTGGACCTATTCCTGCGGCCTCTGCGGCATCATCTCGGCGTCCGCCGGCAACGATCTGTATCATCCGATCCAGGCCATGCTGATCGGCGCCGTCGTGCCGATGATCTGTTATAAGCTGCACTACTTCGTGGAGCGCCGTTTCAAAATCGACGATGCGGTGGGAGCGGTGGCCGTGCACGGCTATGGCGGCTTCCTCGGCGTCGTGGTCGCGGGCTTCATGCTGTGGGGACAGCCGTCCTCGCCTTATGAAGGCTATGCCACCATCAGCCCGTGGGGCAACTTCATCGGCGCTCTCATCATGGTCGCTCTCGGGTTCATTCCGACCTACATCGTGGCCATGGTCCTCAACAGCATGAATCTGTTGCGGGTGCCGAGGGAAGTCGAGATCGTCGGCCTCGATTTCGCGAACCACGAATCCTACGAAGCGGCGGTGGCCGATGTCAACGCCGCCGACCGCGCCTTGGTCAGATAAGGAGAAACACAATGTCCACGAATGGTATTACGAGTTGGGCCGTCGACCTCAAGGATGTGGGCGCCATCTATCCCTTCCAGGGGTCGGAGACGATACTGGTGATCCTGGGGCTTGCCTTCTGGATCGGCTGGCACATCTGGCAAATCCAGCATGAAAATGCCGAACTCAGGGATGAGAAGCTCCGCGCCACCCCCGACCGGGCAACGCGGGCGATCGACCGGTACTAATATCTCAGACGACAAGGCTATGGCCCGCCGGTTTGGCGGGCCATACTTTTGCGGAGAGCGGCGGCGGTCAGTAACTGTTTCATTGATTTCTCGTCCTGAATTCAGGCTAGTGCTGGATCGTCGCAGGGCACAACGGGCTATTTTTTCTCAGCAGAGATCTCACTATGTCTAGAAGGGCAGAAGGGATGCCATGACAGAGCAAGATAATTCGCAAGGCTTGCGCGTCTATCACTATCAGCCTGTGGGCGCAGGCGACTGCATCGCCTATGGCCTGGTCAGGTTCCTGCGTTTTTTCGCGGATGCCTTTTTTCATGGCCGTTATGGACACCGCGCCGTGGTTCTCGAAACCATTGCCGCCGTGCCGGGGATGGTGGGAGGCGCGCTTACGCATCTGAAATGCCTGCGCCGCTTCCAGGATGATCGCGGCTGGATCAGGGCCCTGCTCGACGAGGCGGAGAACGAGCGCCACCATCTCATGACCTTTATCCATGTGGCGAAGCCCACGCTGTTCGAGCGCCTTCTGATCATTCTGGCGCAAGGGGTATTCTTCAACGGATTCTTCCTGCTCTATCTGTTCTGGCCGCGCGTGGCGCACCGCTTCGTGGGCTATCTCGAAGAAGAGGCGGTTTACAGCTATACCGAGTATCTGGCGGACATCGATGCGGGGCGCGCTGAGAATGTGCCGGCGCCGCAATATGCGATCGACTACTGGAAGCTTCCTTCCGATGCGAGGCTGCGCGAGGTGGTGATCCAGGTGCGCCTGGACGAGGCCAAGCACCGCGATGTCAACCACGCTTTTTCAGATGAATTGCGGGCCGGAGTGCAATAGAGAGGGCAACCCGCAACTTCGGAGTTCCGCCTGAAATGACGACCTGGCCCGTGCACGCCACTTGGAACGGCCCCATCGTGATGATCGGCTTCGGCTCGATCGGACGGGGGACCCTGCCCTTGATCCTGCGCCATATCGAATGCGACCGGGGCAAGATTACAATCATCGATCCCGACGCGTCGTGGAGCCATCTGGCGGACAAGGAAGGCATCGCATTCGTCAAACAGGCGGTGACGAGAAAAAATTACAAGTCGCTTCTCAAACCGCTGCTCACCTCGGGGCCAGGCCCCGCCTTCATCGTCAACCTCTCGGTCGACGTCGAAAGCCTCGACATCATGCGGCTGGCGCGCCAGACGGGGGCGCTGTGCATCGACACGGTGATCGAGCCCTGGCCGGGCTTCTACGACAATCCCGAACTCGGCAATGCGGAGCGCACCAACTACGCCCTGCGCGAGGGCCTGATGGCGCTGAAGCGCGAGCTTGGACCGGGCACGACCGCAGTCTCGTGCTGCGGCGCCAATCCCGGTATGGTGTCATGGTTCGTCAAGCAAGCGTTGCTCAATCTTGCCCACGACATGAAGTTAAAGATCGCAGAACCTGCAACGCGCGATGAATGGGCAAAGCTCATGCAGAGCGTGGGCGCCAAGGGCATCCACGTGGCCGAGCGCGATACGCAGCGCGCCAAGACGCCCAAGCCGATGAACTGTTTCGTCAATACATGGTCCGTCGACGGATTTATTTCCGAAGGTTTGCAGCCAGCAGAGCTGGGCTGGGGCACCCATGAAAGGCAATTTCCGCCGGACGGCAAGCGCCACAAGACGGGATCGGGTGCCGCCATCTATCTTACGCGGCCCGGCGCCGATACGCGCGTGCGGAGTTGGGTGCCGACGGCGGGGCCGCAGTTCGGCTTTCTGGTGACGCATAACGAGGCGATCTCGATTGCCGACTACTTCACTCTGCGCAAGGGCAAACAGGTGGTTTACCGCCCGACCTGCCATTATGCCTATCACCCGTCCAACGATGCGGTGCTTTCATTGCATGAGATGTTCGGTGCGGCCGGCAAACGCCAATCCCAGTCGCACATTCTGGAGGAAGACGAGATACTTGATGGCAGCGACGAACTTGGCGTGCTGCTCTATGGCCACAAGAAAAACGCCTATTGGTACGGCTCGCAACTGTCGATCGAGGAAGCCCGTAAGCTAGCGCCCGACCAGAACGCTACCGGATTGCAGGTGACTTCCGCGGTGCTGTCTGGAATGATCTGGGCCATCGAGAACCCGGGTGCCGGTGTCGTCGAAACCGATGAGATGGATTTCCGCCGCTGCCTGGAAATCCAGACGCCTTATTTGGGGCCGGTCGTGGGGGTTTATACGGATTGGACGCCGCTAGAGGGGCGTGGAAAGCTGTTTGAAGAAAAGTTGGACCGGCGAAATCCTTGGGCCTTTTCGAACATCATCGTGAGGTGAGCGTTTTGCTCAAGCATTGTTCGCCATCCCGGCGAAAGCCGGGACATCCTTCCCCCCATTTCCGTCATTCCGGCGAAAGCCGGAATCCCGCTTTAGCCGAGCGGGACCCCAGCTTTCGCTGGGGTGACGGGATGAGAGGGTGTGCCTCTCTGGTTGTCGCGCTGTTACTGACTGCGACGCCGATCATGGCGGAGCCGCAGCATGGCATAGCCATGCAAGGCGAGCCGGCGTTGCCTGCGGATTTCAGGCACCTCCCCTATGTGAATCCCGACGCGCCCCAGGGCGGCCACCTGCGCCAGGCGATGACGGGCAGTTTCGACAGCGTCAACCCCTTTATCGTGAAGGGGGCGGAGGTTTTCGGCATACGCACTTATGTTTTCGAAAGCCTGATGGGGCGCAACTGGAACGAGCCGTTTTCACTCTATGGACTTCTCGCCGAAACGATCGACGTCTCTGGCGATCGGCAGACTTTCACCTTCAAGCTCCGGCCGCAGGCGAAATTCTCGGACGGCAAACCGGTGACGGCGGCGGATGTAGTCTTTTCCATGGAGACGCTGCGCGATAAGGGCCGGCCCAACTTCAGGAGCTACTATTCGAAAATAACCAAGGTTGAAACGCCGGACGACCTGACGGTGACTTTCCACCAGGAGGCCGGCGACCGCGAGCTGCCGTTGATCCTGGGACTCATGCCGATCTTGCCGAAGCATTTCTGGGCGAACCGCACCTTCGATGAAACGACGCTCGATGCGATCGTGGGCTCAGGACCCTATGTGATCGCGGATGTGAAGCCGGGCGAGTGGATCGCCTACCGCAAGAACAAGAACTATTGGGGCAAGGACCTGCCCATCGCCAAGGGCTTGTGGAATTTCGACGAGGTGAGGATCGATTACTACCGGGACGCCAACGCCGCTTTTGAAGCCTTCAAGAAGGGGCTTATCGATGTCCGCACCGAGACCGATCCCGGCCGCTGGGCTACGGGCTATGACTTCCCATCGGCGCAGCAAGGCCAGATCACGCTGGAGAAGATCGAACGAAAATCTCCAGCGCCCGCGGCGGGCTTCATCTTCAACACGCGGCGCAAGATTTTCGAGGATGCGCGGGTGCGCGAGGCGCTTGTCATGGCTTTTGATTTTGAATGGGCCAACGCCAATCTGTTCTCCGGCGCTTACAAGCGGACCTATGGGTATTACGCCGGGTCGGAACTTTCATCGGAGGGTCGGCCTGCGGATGAAAAGGAAAGAGCGATACTGGGTGATGCCGCGGCGAAGCTTCGCCCAGAGATGCTCGACGGCGCTTATCGCCTCCCCGCCAGCGATGGTTCGGGCCGTGATCGCCGCGTGTTGCGCAAAGCCATCGGCCTCCTCGCCGAGGCGGGTTGGACGGTGCAGAATGAAGGACTTGTCAACGCGGAGGGAGAGCAGTTCGCCTTCACCATTTCGGTGCAAAACCGGGAGCAGGAAAAAATCGCGCTGCATTATCAGCGCACGCTGCGGCAGATCGGCATCGCCGCCAGCGTGCGGACGGCCGATTCCTCGCAGTTCACCCGCATGCAGGGCACGTATGATTTCGATGTCATTCCGTTCACCTACGTGAATTCGCTTTCTCCGGGTAATGAGCAAAGGCACTATTTCGGCTCCCATGGCAGGACGAATGAAGGCACCCGCAATTACCCGGGCATCGCCGATCCCGCCGTCGATCGAGCCATCGCGGCGCTGCTAACGGCTACGACGCGGGAGGATTTCGTCGCAGCCGCACGCGCGGAGGACCGGTTGTTGGTGGCGGGCTTTTACATGGTTCCCTTTTACGATGCGGGCGGCCAATGGATCGCGCGCTGGAATCATATTGGACGGCCTGAGGCGCAACCGCTTCCCGGATTCGATGCAACGACGCTGTGGCGGAACCCATGAACATTCGCCCCAGTTCCGAGAAGCCATGGCTGCCCGCCGATTGCGCCGCTACCATTGCCGATGTCGAACGGATGCTCGGCACGGCCGATGATTTCGCGGCGATCGAAGCGAAGCTGATGCGGTTGATCGGCGAGCACGAGCGCCATCTCGATGTCGAGTCGATCGGCCTCAACGCCGGCACCAATGTGATGAACCCGCGCGCCGCCGCCCTGCTCTCGCGCTCCCTCGGCAACCGGCCAAGCCTTGGCTATCCCGGCGACAAATATGAAATGGGTATGGAATATGCGGGCGCGATCGAGGTGATCGCCGAAGACCTGGTGAAGCGCCTGTTCAATGCGCCCTTTGCGGAAATCCGCGTGGGCTCGGGCGCCTTGGCCAATCTCTACTGCTTCATGGCGGTGGCGAAACCGGGTGACTGCATCATGGCGTTCACCGGCGAGATGGGCGGGCATGTCACTCATCATGCGAATGGCGCCGCTGGCCTTTATGGCCTCGATATTCACCCTGTTCCGCACGATGGCGCGCGCATGACGATCGATCTCGATGCGCTCCGGCGCGAGGCCAAGCGGCTGCTGCCGAAACTCATCACCGTTGCGGGTTCGCTTTGCCTCTATCCCTATCCGGTGCGCGAGGTGCGCGCCATCGCCGATGAGGTGGGAGCGCTGGTGCTTTACGATGCGGCGCACATGGGCGGCATGATCGCCGGGCGGCGCTTCCAGCAGCCTTTGACCGAGGGTGCGCATCTCATGACCATGTCAACTTACAAGGCTTTTGGCGGGCCGCCCTCCGGACTGGTGGTCACCACGGAGAAGGATTTGGCCGAACGCCTCGACAAGATCGCCTATCCGGGGCTTACCGCCAACTTCGATCTCGGCAAGACGGCGGCGCTGGCATTGTCCGTGCTCGATCTTCTCGAACATGGCGAAGCCTATGCCGATCAATGTATCCGCAACGCGCGAAGTTTTGCGAATGCGCTCGCGGCTGAGGGACTCGCCGTGCATGGCGTTGAAGGGCGTGCACACACGGAGAGTCATCACCTGGCCCTTCATGCAGCGCTCTATGGCGGCGGGCACTCGGCTTCAAAACACCTGGCCCGTGCCAACCTTCTGATGTGCGGCATCGGCCTGCCGATAGCGCCAGTGGCGGGCGATCTCAACGGCATCCGCATGGGCACCCAGGAGGTGACGCGCTTTGGCATGAAGGAAGACGCCATGGCGGAAGTCGCCAAGCTCATGGCGCGTGTGATGATCCATAAGGAAGAGCCGGAGAAAGTCCGCGGCGATGTGATCGCGTTCCGCAAGGCATATCAAACGTTGCATTTCGTACGATAGAACGCCCTCTCCACCCCCCGATCGTCACCCCAGCGAAGCTGGGGTCCCGCTCATTCGACAACGGGAGGGAAATCAAAGCGGGATTCCGGCTTTCGCCGGAATGACGGGAATGAGGATTTTTGAGCTTTTGTGGAAATGGGGCAGTTACCCCGCCAGTTTCACCAATGTCTGCATGAGGCGGCGGGTGCCTTTGAGGCGGTCTTCGGGTTTTTCCCAGTTGCGCATGATGACGAGCTTCATGTCGGTGCCGCGGAGTTTCGCCAGTGTGCCCTGCCCGGTGATCCAGTCGACCAGCGCCGGGGGATTGGCGAAGACATCGCCCCGGAAGGCGATGACGGCGCCCTTGGGGCCGGCGTCGACGCTTGCCACATTGGCGGCGCGGCACAGGAGCTTGATCGATACGACTTCCAGCAGGTGATGGACCTCCTCTGGCAACGGGCCGAAGCGGTCGTGCAGCTCGGCGGCGAAACCATCGACCGCTGCTTGGTCTGCGAGATCCGCCAGGCGGCGATAGAGGCCGAGGCGTACTTGCAGGTCCTCCACATAGGTTTCGGGGATCAGCACTGACGTCCCGATATTGATTTGCGGCGACCAAGCGCCCTCTTCCTCCAGCGTGTCCTCGCCGGTGCGGAGCTTGGCTACGGCCTCTTCGAGCATGGTCTGATAAAGTTCGTAGCCCACCTCCTTGATGTTGCCAGATTGCTCCTCGCCCAAAAGATTGCCGGAGCCCCGCAAATCAAGATCGTGACTGGCGAGCGTGAACCCGGCGCCCAATGAATCAAGCGACTGGAGAACCTTCAGGCGCTTTTCAGCGGTGGCGGTGAGCGGCTTGTTGGCAGGCGTGGTGAACAGCGCATAGGCGCGCTGCTTCGATCTGCCGACGCGGCCCCGGAGCTGGTAGAGCTGAGCCAGGCCGAACATATCGGCACGGTGGATGATGAGCGTGTTGGCGGTTGGAATATCGAGGCCCGATTCGACGATGGTCGTGGACAGCAGCACGTCGAACTTGCGGTCGTAGAAGCCAGACATGATGTCTTCAAGCTCGGTGGGTGGCATGCGGCCGTGGGCCACGCGGAACTTGATCTCCGGCACGCTGGCGCGGAGGAAGGCGGCAACCTCATCGAGTTCGGAAATGCGCGGGCATACATAAAAGCTCTGTCCGCCGCGAAAATGTTCGCGCAGCAGGAACTCGCGGATGACGACGGGATCGAAAGGCGAGATGTAAGTGCGTACCGCCAGCCGGTCGAGAGGTGGCGTGGTAATGAGTGAGAGCTCGCGCACGCCTGAAAGCGCCAGCTGCAAGGTGCGCGGGATCGGCGTTGCGGTGAGCGTCAGCACATGGACATGGGCGCGCATCTCCTTGAGGCGTTCCTTGTGGCGCACACCGAAATGCTGCTCCTCATCGATGATGAGAAGGCCCAGATCACGGAACTTGATGCTATCGGCCAGCAGCGCGTGAGTACCCACAATTATGTCGATATCGCCCGCCGCGAGGCCGGCCTTGGCTGCCTCCAACTCCTTTCGCGCGACAAGCCGCGATGCGAGAGCGATGTTGAGCGGCAATCCCTTGAAGCGTGCTGTGAAGGTTGCATAGTGCTGGCGCGCCAGCAATGTGGTCGGCACCACCACGGCAACTTGCTTGCCGTTCATGGCGGCGACGAAGGCGGAGCGCAGCGCCACCTCCGTTTTGCCGAAGCCCACATCACCGCACACCAGGCGGTCCATGGGCCGCCCCTTTTGCAAATCATCCATCACCGCGTCAATGGAGGTGAGCTGATCTTCGGTTTCCTCGTAAGGAAAGCGCGCGCAGAATTCATCGTAAGCGCCATCAGGCGGCGGCAAGATATCGCCCGACCGCAGCTCGCGGGCGGCGGCCGTCTTGATCAGCTGCTCGGCCATCTCGCGGATGCGCTCCTTGAGTTTGGCCTTCTTCGCCTGCCAGGCGCCGCCACCAAGTTTGTCGAGATTGACGGTCTGCTCCTCAGAGCCATAGCGCGTCAGCAGCTCGAGATTTTCGACCGGCAGGAACAGACGGTCATTGCCCGCATACATGATGTGGAGGCAATCATGGGGCGCTCCCTGCACCTCGATGGTCTTGAGGCCCTCAAAACGGCCGATGCCGTGATCCACATGCACCACGAGATCGCCGGGCGAGAGTGCTGAAAGCTCGGAGAGGAAGTCGGACGCCTTGCGGTGCTTGCGCGCCCTCCGAACCAGCCTGTCGCCGAGAATATCCTGTTCGGCGATGAGCGCAAAATCTTCCGTCTCGAAGCCTTCCTCAACACCCAGCACGATGAGGCTGACGATGGCTTGATCGCGCTTTTGCAGCTCCGCCCAATCGTCAGCCGCGGCAAGCGGCGCCAGCTCGTGATCCTTGAGGATGGCTTCGAGCCGTTCGCGCGAGCCTTCCGTCCAGGTGGCGATGGCGACGCGTTTTCCCGCCTTGCGCAAGGCCTCGGTGTGACCTTTTACGGCCTCGTAAACATTGCCGCCGGGCTGAGTGCGCTCAGCGCCAAAGCTGCGCCCGCGCTTGCCGCTAAAGGAGATGGCGGAGGATTCCGGGCTCTCGAACGGCGAAAGCGCCAGCGTGGTGTGATCGATCAGCCGTTCCGCCCATTCCTGCGCAGTGAGATAGAGTGCTTCGGGCCTCAACGGTTTGTAGGGAGCGGCACCGAAACCCGGTTTATCGAGCGCCTCCTTCCGCGCGTTATAGAATTCTTCGATCTGATCGAAACGTGCGGCGGCAGACTCGCCGGCCGCATGGTCGAGGCTGACCACCGCCTCGGGGAGGTAATCAAAAAGCGTTTCCAGATGATCGTGGAACAGCGGCAGCCAATGCTCTTGCCCCTGATAGCGGCGGCCGTTGGTGACGCTTTCATACAGAGGGTCCGACGTGTCGAGGCCGCCGAAGGCCACCGCGTAATTCTTGCGAAATCGCGCGACGGATTCGGGTGTCAGCAACACTTCGTTGGCGGGATTGAGCGTGAGCCGTTTCACGGCTTGCGTGGAGCGTTGCGACTCCGGATCGAAACTGCGGAGCGACTCCAGAGCATCGCCGAAAAAATCGAGCCGCACCGGCAGTTCCGCGCCGGCGGGAAAGATATCGATGATGCCGCCCCGCACCGCGAAGTCCCCGGGGTCCATGACCGTGCCCGAGCGGGAAAATCCATTCTCCGCGAGAAAGGCCAGAAGCTTTCCGCTGTCCACCATTTGGCCAGGTGCAGCGGTGAATGTCGCCCCGCCAAGCAGAGCTTTCGGCACGACGCGCTGCAATACCGCATTGATCGTCGTCAACACGATCAAGGGCTTGGTCACGGGCTGCGTCAGGCGCGCCAACGTCGCTAGCCGGCGCGCGCTGATTTCGGCTGCGGGCGAGACGCGGTCATAGGGCAGGCAATCCCAAGCGGGGAAACGCACAGTTTCGAGTTGGGGTGCGAAAAACGCGAGTTGATCGGCCAGGACCGAGAGACGCTGATCGTCGAGCGCCACATGTACGAGCGCCCTGCCCGCAAGCTCCGCCGCGACTTTCGGCAGCAGCATGGCATCGAGGCCCTGCGGCACGCCAGACAGTTCGACGCGGCCCGGCATAGCAAGGCGGGTTTTGAGACGGGTAATGTCGATCATGGCCGGTGTTCGAGCAGTTCCATGAGCAGTGCTGAGGCATGTTCCGCCGGCACCGCTGCCGTTTTGGTGGTCCAGCTCAACAATTCCTGTTCCGGAAGCTCGATAATCGCTTCCAGTTCATTGAGTTCCGCCTCGCCCATGACGGCGATCCGGGCCTTGGCGAAACCGCCCAAAATCAAATCCATTTCCTTGATGCCGCGATGGCTAGCGCGCCAGAGGAGCCGCTTGCGGCGTGCATCGGGATTTTGGGGGGCGGACATCGCGCCTGCTTAACCGGTGGCCGAGTGTGCTGCAATAAACTTGTCCTCTCCCCGCTGGCGCGGGGCGAGGACGAGGGCGCTTTCCATCGCGAAATTTTTGTTGCAGGATGTGGGAAATGTGAGGGAGGCCGTCATGATCATCTATCCGGATCTCGAACTGCGGAAGGGAAAACTCGTCAATCTGCGCGATGGCAGGATGGAAAGCCCGATCGTTTACGATCTTGAGCCCGTCCGGTGCGCCCGCGACCTGGCCAAGCAGGGCGCTGAGTGGCTGCATGTGGTCGATATCGACGCGGTGTTCAACGAGGGCGAAAACACCGACATCATCAAGGAGATTATCAAGAAGGCCGGATGCAAGGTGCAGGTGGGCGGCGCCATCCGCAACATGGAAAAAGTGCATATGTGGATGGGGGCGGGCGCCAGCCGCGTCGTCATCGCCACCGCTGCGGTCAAATACCCGCATTTCGTCAAGGCTGCCGCCACCGCCTATCCCGATGGCGTG
>JBGTJO010000038.1:0-5445 GCA_041745135.1 Aestuariivirga sp. | reverse complement strand
GGTGGACGGCCATCCAACCAGCAAGACCGAAACCGTGGCGAAAATTCTGAAGGACGGCGGTTTCGCGCCGAACCGCATCGCTGTTATCGGTGACGGCATTTCCGACGAAGAAGCCGCCCGCGCCAATGGCTGCCGGTTTCTAGCCATCAAAGGTCCAGCCGATCTTGCAGCTGCGGGCCGGATATTGGGCGCGGTAAATGTTTGAAGGCCGCCGGGTTCTCCTCGTCGTCCCCGCGCGCGGCGGTTCTAAGGGCGTCAGGCTCAAGAATCTGCGCGAGGTGGGCGGCGTTCCCCTCGTGGCGCTCGCGGGCCGAGTGGCTAGTAAGCTTCCCTGGGTCGACCGCGCCATCGTATCGACCGATCACGCCGAAATCGCGCGCGTCGCACAGGAGGCGGGACTTGTCAGCCCCTTCATGCGCCCCGAAGACATCTCCGGCTCGATCATCGGTGACTGGCAGGTGCTGATCCATGCGTTGACCGAAACCGAACGGATCGACGGAATCGTGTATGACGTGGTGGTAATGTTGCAGCCGACATCGCCGGGGCGCACGCCGGCCCATGTCACCGATACGGTTGCACATCTGGTGCGAAACAATTTCGACTCGGTTTGGACGGTAAGCGAGACCGATTCGAAGTCCCATCCCCTCAAGCAGTTGCTTGTCTCTGCCACCGGGCAACTCTCCTATTACGATAAAGCGGGGGCAGATGTCGTCGCGCGCCAACAGCTGACCCCAGTCTATCATCGGAACGGCATCGCCTACGCCATGACGCGCGAATGTCTGACGGCGCAAAAGTCGATTTTAGGGCGCAAACCCGGGGCCGTGGTGATAGAAGGCCTCTTGCCGAATATCGACACCGAGCTCGATCTCCTGTGGGCGAATTTTCTCGCCGCTCAAAATCTCATGGATGCCGTTCCCTGACCCCAATCCCGGTCCTCTACATCGCCGGCCACGGCCGCTCCGGCTCGACGTTAGTGGGCTCGGTGCTGGGGCTGGCGGAAGGCCATGTCTATGTCGGTGAAGTGCGCGACGTTTGGCGCGATGGCCTGATCAAGAATGAAGCTTGCGGCTGCGGCCGGAAGTTTCGCGATTGCCCGTTCTGGACCGCCGTCTTCGAGCGCGCATTTGGCGGCTTCGATACGCCTGAGACCCAGTCCACCGCGGCGAGAATAAATCGGATCAACAGATGGTCCGTGAAACTGCCCCTCCGCTGGCTGGCCTGGCGCTCTCCCAAGGGGCGGGGAGCGATGGACTGTGCGCCCACCCTCCTCAAGCTCTACACCGCCATTCGCGACGTTTCGGGCGCGCGCGTGATCGTCGACTCATCCAAGACGATGCGTTATGGGACACTGTTGGTTGCGACACCCGGCCTCGACGTCCGATTCACCAATCTCATCCGCGATCCGCGCGGCATTGTTTTCTCGCGCCGTCGGAGGGCCCGCTACCGCGATGGCAGCCTCAAGCCTCCTGCCAAGGGTTATGGGCAAATGCGGGTTTTTCGCATCGTCACAAAATGGGCGCTGCGAAATGCCCTGGCGGCTCGCGTCCTGCGCCGTAACGGCGGCATCCGTCTGCTCTACGAGGATTTCGTCCAGGATCAGGACTGGTATTTGCGTAACATGCTGGGCAAGGACGCCGCTGAAAAAGTCGCTCTCCTCCTGGCTGAAGGCGACGGAGAGGCCGCCGTTCAGCATCAAATCGCGGGGAATTTCGTTCAGCGGTTGAAAATCTCGCCCTCCCAGCGCTGGCGGCACGAGCTGCCGCGCCTTCCTCGCATGCTCACGGGCCTTCTCTCCGCTCCCCTGCGCCGCCTTTATCGCTCGCAAGTTTTTCGCGGCAAATAAAACCCTGGTTGAGTCCCCTCCTCATACCCTGTATTGCTGCGCGCCATTCATGTTCATTCCCGCGGTTTTCAGAAGTCTTCGATGAGACACGTCTTCAAGATTTTTTTCAGCGCCGAAGGTACGCGGCCATTTCTTATCCTCTTCAGCCTACTTCTTGCGGCACTCGTCGAGGCCGTGGGCATCGGCACGCTGCTTCCCGTCGCGATGATGATTGCAGGTCAGGATCACAAGTCCTCGCCCTTGAGCGACTCCATCCGTGCAACCATCGAATCGGCCGGCATCAACCCGACATTGGGCAATCTCATTCTTGTCATTACCGTCGCGATGCTGCTGAAAGCGTTGATCTCGTTTGCGGTAAACTCCTATGCGGGAGTGGCGGCATCCCGCGTTGCCGTCAGATTGCGGCAGCGTATGATCGCCGCCACGGTCGAGGCAAGCTGGCGCTTTTATGCCGACCAGCGCAGCGGCCGGTTTGCCAACGCCATCAGCAATGAAGCCACCCGCGCCGGCCATGCCTATCTGATGGCGGCGCAACTCGTGTCGCTTGTCGTGCAGACGATCATTTATGCGGCCATCGCTTTTGCCGTGGACTGGCGGCTTGCTGTTTCCGGCCTGATCGTCGGCGTCGTCATCACCGCACTCATGAGCAGGCTCATCCTCGTATCGAAACGCGCCGGTTATCAGCAGACCGACCGTACCGCGGAGCTCACGATGTATATCGTGGATATGCTTGCCAACATCAAGGCGCTGAAGACCATGCACCGCTACGCGCCGATGCAAAAAACGATCGCGCGCACCTTGAAGCGCTTGCGGCGCTCGCTGATCACCGGCGAGCTGGCGCAAAACGGGCTGAGCCAGGGCAACGATGCACTGATCACCATTGTCATCGCCGCGGGCGTGTACACAGCCTATACGGCCTGGAATATTTCTCTCGCCGAGCTCATCGTCAGCGGCGTGGTCATCCTGAAGATCATCGAGTTGGCGCCGAAGTTGCAAAAGGCGGTGCAACGGTCGGCCCGCCTGGAAAGCTCCTATCTGCGGACAATGGAGCTGATTGAAGACGCCGAGGCTCACCGGGAAGGGAAACTGGGAGAGGCCGATCCCACGCTCACCGACGCCTGCCGATTCCAGAATGTGAGTTTTTCCCACGGCAAGACGCAGATCGTGAAGGATGTGGAGCTGGAGATTCCAGCCCACGGCATCACCGTGCTGACGGGGCCATCGGGCGCCGGCAAGACCACCATTATCGATCTGCTGATCGGCCTTTATGAACCCGATCAAGGCCGTGTCCTGATCGATGACACTCCATTGCAGCAGGTCGACATTTACAAATGGCG
Organism: Aestuariivirga sp.; assembly: GCA_041745135.1. Taxonomy (GTDB): domain Bacteria; phylum Pseudomonadota; class Alphaproteobacteria; order Rhizobiales; family Aestuariivirgaceae; genus Aestuariivirga. The sequence continues at coordinate 2,265 of JBGTJO010000038.1, read as the reverse complement.
GCGGAAGATCGGCTATGTTCCCCAGGAATTGAGCCTGCTGCACGCCAGCATCCGCGACAACATCACCTTGGGCGACGACAGCATTCCCGATGCCGATGTCATGCACGCCCTTAAGCTGGCGGGCGCTGGAGTCTTCATCGAAAGCCTGGCCCAGGGTCTCGACAGCGATGTGGGCGAGATGGGCGGCAAGCTTTCCGGCGGACAGCGTCAGCGCATTTCGCTGGCGCGGGCTCTCGTCACCTCTCCAAAGGTGTTGATTCTCGATGAGGTCACAAGCGCGCTCGATCCCGGCACGGAACAGGAAATCATCGGGAACATCGCCGATCTTTCCGGGCAATATACCATCGTGGCGATCACCCACAGGCCGGCATGGACGGCCATCGCCGACCGGCACTATGATGTTTCACGCGGCAAGGTCACGCGCGTTACGGCTGCGAAAAGCCGCCGCCCGCGCGCGCCTGGCAAGTTTCTCGTCGAGGGATAAGGATCGATCGGGCATGAACGGCCTAAACGGAAAGAAGGGCAGAATAGTAATACCCGTCGTTGGATTCGCCCGGGAATTCGACGGCAAGCTGCTGCTAGCCCTGGTATCGCGCGAGAGAGGGCACCGGACATTCCTTGGGTCAAAGCCCGCCCTCAACAAGAAGACCGCGCAGCTTTCACCCATGCTCTATGTCGCCAAGAGCGCCTACACGGATTCCGTCGATCTCTTTGCCGAGCTTCGCCATGCCGGAAACAAGATCGCCGTGCTCGATGAAGAAGCGTTGGTACGTCAGTCCGATGAAATCTATCTGATGAAGCACCATCAGGATGCTTTGGAAAACGTCGAACTCCTGATGTCATGGGGCCAAAGCGACCAGCATCTCTGGCATTCCTCAAGCTTGAAGCGGATGGCCCCGGCCATTGCGGTTGGGAATCCGCGCGTTGATATGCTGCGTCCTCTGTTGAGGGATTACTTCGAATCCGAAGTGGCTTCGATCGCCAGCCGTTTTGGCGATTATGTGTTGATAAACACGAATTTCCCCACGGTGAACAACTATCTGACCCGCGGAGAAAGCTTTGCCCTGGCGGCAAAGACCGAGCGCGCCGCCGACGAGAAGAAAAAGTTTCTGGCTTATAAGCGGCGCGTCTTCGAAAGATTCAAGGATATGGTCCCGGCTCTTGCCAAGGCGATTTTTCCGCGCAATCTCGTCATTCGTCCCCATCCTTCGGAAATGCATGAGCCTTGGCTCGAGGCGGCGAAGGGACTCACCAACGTCCATATCGTTTTCGAAGGCAGCGTAGTGCCCTGGCTCATGGGCGCGGGAGCTCTGGTTCACAACGGCTGCACAAGCGGCATCGAATACGCGTTGCTGGGCAGGATGGCGCTTTCTTACCGGTCGGAAACACCGGAAGACTACGAGGATTCGCTTGCCAACAAGCTGAGCCTGTCCTGCTTCACGAAGGAAACTCTCTTGGAGGCGTTGACCGAACGCCGGTTGCAGCTTTCGGAAGAACAGCAGAAACTTCTCAAGCAGCATATCGAGATCCAGGACAGCCGTTTGTGTTGCGAGGCGATGATTGACGCCATCGAAAACGGCCATTTGCCGGAAAAAGCTCCGGGACTTGATCTGGCGGGCTTGTGGAGCGCGGGCATGGCGCGCATCCACGCCTTCTTTCAGCCCTCGCGGAAGAAAAGAGAGGGAAAGACCGATTACCGCCGTCACATGTTTCCCAGCATCACCACCGATTATGTCGATGAGCGCATCCTGCGGTTCCAACGCTGCTTGGGCCGTTTCCAGGGGATGAGATCGAAGCGGATTGCCGCTCGAGCGTTTGAAATTGTCTGACCTCCAGCCTTTTTGCCAGCCTGCCAGCGCCGCCGCCGAATTAGAGGCCGCGGTTTTACCGAAGAGGAGAACGATAGTTTTTCCCGTGGAGATTCTCGCGCGGGAACTGGACAGCAAGCTGCTGCTGACGCTTTGCGCGAAAGAAAGAGGCTGGAAGGCAGTAATCGGCGGCCAGGACGCGATCAACGATTTTGTTCATCGCCGCGGCCCTTGCGTTTATTTTGGCAAGAGCGCCCGGTCGGGAGATACCGAGCTCTTCGCGGAGCTGAAAGCTCTCGGCCACCAAGTGGTTGTCCTTGATGAAGAAGCCCTTGTGCGTCAGTCCGATCACATCTTTCTGATGAAACACGACAGCGATGCGCTGAAGAATGTCGACCTGCTGCTGACTTGGGGACAGGACAGCAGGGAAATGTGGCAGCGGTCCGGAATGCTGGAT
>JBGTJO010000037.1:0-4534 GCA_041745135.1 Aestuariivirga sp. | reverse complement strand
GGCGCTTCGCGGAAATGATTGTCCATGGCGTGGCCGCCATCGAGGAAACGGCCGAAATTCTCGGGGCCTAAGGCGATCATGAGCGGCAGGCCGATGGCTGACCAGATCGAATAGCGGCCGCCCACCCAATCCCAAAAGCCGAAAATGCGATCGTCTTCGATGCCGAACGCCTTGACCTTGCCGATGGCGGTGGAGATTGCCGCGAAGTGCGCGCCAATCGCTGCCTCGCCCAGTTTCTCCGCAATCCATTTCCGCGCCGTATGGGCATTGGTCATGGTTTCAATGGTGGCGAAGCTTTTGGACGCAATGAGAAACAGGGTGGTCTCGGCACCCAGCGTACTCAATGTGTCCGAGATATGCGCGCTGTCGACATTCGAAACAAAATGCAAGCGGGGGCCATCGTGATAGGGCGCGAGTGCGAGCGTCGCCATGGCCGGCCCTAAATCCGAGCCGCCAATGCCGAGATTGACAACGTCGGTGATCTTGCTCGTACGCACATGGCGGGCGAACCGCGCCATGGCATCCAGCACCTCATTCACGTCCGGCATCACATCCTTGCCGCCGGCAAAGACAGGCGTGTTGGAACGGTTGCGGAGTGCTGTGTGCAGGACGGCTCGGTCTTCCGTGGTGTTGATCTTTTCGCCCGCGAACATTTTATCGCGCTTGTCCGCAACATCCGCGGCCATCGCCAAATCGGCAAGAAGCTTCATGGTGCGGGCATTTACTGCGCATTTGGAATAGTCGAGCAGCAGATCCTCCTTTCTTGCGGAGAACGTCTCGAACCTGTTCGGATCCTGGGCAAAGGCGCTGCGCATATCGGTTGGGGCGCCTTTCTTGCGGTGGGCGGAAAGGGCGGCGATTGCCTTGCGGGTTTTTTCCATCATCGCCTAGCTGCGCAATGTGCCGCCGGTCGCTTTTTGCACCATCGTCACGATTTTCGCTGAGACGGCCTCGATCTCCTCATCGGTGAGCGTCTTCTCGCGGGGGCTCAAGGTTACGGCGATCGCCAGGGATTTCCTGCCGTCTTCGAGCTTGAAGACATCGAAGACCGATACACCGGAAATCAAAGCCTTGTCGGCGCCCCTGGCGGCCTTGACCAGCTTCTCCGCTTCCACCGCATCATCGACAACAAAGGCGAAGTCGCGGGTGAGCGGCATGAGACCGGAAGCGTTGAGGGCGGCCCGCGCGGCAGTTTTCGATTTCGAGCTCGGGATGGCGTTAAGCATGGCTTCGAAGGCTACCAGCGGCCCCTTCACATCCATGGCGGCGAGCACCCGCGGGTGGATTTCACCGAAATAGGCGAGCTTGTTTTGCAGCCCCATCTGGAGCGTGCCGGAACGCCCCGGATGATACCAGGAGGGAGCACCGCTCAAGACCTGAACCGTGGCAACAGGAGCGCCAGCCGCCTTAAGAACCGCGAGTGCGTCCGCCTTGGCATCAAAAGTATCGACAGGTCGCGCTCCTCCCTGCCAGTTGCGGAGGGTTGCCATGCCCCGGCGGATGCCGGCGGCGCGGAGCGTTTCATCCTCCGGGCGGTCGCCCGCATAGGCATGGCCCACCTCGCACAAAGCGAGATCGCTGAAGCCCCGCGCCATGTTGCGGCCGGCCGCCGCGACGAGGTTGGGGAGCAGTGAGGGCCGCATGTCGGTGAGCTCGGAGGAAATGGGATTGGCAAGTTTCAGTTCGGGCTGACCGCCACCGAATTGCTTCGTCTCATCCTCTGAGATGAAGGACCATGTCACGGCCTCATTGAAGCCGCGAGAGGCGAGGATTCGTCTGGCTGCCAACATGCGCTTCTGCAGCGGGCTGAGCACTGGCCTTGCGACCGCGTGCGCGCGCTCCATGGGCTTCAGGGGAATCGTGTCGAGGCCAACGATGCGGCAAACTTCTTCCACGAGATCCGCTTCGCCGTTAACATCGGGACGCCAGGAAGGCACGACGCAAGCGAGGCCCCCTTCTATTTTGGTCACGCCGAAACCGAGATCGCCGAGAATGCGCTTTTGCTGGGCAATCGGAACATCGATGCCTCCCAATGATTTTACCCGTGTATCGCGCAACGTGTAGCTTCGTGCCGTGTTGGGAACTTTTCCGGCGATGACGGGATGCGATGCTTCGCCGCCGCAGAGATCAAGAATCATCCGCGTCGCGATTTCAACGCCGGCTTGGGTAAAGGCTGGGTCGATGCCGCGCTCGTTGCGATAGCGTGCATCCGAGATGATGCCAAGCTTGCGGCCCGTGGCCGCGGTGCGCAGGGGATCGAAATAGGCGGCCTCGAGGAAGACATCGGTGGTCGCCTCCGAACAGCCGGAGGCTTCGCCCCCGATCACGCCGGCGATGGCTTCCGGCTCGTGATCATCGGAGATCACGGCCATGTCTGTGGTCAGTTCATAGGTTTTGCCGTCAAGTGCCGCGATTTTCTCGCCGTCGCGGGCGAAGCGCGCGCGGATGTTGCCCTTGACCTTGGCTGCATCGAAAACATGCAGCGGGCGGGCATAGCTAAAGGTGATGTAGTTGGTGATGTCGACAAGCATCGAACGGGGCCTGAGCCCGATGGCGGTCAGACGGCGCTTCAGCCACTCCGGCGAAGGACCGTTTTTCACATTCCTGAAGTAGCGGCCAACGAACAGGGGGCAAGCGGCCTTATCGCCTTCCGAAAAATCGAGCGAGACTTTAATGGGCGAAACGAAGGTCCCTGGAACAGGCTTGACATCGAGCGGTTTGAGTTGGCCCAGGCCCTTGGCCGCGAGGTCGCGCGCGATGCCGCGCACGCCCAGCGCATCGGGGCGGTTGGGCGTCACCTTGATATAGATCATGGGGTCGTCGAGTCCCAACGCCTTCGCCGCCGGCGTGCCGATGGGCCAATCGCCATCGAGCTCGATGATACCGTCATGCTCGTCCGAAATCATGAGCTCCCGTTCCGAAAGCAGCATGCCCTGGCTTTCCTGCCCCCGGATTAAGCCTTTCTCCAGCGTGATGCCGGTGCCCGGAATAAAAGTTCCCGGCAGCGCCACGATGCCCTTCATGCCGGTCTTGGCGTTGGGCGCGCCGCACACGACCTGGATTACGCCTTGCGCTGTTTCGACCTTGCAGAGGCTGAGCTTGTCGGCATTGGGATGCTTGGCCGCTTCCTGCACATAGCCTACGGTGAACGGCGCGAGCAGCTTGCTCTTGTCGGCCACTTCCTCAACTTCAAGGCCGGCGCCGATCAAGCCTTCGACGATTTGATCGAGCGAGGCATTCGTGTCGAGATGATCCTTGAGCCAGGAAAGGGTGAACTTCACGTCAAGCCCCCAGCGAGCGACGGCACCTGCAGAGCTTTGAAGCCGTAGTGGCGGAGCCAGCGGAGGTCGGCTTCGAAGAAGGCGCGGAGATCGGGGATGCCGTATTTCAGCATGGCGAGGCGATCGAGGCCCATGCCGAAGGCGAAGCCTTGATATCTATCGGGATTGAGTCCGCCCGCCTTGATGACATTGGGGTGCACCATGCCGGAGCCCAGAATTTCCAGCCACGATGAGCCTTGCCCGATCTTCACCTGGCCGCCTTCCCAGGAGCAGTTGATGTCAACCTCCATGGAGGGCTCGGTGAAAGGAAAATGCGAGGCGCGGAAGCGCATCCGGACATCGTCCGTTTCAAAGAAGCTCTTGCAGAATTCCGCCAGCACCCATTTGAGGTGACCGAGATGAGTCGTCTCGTCGATCACCAGCCCCTCGATCTGGTTGAACATGGGCGTGTGCGTCATGTCGGAGTCGCTGCGGAAGGTGCGCCCTGGTGCGATGATGCGGATGGGCGGCTTCTCGCTCAGCATGGTGCGGATCTGCACGGGGCTCGTGTGGGTGCGAAGCAGCATGCGCGAGCCGTCGGGCTTGCGATTGAAATAGAAGGTGTCGTGTTCCTGGCGGGCCGGATGTTCGGGCGGGATATTGAGTGCCGTGAAGTTGTGGAAATCGTCCTCGATGTGAGGGCCTTCCGCCACCGCGAAACCGAGGTCGCCGAAAATCTGAACGACTTCTTCCCACACTTGGGAAACCGGATGCACCGTGCCTTGCTGCTCGGGACGAACCGGCAGCGTCACGTCGATTTTCTCGGTGAGCAAGCGCTGTTCCAGCGCCTCATCTTGCAGCGCGCTCTTCCGGGCTGCGATGGCGGCGGCAACCCTGTCCTTTAGCGAATTGAGCGCCGCTCCGGCTTCTTTCCGCTCCTCGGGCTTCATGCCGCTCAAGGATTTCATGCGCTCGGAGATCGAGCCTTTCTTGCCGAGAGTGGCAACGCGCAAAGCTTCCAGCGCCATCTCGTCAGCGGCAGCGGCGACCTGGCCCAGAATGTCGTGTTCGAGCGATTGCAGACTCATTGGCGCGACCGATTGCCTCTCCCTCGGAAGAGGAGCACTCTACTGGGCGGCCTTGGCCTTTTCCACCAGCGCGTTGAAGGCTCCCGCATCGTGCACGGCGAGGTCGGCGAGCACCTTGCGGTCCACCTCGATCCCGGCCTTGCTGAGGCCGAAGATGAAGCGGCCATAGGTCAGGCCCTGCGCGCG
>JBGTJO010000036.1:0-4614 GCA_041745135.1 Aestuariivirga sp. | reverse complement strand
TGTGGCGCGAAATGGGTGAACCCGAATACTTGAGCCCCGGCGAAGTGAAACGATTGCAGGCAGTCTCCCGGATCGAGAAGGAGCCGCACCCCTGGACCTACGAAGGGCGGACACTCCAATTCGACATCGAATTGCCGCCGCACGGCGTCGTGGCCGTCACGGTTGAGTTTGGACCGGAAAAATGAACGAGGGCGCCGTCGGGGATCAGCCCACCTTGAGCGCTGAAAAGATCGACGCGCTCCAGAAGAAAACATTCGACTATTTTCTGCACGAGGACAATCCCGCCAACGGTCTGATCGCCGACAAGACGGAAAAAGGCGTGCCCGCCAGCATCGCTGCCGTCGGCCTAGCACTGGCGGCGTATCCGGTGGGCGTGGAGCGCGGGTTTATGACGCGCGCGCTGGCGCGGCAAAAGACGCTCGCGGCCTTGAGGTTTTTCTGGAACAGCCCGCAAGGGACCGAACCCGACGCCACCGGCTATAAAGGCTTCTATTATCATTTTCTGGACATGCAGACGGGACGGCGTGTCTGGCAGTGCGAACTGTCGACGATCGACTCGACTTTTCTTCTCGCCGGAATGCTGATGGCCCAGGCTTATTTCCAGGAAGATTCCAGCGAGGAGGAGGAAATTCGCACGCTCGCCGATGCGCTTTACCGCCGCGCCGACTGGAACTGGGCGCGGGATGGCGGTGCCACAGTCACGCATGGCTGGAAAGCCGAGTCCGGCTTCCTGCGCTACCGTTGGGAAGGCTACGACGAGGCGCTGCTTCTATACGCGCTCGGACTTGGTTCGCCGACGCATCCCTTGCCCGCGGAGAGTTACCAAGCCTGGCAGTCAACCTTTCTCTGGAAGGAAATCTACGATCACGAATTTCTCTACGCCGGCCCGCTCTTTATCCATCAGCTCTCGCACGTGTGGATCGACTTCAGAGGTATCCAGGACGCGTTCATGCGCGACAAGGGCATCGACTATTTCGAGAACAGCCGTCGCGCAGCCTACGTGCAGCAGCAATATGCCATCCGCAATCCGCTTGAATTCGAAGGCTACAGCGAGAACTGCTGGGGAATGACGGCAAGCGACGGGCCGGGCTGGCAGACGCACCGGATCAAGGGAATTGAGCGTCTATTTTATGCATACTACGCGCGCGGCGTCCCTTTCGGCCCGGACGACGGCACGGTTTCCCCATGGGCGACGGTGGCTTCGTTGCCGTTTGCTCCCGAGATCGTGCTGCCGTCGCTTCGGTACTTCCGCGACATCGACCTCGGCATCGAGCGCACCTATGGCTTCAAGGCCAGCTTCAATCCGACCTTCGGCGCAAACAGCGACAAGCCGCACGGCTGGGTTTCTCCGTTTCATTTTGGCCTCAATCAAGGCCCCATCGTGCTGATGATCGAAAACTATCGCACCGGGCTGCCGTGGCAGCTCATGCGCGGGTGTTCCTATCTCGCCAATGGACTGCGGCGGGCGGGTTTTCGGAATGGGTGGCTGTGATGCATGCCTATGGTCTTTCCGGCCCGGCAGTGATCGTCACGGGCATCGTACGCAAAAACCCTCATGAGAGAACGCAGTGTGGAACAAAACGCGGCGGGCCGTCTTCTTGGGATAGCCACATTGGATGCAAAACCCCTTGATGCGCCGCAGCTCGGCCGAACGGTTTCGGCTGCGGCGCCTGAATCACCTTCCGGAGGACCGATGCGCCGCCTCAGCCAACTCATCGCCGCTCTCTGCCTGTGCTTGCCCCCCGGCGGTTCCGCCAAAGCGGCGGAGCTTTCGCGCCAGGCGGTCAACGCGGCGCAGTTCGTCCAGGCGTTCGAGACCGCTGAGGGCCAGAGCCCGCTGGTGCTCAAGGTGCAGATCCTGCTCGACCGCGCCGGCGCCTCTCCCGGCGTGCTCGACGGCTATTACGGCGAGAACGTCGCCAAGGCGATTTCTACCTTCGAGACGATGCGCGGGCTAACGGTGGACGGCAAGCTCGATGCCGAGGTCTGGGCCGCGCTGGCGGGTGCCGCCGCTGCCCCCGTGCTGGTGGAGTACCAGGTGACGGAGGGGGATGTCGGCACCGAGTTCGTCGCGCGCATCCCAGACGATTACGCCAAGATGGCCGAGATGGAGCGGCTCGGCTATACCAGCCTTGAAGAAATGCTTTCCGAGCGCTTCCATATGGACATCGACCTGCTCATCGGCCTGAACAGCGGGGCAAACTGGTCGGCCGGTTCCAAACTCATCGTGGCCGATGTCCGCGGCTCACAACTCGAGGGCGAGGTGGCCCGCATCGAGGCGGACAAGGCCAAGGCGCAGCTGCGCGCCTATGATCGCGGCGGCAAGCTCCTGGCCGCCTACCCTGCGACCATCGGCAGTTCCGAGAACCCCTCGCCGTCCGGCACGCACGAGGTGCGGGCGATCGCCTTCGACCCGGCCTATTACTACCAGCCCGACGTCAACTTCCAGCAGGGCGACAACACCGAGGCTCTGAAAATCCCTCCCGGGCCGAACAATCCTGTCGGTTCGGTGTGGATCGACCTATCGGAACCGACCTACGGCATCCACGGGACGCCCGAACCGGCAGCGATCGACAAGACGGCATCGCACGGCTGCGTGCGGCTGACCAATTGGGATGCGGAGGAACTAGCGAAGCTGGTCGAGCCGGGCGTGACGGTCGAATTTCTGGAATAGGCGTGTATGCTTCCGCAAGACCTGTCCGGCCAGGTTGCGATCATCACTGGCGCGTCGTCCGGCATCGGACGTGCGGTCGCAGGCGCGCTGGCGGCCGCAGGCGCCGCCGTGGTTGTCAACTATCCGCCCAGCAAAACGTCAGGCGACAAAGCGGCCACAGTGGTCGGGGAAATCGAAACGGCCGGTGGAAAGGCCATCGCCATTGCCGCCGACGTTTCAAAGGAGGATGAGGTCGAGGCAATGGTGGCCGAAACAGTGCGGGCGTTTCGGCACGCTGCACATCATGATCGCCAATGCCGGCATCGAGCGAGCCCCCGATAGATCAAATGAGTCTCGCCGACTGGCAGGCGGTGATCGACGTCAATCTGACCGGCGCATTTCTCAGCGCGCGGGCTGCGACGCGCGAATTCTTGCGGCGCGGGCCCGATGCGGCCCTTTCCGCGGCCAAGGGCAAGATCATCTTCACCAGTTCGGTCCACCAGTTCATTCCCTGGGCTTATCAGGCGAACTACGCCGCGTCGAAAGGCGGGATGATGCTGTTGATGAAATCCATGGCGCAAGAACTGGCGCCGATGAAAATTCGGGTGAATTCGGTGGCGCCCGGGGCCATCCGCACGCCGATCAACGCTCAGAGCCGGAACACGCCGGAAGAAACGGAGAACCTGCTCAAGCTCATTCCCTATGGCCGCATCGGCGTACCGGAAGACGTGGCGCGCGCTGTCGCCTGGCTCGCTTCGGACGCGTCGGATTATGTCACCGGGACCAGCCTGGTGATTGACGGCGGCATGAGCCTTTATCCCGCGTTTCGTGGCGAAGGTTGAGAGGCCATTGGACATCACCCACCGCCCGCTGATTTCGATGACTGTTCTCAAATCGGAAAAAAGAAAATCGCCGCAATCGAACTTGTGCGGCGTCCAAACGTTCTTCTCCCGCGCAATGAGGACGGCGGATGGGCATCAACGGATTGGGAGTGGTTGGGCTGGGCCGCATGGGCGGAGGCTTGGCACGTCTAGCGCTGAGCAAAGGACTTGGTGTCACCGGCCTGACACTGGGCGGTGCCTCAAAGGAGTTGGTTGCCGCTGGCTTGGTCGAGGTTGCGGACGTATCAGGCTTTAGGCAACTGCCTACTTCGCGCATGGTTATCCTTTACATCCCCGCGGGACCGCCCGTGGATGAGATGCTTGAGCGGTTATCCGCATCCCTGGAACCTGGTGACATCGTGCTCGATGGCGGCAATTCATATTGGGGGGATTCCATCCGGCGCCATGATCGCCTAAAGGCGAAAGGCATCGAGTTTCTTGACGTCGGAACGTCGGGCGGCGTGCCGGGAGCGCGGGACGGCGCTTGTTTCATGGTTGGCGGAGATCCCGCCGTCGCGGCTCAGGTTGAACCTGTCCTGCGCCAGCTAGCGCTCGATGGCGGGTACGTCTATGCCGGACCTCCCGGCAGCGGCCATTTCGTCAAGCTGGTTCACAATGGCATCGAGTTTGGGATGCTGCAGGCGATCGGCGAGGGCTTCAGCCTGCTCGGCCGCTTTCACGAGACCCTTGATATTGATGGCGTGCTCGAATGCTGGCGGCATGGGTCGGTCATTCGCTCGTGGCTCATCGATCTTCTCGCTGAAGCGCTCGCCACGGATCCGGCATTAAGCCAGCCCACGAGCTATATCGAGGATACTGGCGAGGTGAACTGGCTGGTCGCCGATGCCCTGCGCATGGAGGCTCCGATCCCGGTAATAGCCCAATCGGTGATGCAACTCTTCGCGTCGCGCGACCCGACCCGCACCTGGGCCAAAGCCGTTGTCGCCATGCGGCACGGCTTCGGGGGGCATCCCTTCGGCCCGGATGCTGCTGTGGCGGAGGAACGCCGCGATGGCCGCGTCGGCGACATCTTCTGCCCAGTGGGCAAGAAATGAACTCAGCCGGTAATCGGAGGCCGCC
>JBGTJO010000035.1:0-17102 GCA_041745135.1 Aestuariivirga sp. | reverse complement strand
TGGAGCGGAAAGGTTCTGACGACCACTGATGCGCCCGAACTGGGCGTGATCGAGGGGATCGGTCTCGTTCTCGAACAATCCGGCTTGGACGCCCGCGATGTCAGCGTCTTCATCCACGGCACGACGCTTGCCACCAACGCGTTGATCGAGCGCAAGGGCGCTGTGACTGCCTTCATCACCACCGAAGGGTTTCGCGACATTCTCGAACAGGGTTATGAGAAACGCTTCGACCATTATGATTTGATGATCGAGCGCTCCGTGCCGCTGGTTCCCCGCACCCGGCGCTACACCGTGCGCGAGCGCCTCTCGGCCGATGGCGACGTGATGGTACCGCTCGACGAAACATCATTGCAGGACCTTGCCGAAAAACTCACGGCTGAGAACGTGAAAGCCGTGGCCATCGGCTTCCTCCATGCCTATGCCCATGACGCGCATGAGCGCCGGGTGCGCGAAGTTCTGGCCAACGCGCTTCCCAGTGACGTGACGATCTGCATCTCCAGCGAAGTAGCGCCCGAGATACGCGAGTTCGAACGCTTCTCGACCACAGTCGCCAACGCCTATGTGCGGCCCCTGATGGCGGGATATTTGCATCGCCTGCGCGATCAATTGCAGGAGATGGGCCTCGCAGCGCCGCTTTTCCTCATGATGTCGGGTGGCGGCTTGACGACGCTTGAAACCGCGGCGCGCTTTCCCATCCGCCTTGTCGAGTCGGGTCCAGCGGGCGGCGCCATTCTGGCGAGCGAGATCGCGGCTGAATGCGGGCTTGGCGAAGTGCTCTCCTTCGACATGGGCGGCACTACCGCGAAGATATGCTTGCTCACCGATGGCGAGCCGGAGCGGGCACGCAAATTCGAGATCGCCCGCGCCTATCGCGACATGAAGGGCTCCGGCATCCCCGTCCGCATTCCGGTGATCGAGATGGTGGAGATCGGCGCCGGCGGCGGCTCCATCGCCCGCGTCGATAAGCTCAATCGCATCACCGTAGGACCTGACAGCGCGGGTTCAACGCCAGGCCCCGTCTGCTATGGCCGCGGCGGCACCGAGCCCGCCGTGACCGATGCAAACCTGGCGCTGGGCAAGATCGATCCAGCCTATTTCGCCGGCGGAAAGATCAGGCTCGATGAAGTAAGTGCCCAAGCGGCACTGCGAAAGCACATTGGCGACAAGCTGGACTTGAAGGATTTCTGGCCTGCCGCGGGTGTCACTGAAATCGTCGAGGAGAACATGGCGAATGCCGCTCGCGTCCACGCTATCGAACGCGGCCGCGATATTTCCTCATGCACCATGATCGCCTTCGGCGGCGGAGCGCCGCTCCATGCCTGTAGCTTGGCTGAGAAAGTAGGCGTCTCGTCCATCATCGTGCCGAAAGGCGCGGGCGTCGGTTCCGCCATTGGCTTCCTCCGCGCTCCCGTCGCCTATGAAATTACCAAGAGCGCCATGGTCTCGCTCGAAGCCTTCGATGCCGACCGCGTCAACAAGTTGCTGAACCAGATGACCGGCGATGCCCGCGCTGTCGTCGATCCGGTCCTGAAGGGCGCTCGCGCCACCGTGCAAATCATCGCTGACTGCCGCTATGTGGGCCAGGGCCATGAAATTCGCGTTCCAGTTTCCGCCCGCAAGCTCACCAATGCCGACGGGCGCAGACTCAAGGCCGCCTTTGAAAAGCTGTACGAACAAGTCTACGGCCTCCGCATTCCCAATCAGGAGGCCGAGGCGATCACCTGGTCGGTCACCGTCGCGTCGAACCCCACGAGGCCAAAGCGCGTTGCCGCTGTTTCAAGGAGATCGCCGCCCGTGGCGCGGAGCCGCCACACCATTTACGATCCGGCCTTGGGCAGGCAGGTTGCAGCTCCCGTCTATTGGCGCTTCGACATGAAACCTGGCAGCGCCATCAAGGGCCCCGCGATCATCGCGGAAGATGAAACCTCAACGATCGTCGGCGCCAACTTCAAAGCCTCGATCAACGGCCTGGGTTATATTGTCCTGGAGCGAAGCAGATGATTGCACATCTCCTCATGGCTCGGGTGCGAGCGGAACGCGAGCCTCGAAGCATGGCCACGGGCGGCGGCGGACCCTTCGAGGCCCGGCTGCGCCGGGCACCTCAGGGTGAGGAGTAACCGTTAATGAGCAACGCAGCCCTCGCCGCCATCCGCACCCAGGTCATGTGGAACCGGCTTATCGCCGTGGTCGAGGAACAGGCCCAGGCCCTTCTCCGCATCGCCTTCGGCACCATCACGCGGGAGGCCGGCGATTTGTCCGCCGGCGTTTACGACGTTCAGGGCAATATGATCGCCCAGGCGATGACGGGAACGCCGGGCCATGTGAACACCATGGCGACGGCGGTCGCCCACTTCTTCAAGCATTTCCCCCGGGAGACAATGAAGCCGGGCGATGTCTATGTCACGAACGATCCCTGGCTCGGCACCGGCCATCTCTTCGACTATGTCATGCTGACGCCGGTTTTCTTGGGGAAGAAGCTCGTCGCCTTCTTCGCCTCCACTTGCCATGTGATCGATGTGGGCGGCGTTGGCATGTCGGCCAAGGCCAATTCCTCCTTCGAGGAAGGAACACTCATTCCTCACATCAAGATGCGCAAGGAAGGCGAGATCAACGAGGAGCTGTTGTCGGTCATCCTCGCCAACTCGCGCAACCCCCTCGAGGTGCGGGGCGACATCCTCTCCCTCGTCAGCGCCAACGACACAGGCGCCCGCCGCCTGATTTCCATGATGCGCGAATTCAAGCTCACTTCGATTGAACCCTTGGCGAAGCATATCCTCACCCAATCTGAGAAGGGTGCCCGCGAAGCGATCCGGGCACTTCCCGAAGGGGAATGGTCCTATGAGATGCCGCTCGACGGCTATGAGAGGCCGATCACCATCAAAGCCAAGCTCACCATCAGAGGCGGCAAAATCACCATCGACTTCTCAGGCTCATCGCCGGCCTCGATCTACGGCATCAACAGCCCACGCACGTATACGCATGCTTACTCCGTGTTCGGATTAAAAGCGGTGATAGCACCCCATGTTCCGAACAACATCGGCTCCCTCTCGTGCTTCGATCTGGTGACCGAGCCCGGCACCTGCGTCGACCCGATCCGACCCTCGCCCGTGACCGCGCGCCATGTGATCGGGCAGATGCTCGCGGATGCGGTGTTCGGCTGCCTCGCCCAGGCGCTTCCCGGCAAAGTGCAGGCCGAGAGCGCGGGCTCGATCTGGATCATCAGCCTGAGCAGCGCCCATGGTCGCGGGCCGGCCCATGAGACGGCGAAGGCCAAAAACTTCAGCGTCATCAGCATGGGCCTTGGCGGCATCGGCGGCCGGCCCGGAAAGGATGGGCTCGCCACCATGGCCTTTCCATCGGGTGTCGGCACGATCCCCATCGAAATAACCGAAACCCAGTGCCCCCTCTACTTCAAACGCAAGGAGTTTCTCCTCGATTCAGGCGGCCCCGGCCAATGGCGCGGCGGCATCTCGCAGGCGATTGAAATCGCCAACCGCGAAGCAGCACCCTTCACGATCTCCGCCGCCACTTTCGACCGTATCCGCTTCGCCGCCCAAGGCCGCGACGGCGGCAAGCCTGGCCGCCAAGGTTCCGCGCGCCGAGGTTCCGGTGAGCCCCTTCCCGACAAAGGCATCCATGTCATCGCCACCGGCGACAGCCTGATCCTCGAGCTCCCCGGCGGCGGCGGCTTCGGCGATCCAAAGAAACGCGACGCAGCGCTGATCGAAGCCGATGTCAAAGCGGGGTTGGTCACGGAGGAGAGCGCTCGGAGCGATTATGGCTATCCAATAAGACAACAATCGCATTCTCATCATGCCCGCACTTGATACGGGCATCCTCTTCTTTCTCCAAAGAGGATGCCCGGTTCGAGCCCTGGCATGATGAGAATTGTTTAGGATCTGACTCTTGCGTTTCCCGAATCGTACAGCGGCTCGAGATGAACGTTCGCTTTTTTCTTTTGATTGGCGACCACCAGTTCATAGGAGCCTGACCGGATATAATCCGCATCGACGCCGGCACCGTTGCGGATGTAGCCGTAACCAACGGGCTTGCCCACCGTGTAGCCATAACCGCCGCTGGTGAGATAGCCCGCGAATTTGCCGTCGCGCAGGATCGTTTCGCGGCCCAGCAGCACGGTATCGGAACTCTCGGTCGTGAATCCCGCCAGCATTTTTGCCAGAGGCGCGGTTGCAATCGTCTCGCAGGCCTCGCGGCCAAGGAAGGACTGGTTGGATTTGAGCTTCACCGCCCAGCCAAGCCCCGCATGGAATGGTGAGTCGTTTGGCGTGATATCGGAGCCCCAGGCGCGATAGCCCTTTTCAAGCCGCAGCGATTCAAGCGCGCGGTAACCCGTAGGTGCGATGCCATGCGCCTGACCCGCGTCCATCAGCGCATCGAAAACTTCGCCGATATCCGCAATTGGAATGTGCAGCTCCCAGCCGAGTTCGCCCACATAGGTGACGCGCAGCGCCCGGAGCGTGTGCCCGGCAACGGCGATCTCGCGCACCTCGCCGAACCTGAAGGCGGCGTTGGACATATCCGCATCTGTGACCTGCTGGATGACCTCGCGCGATTTTGGACCCATCACGGCGAGCGTTCCCCACTGCTCGGTGATATCCATCAGCGTGGCGTCGAGGCCAGGCCGGATATGATCGGCGATCCAGGCGAAATCATGGGTGCGAAAGCCCGTCCCCGTGACGATATAGAAGCGATCCTCCGCCAGCCGCGCTACAGTCAGATCGCACTCGATGCCGCCGCGCGTGTTGAGCATCTGCGTGTACACGAGCTTGCCTGGCGCACGCGGAATATTGTTCGCGCAAATCCAGGACAGGGCCTCGGCAGCATCCTTTCCTTTCATCTCATATTTCGCGAAGGAGGATTGGTCGAAAACTCCGGCGCGCTCCCGTACGGCCTTGTGCTCTTCACCAACCGCGGCAAACCAGTTCTGCCGCCCCATGGAATATACGTCTTCCGGTTCCGAGCTTTTCGGCGCGAACCAGTTGGGCCGCTCCCAGCCAAGCTTGGAGCCGAAGCTGGCGTTGAGTTTCTTGAGGCGCTTATAGAGCGGCGAAACGATGCGGGGCCGTCCGCTCACATATTCCTCATGCGGAAAGCCTACGGTGTAATGCTTGCCATAGGCTTCCAACGTGCGGTCGCAAGTCCACCGCCGGTCCTTATGCAAATCCGAGAAGCGGCGGATGTCGACCACCCACAAATCCATCGGCGCTTCGCCGGCGTGGGCCCATTGCGCCAGCACCCAGCCAGCGCCTCCTCCGCTCGCGATGCCGAAAGCGTTGAAGCCCGCACCCACGTAGAAATTTTTAACTTCCGGCGCGGCCCCCAAAATAAAATTGCCATCAGGCGTGAAGCTCTCCGGACCATTGATCATCTTCTTGATGCCGGTTGTTTCGAGTGCTGGGATGCGAGCGAGCGCCTGGCTCATATGCTGCTCGAAATGATCCCAATCATCCTCGAAAAGCTGAAACTCGAAATCGCCCGGCACGTCACCCTGCGTCCAGGCGATCGGATTGGGCTCATAGCCGCCGAGAACGAGGCCACCCACCTCCTCCTTGAAATAAGTGCGCCGGTCGGGATCGCGGATCGTCGCCGCATTGGTAGCGAGTCCGTCGACTTTTTCCGTAATGATGTATTGATGCTTGACCGGTTGCAGCGGCACGCTCACCCCCGCCATCGCGCCGATCTGCCGCGCCCACTGGCCGCCGCAATTGATCACCGTCTCGCAGGCGATGGCGCCTTGATCGGTGTTCACCGCCGTGATGCGCCCATTGGCAATATCGAAATCTGTGACGCGCACGCCCTCGATAATCTTCGCGCCATGCATTCGCGCGCCTTTGGCCAAGGATTGCGAGATATCCGTGGGCGAAGCTTGGCCATCGGTCGGAAGCCAACTTGCGCCCACCAAATCCTCTACATTCATAAGCGGCCACATCTTCTTGACTTCGCTAGGGGAAATAAGATGCATTTCCATCCCGAAGCTCTGCGCGGTGGTGGCGAGGCGCTTGTATTCGATCCAGCGATCTTCGTTGGTAGCGAGCCGCAAGCACCCCGTCATTTTCCAGCCGGTCTCGAGGCCCGTTTCCTTGTCGAGCTTCTTGTAGAGATCGACGGAATATTTCAGCACCTGCGTGATCGAAGCCGATGAACGCAACTGGCCGACAAGACCCGCCGCATGCCACGTGGAGCCCGAGGTGAGTTTGTTCTGCTCGAGCAGCACCACATCCGCCTTGTGGTCGCGGGCGAGATGATAGGCGGTCGAGCAGCCGATAATGCCGCCGCCGATGACGACGAATTGGGCGTGCGTGGGAAGCGGCGTCATGATGCTCCGAATTTGCTGGTGAAGTCCGCGTGGGCGCGTTCGAAGCGCGCCAGATATTCGGCCGCATGGGCGGGATAGTCAGCTCCGGGGGCGTTGAGGTGAAGCTCCGACACCATGCCCCACATGGCTTCGCGCAAAGCGCTTGCGGTTTTCATGGCATAGAAGGCCCGCAGCAACGGTTCATCAGTCTTCCTGTCGAAATAGGTTTCGAGGATTTGCATCTCGTCTTCCTGCACGAACGAATTGTTCGCCGCGATATTGGCGAGGTCGAACATGGCCGTGCCGAAGGCTCCATATTCCCAATCGATGAGCCAAAGGCGCTTGCCGTCATCCATGAAATTGGTTGGCAAAAGGTCGTGATGGCCGAAAACGATGGGAAGCGGAACCTGGGCCGTCTCCAGCGCATCGGCGATTTCCATCCAGCGCGGAATGTCGCGCACCTGGCGATGCTTTCCCGCTTTCAGCGTGTGGGCGTAGTCGCGGAGAATCTGAAACACCCAGAAGATCGCCCCCTGCCCTGAGATGCGCTTGCCCATGTTTTGATGGCACCGCTTAACGATTTCGATACAGCGCCCGGCATTGGTTCTGACATCGGCTTCACCAAAGGTGCGCGCTTCCAGATAGCGCACCACCATGATGCCGCTCTCCGTGTAGACGACTTCAGGAGACAGGCCCGCCTCGAAGGCCGCTTGGGCGGCGATGCCTTCACGCTCCCGCGAAACCTGATGGCAGGGGTAATCCTCCCCGACACGCGCTACATATTTTCCCGTCGCATCTTCGACAGTGAAACTGGCGTTGCTGACACCGCCTTTGAGGGGCACGATGGATTTAAGGCCGCGCCATATCGGGAGAGCGCGCGCCCGGTCTTCCGCCGAAACATTCACGCCTGGCCCCGCTTCTCGCGCATCCGGTTGACGCGCGCCGTGATCAGCCGGTCGGCGATGATGCCGATGAAGGCGATGACCAGCCCCGCCACGATGCCGCGCCCGGCATCGGCCTTCGACAGGGCCTTGAACACTTCCTGGCCGAGATCGCGCGTGCCGACCATGGCGGCGATGATGATCATGCTGAGGGCGAGCAGGATGGTCTGATTGATCCCCAGCATGATCTCCGGCATGGCGACAGGAAGCTGCACGCGGCGGAACAATTGCCACTTCGTGCAACCGGAGACGATGCCGGCCTCGATCAATTGGTGCGGCACCTGCCTTATGCCGTGATTGGTGTAGCGTATTGCGGGCACGATGGCGAAGGCGACGGTGGCGATCATCGCCGTCACATCGCCCACGCGGAACAGCATGACCACCGGAATGATGAAGCAGAAGGACGGAATGGTCTGCAGCGTATCGATGACGGGTGTTACGACGCTTGCGGCGCGGTCGCTGCGCGAAGCCCACAGGCCGATTGGAATTCCGAGCGCCGCTGCGATGAGCGCCGATGCCCCGACGAGGTAGAGCGTCTGCATGGCCGGCAGCCAAAGGCCGGTGACCGCGCAAAAACCGGTGAGCGCCGCAATGACAAGGGCAAGCCCCCAGCCGCCGAGACGCCAGGCAAGTGCCGTGAGAACCAGCAACACCCCAAACCACGGCAGCCCCTCGAATGCCACCCGCAGCGGATTGAGCAGATTGAGCAGCACGAAGACCCGCATGGCTTCGATGGCATCGAAGTAATTGAGGGTGATCCAGTCGACACCCGCTTTCCAATAGGGCGCGGTGGTGATGGTAAGCGAATCGGGCAATCTGTTGAGTGCTGGCACCAAAGTGGCAAGCGCCGTGGTGGCGGCAAGGACAGTCACCGCCAGCAATAGATTGCCATGCCGTGTCAGCAAACTGCTGGAGGGAGCGGCTTCGGGCCGCTTTCGCGCCACCGCCTGGCTCAACCGATCCAGCACCACGGCGATGATGACGATGGCGAGGCCGGCCTCCATGGCCTGGCCGATTTTGAGCGCGCGGAGCGCCAGCAACACATCATAACCCAGCCCGCCGGCCCCGATCATCGAGGAGATGATGACCATGTTGAGCGCCAGCATGATCACCTGATTGACGCCGATCATCAGCGAGGGCTTGGCGGATGGGATCAGCACGCGCCACAGCTTCTGCGACTTGGTGCAGCCCGCCATGTCGGCGAAATCCTTGATCTCCTGCGGCACCTTGTTGAGCCCGAGCACCGTCGCTCGCACCATTGGCGGCGTTGCGAAGAGTGCTGTCGCCAGCAGCGCAGACACGGGGCTCGCACCGAACAGCAGCAGCATTGGTATCAGATAAGCGAAGGTCGGCATCGTTTGCATCAAATCGAGGCCGGGCGTAATCAGCCACTGGTTGAAGCGCGGCGAAAAATGGCCCCAGATGCCGAGCAGCAATCCCGCCACCACGCAGAACGGTACGCAGATGGCGATGAGGGCCAGCGTGAGCATGGAATTGTCCCACACGCCGAACAGGGCCAGCGCCAGGAAACCCAATCCGCACAACGCCGCCAGCCGGACGCCGCCATAGAGATAGCCAAGCCAGGCCATGACCAGCGTGATGCCGAGCCATGACAGGCGAGGCAGCGTCCATGCCGCATCGCCGCTGCCGAATTTGAAGCCCTTGGCCAGCAGGTTCATGGTGAAGCGCAACGGCACATCGATGGCGGCGGTGATGGAACGGGTGGCCCAGGTGAAGTTCGTCTTGATCCACGCCATGATGGCGGCGATCCACTCCTTGAACGGAACGATCAGGCCGTCGGGATATTGAGCAAGGCTGGCGAAGGCCGTGGGAAACATAATGATCAGCAGCGCCGCCGCGAACGCGCCGGCGACGATGACCTGGCCCATCCCGACCGTGAGCGGCGATTTCAATGAGGGGAGCGCTACGTCACTCATGGGCGAGCCCGCGATCCTTGCCCGAGAGAAGATCGATCACCGCGCGCGAGGTGATCTCACCGATCACGGCGCCATCGCGGCCCGTGACCGCGAAGGGTGCGGGCGAATCGATGATCTCGGCCGAGAAGCTGGCGATTTTGGCTGATGCCGGAATTGTCTTCAGCCCAACGGTTTTTGCAGTCGCGGGCGCCATGAGGCTTCGCGCGGATAGCACCTTGGCGCGGTTCACGTCGCGGGTGAACTCGGCCACATAATCCGTGGCCGGTTGCAGGATCAAATCTTCCGGCGTGCCGATCTGGATGATCTCGCCATCCTTCATGATGGCGATGCGGTCGGCGAGCCGGATCGCTTCATCGAAATCATGGGTGATGAACACGATGGTCTTCTTGAGCACCCCTTGCAGGCGCATGAGCTCGGTCTGCATCTCACGCCGGATCAACGGATCGAGTGCCGAGAAGGGTTCGTCCAAAAACCAGATTTGCGGCTCGACGGCGAGCGAGCGGGCGATGCCGACGCGCTGCTGCTGCCCGCCTGAAAGCTCGGCGGGAAAATGCCGCTCGCGGCCCTTGAGGCCGACCAGATCGACCATCTGATGGGCCCGGGCATCCCGCCCTTTCTTATCGACCCCCTGGATAAACAAGGGGAACGCCACGTTTTCCAGAACCGTCAGGTGGGGCAGCAAGGCAAAGTGCTGAAACACCATACCCATCTTGTGCCGGCGGATTTCGATGAGCTCGGCCTCGCTCGCCTTCAGCAGGTCTCGGCCGTCGAAGGTGAGCTCCCCGAAAGAGGGTTCGATGAGGCGCGAGAGGCAGCGCACCAGCGTCGATTTGCCCGAGCCCGACAAACCCATGACGATGAAGATTTCCCCCTCGCGCACATCGAGTGCCGCGGCGCGTACCGCACCGATCAGCCCGGCCGCTTCCAGTTCGGCGGCACTCACGGTGCCGCCGCGCTCCCGCAGGAACGCAGCGCCGTTGGGGCCGAACACCTTCCATAAATTGCGGCAGGAAAGCTTGATCGGGCGTTGAATCTCAACGCCCGATACGTCCGTGTTCACAGCAAGGCGTCCCGAAAGGCGGTCTATTGCGCCCACGCTCTCCACTTCGCCTCGTTGGCGGTGATCCAGCTCGCCGCCACGTCCTCAATCGTCTTGCCCTGGAGATCGACTTCGCCGGACAGTTCGTTCAAGTCGGCCGCTTCGATCTGATAGGCCTTGGCGACCTTGTAGGCGACGGGCCACTTGTCCTTCATGCCCTTCCAGGCAAATTTCCAGATCTCGCCGAAGGGCTTGCCGCAGTCATAGGCCTTCTCCGTATTGCTGCCCCATTTCGGATCGGTGTAGCATTCCGGGGTATGTTCCGGAAACTCGACCCACTCGCCTTCATATTTGGCCGGAGCCCAATGGGGAGAATAGACCCAGAGCATGATCGGCGCCTTGCGCTGATAGGCTGAATCGAGTTCGGCAAACATCGCGGCATCGGTGCCGGCGTGGATGACCGTGAACGGCAAGTCAAGGGAGACGACGCGCTCATCGTCAAAGCCTTCCCATGTCACCGGGCCACCCAGATAACGGCCCTTGGGTGCGGTTTCGGCTGTTGAAAACGCTTCCGCGCATTTTGGATCCTTGAGCGCTTCCCAATTGGGCAGGCCCGGGCATTTTTCCTTCATATAAGAAGGATACCACCACTCTTCCTTGGCCTTGGGCCCGAGCTGGCCGAGCCGCTCCGTCTGGCCTGTGTCTTCCGAAGCTTTCATAGCCTCGCCAGCCGTCGTGTCCCAATATTCGACGCCTAGCGTCACATCGCCATTGGTGAGGCTGGTGGTCAGGCTCGAAAGATAATCCGCGGTGGGATATTCAACCGTGTAGCCAAGCTTCTCCAGAATGCCGCCGAGAATCTTGGCGTTGAGATTGACGCTCGTCCAATCGAACAAGGCGATCTTGATGGGGTCGGTCGATTCAACCGTCTGGGCGGATACTGGCGTCAATATCGTGGCCGCGAGCGCTGTCGCGGCGAAAATGGCCGATCTCCAAGTCGAACTCCTGGTCATTCATTCCTCCCTGTGGCAGGCACCTGTTAATTTCTATGCCCTGCCGGCACTGTCCGCCAAAAATCGAAGGACTGTCAAATGTAAAATCTCAATACAATCATGGAGCCATGCCGTCTGCGCTTATTGACCTGACCCCCTTCCATGGCCCAAAAGAGCCGGCGAAAATCAAACATCAGGGTGGCATGATGCAATACGAGGCACCGCAAACCACGCAGGCCGCCGTGGCCCTTCTCGCCAAGGCCAAGGGCAACGCCTATGTGCTGGCCGGCGGGTCCGATCTTCTGGTGCGCATGAAGGGCGGCTACATCGAGCCCGATCTCGTGGTTGACATCAAGCGCATCAAGGCGATGTGTCAGGTGAAAAAGACAGCATCGGGCTGGACCATCGGCGCCGCCGTATCCTGCGCCGAGCTCGGCGAGACCAAGGCGCTGATCCGGGATTGGCCGGGCGTCGTCGAAGCGGCCAACCTCATCGGCTCCAAGCAGGTGCAGGGCCGCTGCACCATCGTCGGCAATATGTGTAACGCAGGTCCCGCCGCCGATAGCGTTCCCGCCATGGTGGCCGCTGGGGCAATGGCCCAGATCGCGGGTCCCAAGGGCAAACGCAGTATTCCAGTAGAACTCGTGGCCATCGGGCCCGGCAAGACGTCCCTCAAAAAGGGCGAACTCGTCGAAGCCATCGTGCTGCCGAAGCGCCCTGCTCGGTCCGGTGATGCCTATCTCCGCTTCATTCCGCGCAGCGAAATGGATATCGCCGTGGTGAGCTGCGGCGTCAGCCTCTCGCTCGATGCCAAAGGCATGGTGAAAGACGCGCGCGTGTCGCTCGGAGCTGTAGCGCCGACCGTGCTGCTCGTTCCGGATGCCGCGAGGGCCATCATCGGCACCAGTCTCGACGAGGCGGCTCTGGAAAAACTGGGACGCGCCTGCTCCGCCGCCTGCCGTCCCATCGATGACAAGCGGGGCACCATCGAATTCAGAACCAAGGTTGCCGCCGTTCTCGGCAAGCGCGCCGCCAAAATCGCCTTTGGCCGCGCAGGAGGAAAGTAATGTCCGTCAAAGTTTCAACCACCATCAATGGCGATCAAATCGATTTCATCTGCGAGCCCGATGAAACGCTGCTCGACGCCTTGCGCAACCGCGTGGGCCTGACGGGCGCCAAGGAAGGCTGCGGCACCGGCGATTGCGGCGCATGCAGCATCACCATCGATGGCCGGCTTGTTTGCTCCTGTCTCGCACTCGGCGTTGAAGCCGAGGGCCGTGAGATTGAAACCGTGGAAGGCATGGCGGATGGCGACAAGCTCCATCCCCTGCAGCGCAAATTCATCGAGCATGCGGCGCTGCAATGCGGCATCTGCACGCCGGGTTTTCTGATCGCGGCGCGCGCTTTGCTCTCCCGCAATCCCGATCCCGACGAGGAAGAGATCCGCTTCGGCCTCGCCGGCAATCTTTGCCGCTGCACCGGCTATGACAAGATCGTGCGCGCCGTTCAGGACGCCGCCAGAGAAATGAGAGGAGCCTGATCATGTCGATGGACACGAGCTTCACCAACCAGAAATTCAAATCCGTGGGCACCCGCCCGCTCCGCCCCGATGGCATCGACAAGGTGACGGGCCGCGCCAAATACGGCGCTGACGCCAACGCCCCCGGCCAGCTCATCGGGCGCATCCTGCGCTCGCCCCACCCCCATGCCCGCATCAGGAAAATTGATGCGTCCAAAGCCGAGAAGCTGCCCGGCGTCAAAGCTGTGGTGACGGCCGCCGACATGCCCGATCTGACCGATGGCGACAAAAGCATGTTCGACGTGCTCGAAAACTGCATGGCCCGGACGACCGCTTTCTACGATGGCCACGCGGTTGCCGCTGTCGCCGCCATTGACGCCAAGACGGCGCGCGAAGCGTTGAAGCTCATCAAGATCGACTACGAAATCCTGCCGCACGTAACCGATGTGGACGAAGCGATGAAGCCTTCAGCCCCCGTGCTGCATTCCAAAATGTTCACGGAGGGCGTGGAGCCCAAACCGAACAAGGCCTCCAACATCGCCAAACGCACGGAATTCGGCCATGGTGATGTGGGCGCGGGCTTCCAGGAAGCCGAAGTCGTCGTCTCGCGCTCCTTCAAGACCGAACAAACCCACCAAGGCTATATCGAGCCGCATGCCTGCCTCGCCAGCGTCGGCCCCGACGGCCATGGCGAACTCTGGGTCTGCACCCAGGGACATTTCGTTTATCGCAACCAGTGCGCCCAGCTCCTCGGCATGGATGTCTCGAAGCTGCGCGTCACCGCCTCCGAGATCGGCGGCGGCTTCGGCGGTAAGACTCATGTGTGGTGCGAACCGGTAGCCCTTGCCCTGTCGCGCAAGGCCAACCGCCCAGTGAAGCTCGTCATGACCCGCGAGGAAGTATTCCGCGCCTCAGGCCCCACCAACGCTACCTCGATCGACGTCAAGATCGGTGCCCGCAAAGATGGCACCATCGTCGCGGCGGAAGCAACGCTCCGCTATTCTGGTGGTCCCTATCTCGGCGCCTGGGCCGAGCTTGGCGCCATGACATCCTTTGCCTGTTACGATCTCGCGAACGTCAAGACGGTCGGCTACGAGGTGGTGGTCAACCGCCCCAAGACGGCGGCCTATCGCGCGCCCTCAGCGCCCATGGCGGCTTTCGCCGTCGAAAGCGTGGTCGATGAACTCGCCCACAAGCTGGGCATGGACCCCGTCGAGTTCCGCCTGAAGAACGCGGCCCGCGAAGGCACCAAATCTTCCTATGGCCCGGTCTATGGCCCTATCGGCATTGGCCCAACACTTGAAGCCGCGAAAAACCATCCGCACATGCAGGCACCGCTGGGCAAGAACCAGGGGCGTGGCATGGCCTGCGGTTTCTGGTTCAACTTCGGCGGCCAGACCTGCACCGACATCAACATCGGCATCGATGGCACGGTGACGGTGACGGTGGGCACCATCGACGTCGGCGGTTCGCGTGCATCACTGACGCTCATCGCGGCGGAAGAACTTGGTGTGCCCTATGAGCAGGTGAAGGTTGTCATCGGCGATACCGGCACGATCGGCCACAACGACATGACCGATGGCAGCCGCGGCACGTTCTCCTCCGGCATGGCGACGGTCTTCGCGGCCCGCAACGCTATCAAGATCCTCCGTGAGCGCGCCTCCAAAACTTGGGACATTCCCCTCGACGATGTCGTCTGGGAAGACGGCCAAGCAAAGGCCATCGGCGAATCGCACGGCAACCTGGCGCCCATGTCGCTCAAGGAAATCGCCGCCGCAGCCGGCAACACCGGCGGCCCCATCGCTGGTCATAATGAGATCGTGGCGGACGGTGCGGGCGTTTCCTTCGCCACTCATATTTGCGATGTCGAAGTCGATCCTGAAACCGGCAAGACCAACATCCTGCGCTACACGGTGATCCAGGATGCCGGCAAAGCGGTGCATCCGACCTATGTCGAAGGCCAATACCAGGGCGGCGCCGCGCAGGGCATCGGCTGGGCGCTCAACGAGGAATATATCTACGGCAAGGATGGCCGCCTGCAGAATGCGGGTTTCCTCGATTACCGCATCCCCGTCTGCTCCGATTTGCCGTTCATCGACACGGTGATCCTCGAAATCCCCAATCCCAATCACCCCTATGGCGTGCGGGGCGTCGGCGAGACCTCGATCGTCCCGCCGCTTGCGGCCGTCGGCAACGCGGTTTCGAATGCCGCCGGCGTGCGCATGACTCATGTGCCCATGTCGCCGCCCCGCATCCTTAAGGCGATTGACGGCGCTCGAACGAACTGATGCCCGAAATCCATCTCTGGGGAGCGCTCCGTCCCGCCGCGGGCGGTGCTTCCTCGGTGGAGATCGAGGCTGCCGACATCCGCGAGATGTTCCGCAAGCTCGGTGAGCAATATCCCGGCATGGAACCCCACATCGCGCGCGGCATCGCGGTTTCGATCAACGGCAAGATTTTCCGCGACAGCTGGGACGAGAAGTTTCCAGCAGGCGCTGAAATCTATCTTCTGCCGCGCATACAAGGGGGTTAGTCTCGTCATTCCGGCGAAAGCCGGAATCCCGCTTCATGTCAAAGCGGGACCCGAGCTTTCGCTGGGGTGACGGATAACGGAGAGGCACGATGCAGCTGAACGGTTACCATCACCTCACCGCCATCACCGCCGATGCGCCGGCCAATCACAAATTCTATACGCAGTCGCTGGGCCTGCGGCTGGTCAAGAAGACCGTGAACCAGGACGACCCCGGCTCCTACCACCTGTTCTACGCGGACGGCATGGGCTCGCCCGGCACCGACATTACTTTCTTCGATTGGCCGGCGGCCCCTGAACGGCGGGGCGGCAACTCTATCTGCCGTACGGGTTTTCGCATCGATAAAAAATCCATGGACTACTGGTCCCAACGTTTTTCGACCCTCGGGATCAAACACGAAAAAATGCATGAGAGCTGCGGTCGCCCTACCCTCGATTTCGAAGATTCTGAAGGCCAGCGCCTTGCTCTTGTTATCGATGAAGGTGCGGGCGAGACCCATGTCTGGAAGGAAAGCCCGGTTCCCGAGGAGCACCAGATCCGCGGTCTCGGCCCGATCACCATCAGCGTGCCTGATCTGGCGCCCACCGAAGCGATTCTCACCGGCGTCATGGGCATGACGCCCGCCATGAGCGACGGGGATATCCGCGTCTTCAAAATGGCGGGACGCGGCGCGGTGGCGGAACTGCATGTGGCCGTCGAGCCTGATCTACATCGCGCGACCCAGGGAGCCGGCGGCGTCCACCATGTTGCCTTCAATATTCCGTCTACGGATTATCCAGCCTGGACCCAACGCCTCAAGGACATGCGTATCGCCAACAGCGGGCCAGTCGACCGCTTCTGGTTTCAGAGCCTTTACTTCCGCGAGCCCAGCGGCATCCTTTTCGAGATCGCCACCGACGGCCCCGGCTTCGCCACCGACGAAACGGTAGCGAGCCTCGGCAAGACCCTGTCATTGCCACCCTTTCTCGAACCCCGCCGCGCCCAGATAGAAGCAAAATTGAAGCCCCTCTAACCCTACTCCCATGGGGAGAAGGAGGGGCCCACGCCGTCAGGCGTGGGAGGATGAGGGGACCAGGTCCTGCAATCAAAGCACCGCCCTCACCCTCCCGTTGCTTCGCAACGGGCCCCTCCCTCTCCCCAAAGGGGAGAGGTGTTCAGCGCATACTCTTCAGCGCGCCGTAGAGTTTGGCATACCGGGGCAGCATCTCGCTTTCGTAGAACCGCGTGGCCTCAGGGTTGGGCTCGACAACCCGCTTCCGCCGCACCATGGCGCGGCAGCCATCTTCGATGGTTGTAAATTTCCCCGCGCCATGGGCGGCAAGAATTGCCGAGCCGAGGGCGGGCGCATCGGGAACTTCGGTCAATTCTATCGGCAGGCCGAGGGTGTCGGCATGAATTTGCAGCCACAGCGGCGAGTTCGTGGCGCCGCCCGCCACGACAATGCGGTGCGGCGCGAACGCATCGCCGAAGTTATCGATGATGAGCCTTGTGCCAAGACAAATGCCTTCGATGATGGCCCGGAACAAATGCGCTTGATTATGTTTCAGGGTGAGCCCGGTGATCGCACCCCGCGACAGCGCGTCGGTGTAGGGCGTGCGGTTGCCCTGGAAATGATCGAGCACCAGAAGCCCTTCCGAGCCGGGCGGCAACGCCGCCGCTGCCGCGTTCAACGCGTCGAAACTCATATGTTCGGCGAAGTGGCGCTTGAACCAGGCGACAACGGAGCCCGTCGACGTCTGGCCTCCTTCAATGATGGGCTTGCCTGGGTAAACCGCATCCATGTAGGTGCCCCACACCCCAGGCAGATGGACCGGTTTGGCGGTAACG
>JBGTJO010000034.1:0-7219 GCA_041745135.1 Aestuariivirga sp. | reverse complement strand
CCCTCCGTTTCAACCAACCCCCTCCACGCCGCCGATTGCGAACGGGCCGCCGATACTCTCGTGGCGGAATTGCAGGGCATGGGTTTTGCGGCCAGCGTCAGAGCGACCTCCGGAAGGCCCATGGTGGTCGCCCATTATTTTCCGAAGGAAACCTCCGCTCAAACGCCGCATTTCCTGTTCTACGGCCACTATGACGTGCAGCCGGCCGATCCGCTCGAGCTGTGGAAAACGCCGCCATTTGAGCCCGTTCTGAAAAAGGGGGAGGAAGGCGTCGAGCGTATGTATGGACGTGGCATTGTCGATGACAAAGGCCAGCTGATGACCTTCGTTGAAGCGTCCCGGGCCTGGATTGCCGCCACCGGCTCCCTCCCGATAAAGGCAACCTTCCTGATCGAGGGCGAGGAGGAGTCAGGCTCACCCTCTCTCATTCCCTTCCTCAAGGCTAACAAGGCGGAACTCTCCTGCGATGCCGCCTTCGTCTGTGACACCAATATGTGGGACGCGAAGACGCCCGCCATCACCACGAGACTGCGCGGCCTCATAAACGAGGAAGTCACGATAACCGGCCCGCGCATAGACTTGCATTCGGGCATGTATGGCGGAGCGGCAATGAACCCGATCCGCGTTCTGGGAAAGCTGATCGCCGCCCTTCACGATAAAAACGGGAAGGTGATGATCCCGGGATTTTATGACGGCGTCTCCGATCTGCCCAAGGCGACCAAACAACAATGGCAGGCCCTCAAGTTCTCGGAAAAGAAATTTCTGGGCGGTGTTGGCCTGTCGCAGCCTTCCGGGGAGAAGGGCAGGAGCGTGCTTGAGCTCATCTGGGCCAGGCCCACGGCGGAGGTGAACGGCATCTGGGGCGGCTATACGGAGCCGGGCGTCAAGACGGTGCTTCCCTCCAAGGCTCACGCCAAATTCACTTTCCGGTTGGTTGGCAAGCAAAACCCAATGAAGGTGCGCAGAGTCTTCCAGAAATTCGCAAGGGCTCTTATCCCCAAGGATTGCAAGATCGAATTCTCCGGCGAAGGCAGCGGCAGCCCGGCAACCGAGATCAGAGAGGACAATCCGCTGATCGCCCGCACCGCCAAGGCCTTGAAGGATGAATGGGGCCGCGAAGCCGTGCTGATCGGCTCCGGCGGCTCCATTCCAATCTGCCGCTATTTCAAGGATATCCTCGGCATGGATTCAATCCTTGTAGGCTTCGGCCTCGACGACGACGCCATCCACAGCCCCAACGAGAAATACAATCTCTCAAGCTTTGAGCGCGGTATCAAAAGCTGGGTGCGGATCATCGACGCAGTCGCAAATTAACCCAGCCACCTGTCACCCCAGCGAAAGCTGGGGGTCCAGCTTAGCTTAAGCGGGATTCCGGCTTTCGCCGGAATGACGGATCTTTGGAAAGCTACCGAACGGCTTGCATGAAACTATGATACACAGCATCCGTGCATTGGAGATGAAGCCGTCCCATCAGCGGTTCCACCTCAGAACCTTATTCGTCAGGAGTCGCGTGGATGAACGCGGCCCCCAAGTCGTTTTCTAGCGCGGCCTTCAACAAGCCGCGATAGAGTGAAAGAACATGATCATATCCGGCCGCGCAGCCAGGGCGACGATTTCAGGCTGCTTTGACTCGATCCTCGAAACCAGGTTGGTATACCATCTGGCATATGAGTTATGCGCCTCTTCTATCGTTTCGACCTTCCATCCGCTAGCCTCGAGCACCTTAGGAAATTGCGAGAGAATCGGCGGATTGGGAAGAAAAGGTTTGCCGGCGTCCAGGAGGGCGTGACAGTCATAGCTTCCGCGATCCACGTGATCAAAGATCACCATTCGCGCGCCCTTCTTCGAAACTTTCCGCAACGCGCGAAGTGCCCGGGCCTGGTCCGGAAAACAGTAATAGGCATTGAACATGCACAAGACGTCTGCCTTGACGCCGATTGTCTTATCGACATCACAAACGTCACACACGTGAAACCTGACGCCTGGATATGCCTGGCGGGCGGCCTTAATCGACGCCGGTTCGATATCGAATCCAACGACGGATCCCCACCCGTTCTCACGAAGATAGTTCGCCGTGCCGCCCCGTCCGCATCCTGCATCGACAATGACCTGATCGGCTCGTTTCGCGATCGGCTTCATGGCGAGCTCGATGGCTTCCTCTTCGCCTGCATGCGCGTAGTCTCCGTCCCGTACCAGCGACAGTACTCGCATTCCCGTAAACGAGTTCATTGAAAACAACGCTCGTCTCCTTTGGCCAACCAAAACAAAGCTGAAAAACCGGAGGTCGGAGTTTCAACTGCCCACAGGACGCATCATTATTTCGCAGCCCGCATGAAATTCCGATACAGCGTCCGCGCGTTGGCGATGAAGCCGTCCATCAGCGGCTCGGCTTCCTGGGCCAGAGCGGCAAGGGCGCCGGGGCCGCGCACCTTCTCTAGCGATTGCTCATAGGCGGGGATTTGCCCCCAGTTGGTGATCGTGTCGGGCTCGAGTTCCACATGATATTGCATCGAATAGGCGTTGTTGCCGATCCGCATGGCCTGAACGGCGCAGACGCCGGAACTCGCCAGCACCACGGCACCCTCGGGCGCTTGCGCCACGCGCACCCCATGCCATTGCAGCGCCTTCGCGCGCGCGGGCAGGGAACCGAATACGGGATCGGCCTTGCCCGCCTCCGTGAGATCAACATCGAGGATGCCGACTTCCGGCGGGCGCTGCGGTCCGCAGGTACCGTTCAGCGCATCCGCCAATAACTGATGACCGAGGCAGACACCGAGAAACGGCCGCTTCAATTCGCGAACCCAGCGCCGGATCGCCTGCTTTTCAGGAACGAGCCAAGGATGCTCCTCCACATCCCACACATCCATGGGGCCGCCCATCACCCACAGCATGTCATAGTTCTCAAGCGGCGGGACCGCATCGCCTTCATCCAACTGCACCGCATTCCAGGACAGTCCATCTTCCTTCAAGAATGTTCGGAAGATGCCCGGGTGCTCGCAGGCGATATGCTGGAAAACGAGAAGTTTCATCCGATTCTAAACGACGCGATATGAGCGGGCGGCTTCAACCCCGGCAGCAGGCGCGGATCATCCGTAGGCGGAAGGACTTCCATGCGGACGGGGATAACACCGGCCCAGATCGGCAATGCGTAATCCTCCTCATCATCGCCCGGCGGGCCGGTGCGCACTTTCGCCGAGGCTTCGTTCAAAGACAAGCCCAGCATCGTCGTGGCTTTGAGTTCCTGTGCCGTGGGCGGACGCAGTATCTCCCAGCGTCCCGGAAAAAGCTGCTCCGTGAATGTCCTGAGCCGCGCCAGTTTTTCGGCGGGGTCGGTTACCTTGAAAGCCGTCCCGAACACCATCACCGAGCGATAGTTGCAGGAATGGTGGAAGCCCGTGCGCGCCATCACGAAGCCATCGATGATGCTCACTGTCACGCACACTTCAGCGCTTTCGCAGGTTTCCAGCATGCGGCTCGCCGATGAGCCGTGCCAGTAAATGTGATCGCCCTCGCGCCATTGCTGGGTCGGCGTCACATAGGGTGAGCCGTTGAACACATAGCCCACATTGCAGATGGGCATGGCATCCAGGATGGCATGCACTGTCTCGGCATCATACTTGGCGCGCTTGTTGAGCCGCTTGACCCGCGTTCTCTCGCTGGGAGCTTCCGTCATGGGTGGTCCTCGGGTTTGCAGCTTTCCCATGGCTGCGATATGGTCTGGAGGAAAGGACCAAAACGCCCCCCAATGAACAGACCGCTTTTAGGCACCTCGGCCAGCGAGATCGGCATCGATCGCCAAGACCGGGAGCCCATCCAGTCGCAAATCGCCCGCCAGATCAGGGGGCTGGTGCTGAACGGCAGGCTTAAGCCGCAGGCCAAGCTGCCCTCGACCCGGACACTTGCCGAAGAGCTCGACGTGGCCCGCGCCACGGTGGTTGAGGCTTATGAGCAGCTCCTGAGCGAAGGTTATGTGGAAACCCGCTCCGGCTCGGGGACGAGAGTTGCCCCGGAACTTCCCGAAGCGTTGCTCACGCCGCAAATCGGCAAAGCGGCTCCCTCCACAGCAAAACCCGAGAGCCGCCGCCAGCCCGCGAGGCCGTTCCGCCACGGCCTCGTCGATTGGGAGAATTTCCCCCACGACGAATGGGGCCGGCTGCTTGGCCGCTACTGGCGCAATCCGCCGATCGCCCTCCTTGAACACAATGACGCCTTCGGCTGGATGCCGCTTCGCTTGGCGATTGCCCGCCATCTTTTCGAATGGCGCGGCATTTCCTGCGACGCGGAGCAGGTGATCGTGACGGCGGGTGGCATGGATGCCTTCGACCTCATCAACCGCGCCGTGCTTTCAGCCGGTGACAAGATCTGGATGGAGGAGCCAGGCTATCCGACGGCGCGGCGCGTCTTCTCCTTGGGCGGCGTGGTGACGGCAGCGGTTCCCGTCGATGGCGAGGGCCTCGTGGTGGCAAAGGGCCGTGAGACCGCCGGTGATGCCCGCGCTGCCTTTGTGACGCCGGCCCGCCAATATCCAACCGGCGTTACTATGCCGCTCACGCGCCGCCTCGAACTTCTCGATTGGGCGGCGGAAGCCGAGGCCATTGTGATCGAAGACGATTACGACAGCGAGTATCGTTATGTGGGCCGCCCGCTGCCGGCGCTTATGAGTCTCGATGCCCATGCGCGCGTCATCTATTCGGGCACCTTCTCAAAGGTGTTCTCGCCGATTCTGCGTTTGGGGTTCATCGTCGTGCCCAAGGCGATGACGGGGAGGTTTCGCGAGGAGCGTCTGGCCCATGGCGCGCCGCCTTCGCTCATGGCCCAGCCAGCGCTTGCGGAATTCATGAACTCCGGCGCCTTCGCCATTCACATCCGCCGCATGCGCCGCATCTACGCCGCCCGCCGCGCCGCGCTGATCGCAGCGCTCAAGCCGGAAGATGGAAAACTGTATATGATCGACGCATCGCCCTCAGGATTGATGCTGCTGTTGCGATTGCGACAAGACATTGACGACGAAAAACTTGTCCAGCGCCTCGCCCGCGCCGGCATCGAGGTGCAATCCCTCTCCAGCCACTACACCGGACGCAAACGCGACCAAGGCCTCCTGCTCAGCTTCGCGGGCTTCGCCGAAAGGGACCTCCGCGCCGCTGCGGGAAGGCTGATCGACCTCCTTCCCTTCTCCCATAGGGAGAAGGAGGGGCCCATCGCTTTAGCGATGGGAGGATGAGGGGTTACGGTGCAAAACGCCAGGTGACAGCCCTCACCTTCCCAAGCTTCGCTTGGGCCCCTTCCTCTCCCCACAGGGGAGAGGAGTTACGACTGCAGCGGGCGCAACTCGCGCAGCAATTTTTCCTTGATGGCGCGGATATAGTCGCGAAAGTCGTGCGCCGGTTCGATGAAGGACTCCGCCCCGATAATCACACGCTCCCGGTAATAAATATCAAGAGTCGCATCATCGGCCATGATCGGCAGCCCGTTCACCGTGATGCCCGCGGCGGCGGCCCTTTGCCTCGCGCCCTTGAGATCGGCGCCGCTATTGTCCATGCCATCGCCCGACACATCGATGATCTTGCGCAGGCCGTCATAACCGTTTGACTCGATCAGCACGCGGCTGTCTTCAATGCCGCTCGCAATGGAGGTGGAGCTTGCATGCATCCAGCGGCCGATCAGGCTGATTTGGAAGCCGAACGCTTTCGCATCGCGGCTGCTTTCGATGAGCGTAAAAGGCAACACCAGACGCGTTTCGCCGGGCGCTCCCCATTGCACGACAGCAACTGCCGCGCCATAGGGCTTGAGCGCTTCCACTTGCCGGAGAACGTCCGGGTCCGCGAAGGCTGCGGCGAGCCCCTCAAGCTGCAACCGGAATTCCTGGCGGTCGACGCTGGCCGAACTGTCGAGCGCCAGCACCAGTTCGATCATCACCGGAACCTCGGCCTCAGCTTGCGCACCCATGAGCGCCAGCGCCAGCGCCGCACGCGACGCCTTGCCGCGCATGATCCGGCACATTCCCGCCCACATCTTCCGTGATCTGTGGCCCATGCGCAAACTCACGTTTGAATTTCTCGCCGCCATGGCTCTGACGATCGCGGCCATCCTAGCACTGGCTTCCGGCGTTTTGGCCAATGACGTGATGGTGATGAGCGGCTTCGCCCGGGCCTCGGCCACACCCCAGGCCAAATCCGCCGCCGCCTATATTTCCCTTGAGAACCGCGGGCCCGAAGCCGACCGGCTCCTCTCTGTCGCGACCGACCGCGCCGCCATGGCTCATCTCCACGATACGAAAACTGTGGACGGTATTGCATCGATGAAGCCGGTGGAGGCGCTTGATTTGGCTCCCGGGCAAAGCGTCGCGATGAAGCCCGGCGGCTTGCACATCATGCTGACGGGCCTCAGAGCCCCCTTGCAAAAGGGCAGCAAGCTCAATCTCGAACTCTCATTCGAGAAAGCGGGCAAGATTACTGTGGAAGTGCCTATCGAAGGCGTGGCGGCTAGTCAGGCGTCGGGTGGCTGAATGTTTTCCCGCAGCGGCTTCAGCGCCTCATCCTCCGACTTGATCCGCCAATAGAGCAGGGCGCCGTTGATGGCGGCGAAGAGGATGGCATACCACCACAGCCCAAAAGCCATAGGCAGAATGAAGATTTCCCCGGCCACCACCATGTAGTTGGGATGGCGGACAAACTTGTAGGGCCCGTCCTCGACCAGCGTTTCGCCCGGCACGACAATGATGCGGGTGGTCCAGCGCTGGCCCAGCGCCGCGATGATCCAGCCCCGCGCCGCTTCCAGCACCAGGTAGGCGAAAATCCACGGCCAGCTTATCTCAAGCCTGAGCGCCAAATACCAGAGGCCGATAAGCCAGACCGTATGCAGTGCGACGATGAACAGGTAATGGCCTGAGCCCACTTCGAAACCGCCCCGCTCCATGAGCCGCTTGGTGTTGCGGTGAGCGATGAAAAGTTCCGCCACCCGTTGCAGGGTAACGAGCGAAAGAATGATGCTGTTGGTCCACATGGCCCGCTATTGGAGCATGGTCATGAAGCTTGCGGTAAAGCCCGGCCCCAGTGCCGAGATGAAGCGGCGTCCGGTAAAGGGCTGCGCCAAAGCCCGTTCAAGGACGAAGAGCACCGTCGGCGCCGACATGTTGCCATAGCCGGCAAGTACGGCGCGTTCGTTGCGGAGCGTCTCCGGCTCCATGCCGAAGGCGGATTCAAGCGCGGTGATGACTTTG
>JBGTJO010000033.1:0-8377 GCA_041745135.1 Aestuariivirga sp. | reverse complement strand
AGCGTTACCGTCGTGTCATGGGGCGGCGCCTATCAGGACAGCGTCCGCAAGGCGTTTTTCGAGCCCTACATGAAAGAGTCGGAAGACAAGATCGTCGAAGAGGAGTTCAACGGCGAGATCGCCAAGATCCGCGCGATGGTCGAGTCCAATAACGTGACGTGGGACGTTGTGGAGAACGACTCCCAGACGACGATGGCTGCTTGCGCCGAAGGCATTGTCGAGAAGATCGATTGGGATAAGCTCGGACTGAAGCGCGACGAGTTTATCAGTGCAGATGCCAGCGAATGCGTGGTGCCGAGCATTCTCTATGCGACGGTTCTCGCTTACGACACGACCAAGGTGAAGGAACCGCCAACCTCGATCAGCGCCATCTTCGATCTGGAGAAATTTCCGGGCAAGCGGGGCCTGGAGAAGAAGCCGTTCATCAATCTCGAATGGGCACTGATCTCCGATGGCGTCGCCGCCAAGGATGTCTATGACGTGCTGTCAACACCCGAAGGCGTCGATCGTGCTTTCGCCAAGCTCGATACGATCAAGGAGCATGTGGTCTGGTGGGAAGCCGGCGCCCAGCCGCCGCAACTGCTCTCCGATGGCCAGGTCATTCTGACATCGGCATGGAACGGCCGCATTTACAAGGCCGCCAAGGAGGACAAGAAGCCCTTTGCGATTCTTTGGGATCACCAGGCTCTCGACTGGCAAGGGTGGAACGTCGTCAAGGGCGCGAAAAACCGCGATGCAGCCTACAAGTTTATCGCCTTTGCCGGGCGGGCTGACCGGCAGGCCGACCAGACCAACTATATTTCCTATGGTCCGGGCAACAAGGAGGCAATCGCCAACACCAATCCGGATATTACGGGCGATCTGCCGACCAATCCCAAAAATATGAAGACGGGCTTCATCGTTAACGCCAAGTTCTGGGCGGACAATGGCGATGCACTGCGCGAGCGCTTCAACGTTTGGGTTGCGCAGTAAGAGTGTAGGAAGCGCGGGGGTCGCGAAAGCGCGCTCCCCGCGATTTTATAATTTGACGAGATGGCGCAGGCGCTTGCACTTGGACCGGGACTGCGGCGGCAGTTTGCCGCCGCCGAGCGTGGCGGACATTTGCGGGCGCTGCTGCTGATCCTTCCTCTTTTGCTTTTCGTGCTCATTACGTTTGCAATTCCGGTTGTGCTGCTCCTGACGCGGGCGGTCTATGATCCGAGTATATCCAATACGCTTCCAGCCACCGTTGAAGCGTTGCGCGATTGGGATGGCCGCGAAACGCCAAATGAGGCGGCTTACGCGGCGCTGATCAAGGATTTCAGGAAGGTTGAGGAAGACGGTACGGCTGCCTTCGTGGGCAAGCGGCTGAATTACGAAATTCCAGGCGTGCGCAGCAAGGTTATTGCCAGCGTGAGGAAAGCGCAGGACATCACGGCGCCTCCTAACAAGGAACAGCTCATCGCCGCCGACAAGATGTGGGGCGAGCGGCTGATCTGGGCCAAGATCAAGCAATCGGGAAAGCCTCTCACGGATTACTATGTGCTCCGTTCGCTCGATCTTGAACGAAATGTCGATGGCGACGTTACCCCGGTGGCAAAATCGCAGGCGGTTTATGTCACCGTTCTGATGCGCACCTTCTATATCAGCGCGCTGGTGACGCTCATTACGCTGGTGCTCGCCTATCCCGTGGCCTTCATGCTGGCCCATGCGCCGCAGAGGCTCGCCAATACGCTTCTCATTTTTGTCCTCGTGCCTTTCTGGACCTCTCTTCTGGTTCGGACCACGGCATGGTTCGTGCTGTTGCAGGACAACGGCCCGATCAACGACACCATCCAGTGGCTCAATCTCGCGGACCATCCGCTCAAGTTGATTTTCAGCCGTTTCGGCACGGTGACCGCGATGGTCCATATTCAATTGCCCTTCACGCTGCTGCCGATCTATGGCGTCATGAAGGGGATATCGCCTTCCTATATGCGTGCGGCGCGCTCGCTTGGCGGCGGGCCGTTTTATTCTTTCCTGCGCGTCTATCTGCCGCTTACCCTGCCAGGCATCGGTGCGGGATGCCTTCTCACCTTCATCCTCTCGCTTGGCTATTACATAACGCCCGCTCTTGTGGGGGGTGCTGCCGATCAGATGGTGAGCGGGGTCATCGCTTCGGCGCTGAATCAGGAGAACAACTGGGGCAAGGCGAGCGCGCTCAGCGCCATCCTGCTGGTGGCAACGCTGCTGCTGTTTTTCGTCTATAACCGGCTCGTGGGCATCGACAAGGTCAAGCTCGGATGATGCTGAAACCCGCGCCCTATGCCATGCCGCTCGAGCGCGCCTTATTTTACGCGGGCTGGGCGTTCACGGCGCTGGTGCTGCTGTTCCTGATAGCACCCATCCTGGCGGTCATTCCGCTCTCGTTCAATGCGGAGCCCTATTTCAGTTATCCGATGCCGGGTTTTTCGCTGCAGTGGTATCGCGACTTCTTCGGCAATGACCGCTGGACGGGGGCGCTGCTGCTGAGTGTCAAGCTCGCGGTGACGGTTACGATCGCATCGACGGTGCTTGGCACCATGGCGGCACTTGGCCTCGCTCGAACGCAACTGCCGCTGCGCGCGATCATCCTGGGGCTTCTGTTGCTGCCGATGATCGTGCCGGTGATTATCGTGGCGGTGGCGGTGTTCATGTCCTTTGGCTATTTTGGACTCATCGGCACATTCGCCGGCCTCGCACTTGCCCATACGGCGCTCGCCACGCCTTTTGTGGTGATTACCGTGACCTCAACGCTCACAAGTTTCGACTGGACTCTGCAACGCGCCGCGCAAGGCCTTGGCGCCACGAATCTGTTCACCTTCCGGAAGGTGATCCTGCCGCTCATTCTTCCGGGCGTGGTGACAGGGGCTATATTTGCGTTCGTGACATCCTTCGATGAGGTGGTGGTGGCGCTCTTCCTTGCGAGCGCGGAGCAGCGGACGTTGCCAAAACAAATGTTCAGCGGCATCCGCGAGATGATCAGCCCGACCATCACCGCGGCGGCGACGGTTCAGGTGGTGCTCTCAATCTGCCTGCTGGTTGGCGCCGAACTCCTGCGCCGCCGCTCGGAACGGCTGCGGGGGCTCACGCCGAATTAACCGATCGAAACATCGTCCAGCGCGCGGCAATCCTCGGTGGACCAGCCGACCTTTACCTTGGAACCTTGCTCGAGCGGCGGGCGCTCGGTGGTGTTTGGGATCTTCACGATGAAATTGGGTTGTCCCGCTACGGTGAGCCGGGTGCGGACGTGATCGCCATGGTAGATCAGTTCCTCGATGCAGCCATCGACGATGTTGCCGATGCTGTTCTTCGGATCGATCTTCACGCGCTCGGGCCGCAAGGAAAGCAGGGTGCGCTCGCCTTTTTTTGAAACCTTGACGGCGGAGGCGTTCACGAGCTCGCCTGAGGCCAGTCTGACGGTGCAGGAGCCATTGCTGCCGACATCCTGGACGATGCCGTGCAGTTTGTTGTTCTCGCCGATGAACTGGGCGACGAAGGAATTCTGCGGGCGTTCGTAAAGTTCATCGGGGGCGGAGAGCTGCTGCACGGCGCCGTCATTGAATACGGCGATGCGGTCCGACATGGTGAGCGCCTCGGCCTGGTCGTGGGTGACATAGACCACGGTGATGCCCAAGCGTTCGTGAAGGTGGCGGATTTCATACTGCATCTGCTCGCGCAGCTGCTTGTCGAGGGCGCCCAGCGGCTCGTCCATGAGCACGAGGTCGGGATCGAAAACCAGTGCCCGGGCAACGGCGACGCGCTGCTGCTGCCCGCCGGAGAGCTGGTTCGGGCGGCGATGGCCATAGGACGGCAGCTCGACCATTTCGAGAACCGTCTTCACCCGCTGTTCGATCTCCGCCTTGCCCATGCTGCGCACTTGCAGCGGGAAAGCCAGGTTTTCATTGACCGTCATGTGCGGGAAGAGCGCGTAGTTCTGGAAGACCATGCCGATGCCGCGCTTGTGGGGCGGCAGCTTGTTGATCGGCTGTCCGTTCAGAAATATTTCGCCATGCGTGGCGGGCTCGAAGCCAGCGAGCATGAGAAGGGTCGTGGTCTTGCCCGAGCCCGAGGGGCCGAGCATGGTGACGAACTCGCCCTTGGCGATCTCAAGATTGAGGTTCTTGATGACCAGCGTTTCGCCGTCATAGCTCTTCTGCACGTTCACGAAGCGGACCACGGGCTGGCCGCTCGGCGTTGTGTCTGCCATCCCTGGACCGCCCCCACTCACTCCCGTTTACTGCGCGTAGATCGATCCCTTCGCATCAAGCCTGCGCTTTAGCGCGGCGAAATGGGCCAACGCCGAGTCTTCAAAAGGCATCCATGATTCCGCGGTCTTTTGCGCGAGATTATCGGACATGACGTTGAGCTTTTGGCGGGTGGAGTAGGCGAGCACCAGGGTCTGGCAGGCGCGCTCTAGGAAGTAGAGATCCTCGAAGGCGTGCGCCACCGTGCGGTTGATGATCAATATGCCATGGTTGCCCATCATCAGGATGTTCTTGTCGCCAAGCTGCTCGGCGATGCGGCGGCCCTCGTGTTCCTCGCCGGCGATGCCGTCATAGCCGAAGTCGGTCGCGACCTTGCCGAAAAAGCGCGCGGTGTTCTGATCGACCGGCAGGATCGATGGATCATCCAGCGACGCAATCGCGGTTGCGTAGGGCGGGTGCAGATGAAGCACCACGCGGGCATCGCTCCGCGAGGCGTGAATGGCGCCATGGATCGACCAGGCGGAAACATCGGGCGCTTCATCGCTCTCCATGATCGAGGAATCGCGGCTATCGAGCTGCTGCAGCGAGGAGGCTGTTACCTCTCCGAAATGAGCCCATTTACGGTTCATGATGAAGTGCCGGCCATCGCCTGAAACAGCGGCGCTGAAATGATTTCCGACCGACTCGTTCCAGCCGAACTCAACGGCCAGATGGAATGCCGCGGCGAGATCGACGCGGAGCTGCCTTTCGGCCGTATCGGCTGGGACGCGGAGCTTCAGGGCGGCGTTTGACATGGATTTTTCCTTCTTGACGGTTTTGCCGCGAGGATAAGGCAAGCGCCGAACCTGTGCAAATCACCCTCCAAGCGCTTTTGTTGGTACTTGCGTCATTGTACGCAAACGAGTACGTTAAGGTATGCGCACTGCCTCTTACAGCGAACTTCGCAAGAATCTCGCCCGCATGCTGGACCGGGTGAATGAGGACCGCGAGCCCACGATTATCACCCGCGACCGTGGCAAGCCCGCCGCCGTGCTTTTGTCGCTTGAGGAATTTGCCTCCTATGAGGAAACGCGCCACCTGCTGCGAAGCCCCGCCAATGCGCGGCGCCTGCGCCAGTCGATAGCCGAACTCGAAGCGGGCGGCGGCAAGGCGCGGAAGCTCAAGGAGTGAAGCTGGTCTTTTCCGAACGCGCCTGGGAGGAATATCTCCATTGGCAGGCGCAGGACGAAAAAATCTTCGAACGCCTCAACACCCTCATCAAGGAATGCCGCCGCACGCCCTTCAAGGGCATCGGCAAGCCCGAACCTTTGCGCGGCGAACTCTCAGGCTGGTGGTCGCGGCGGATCACACAGGAGCACCGGCTGGTATACCGCGTGAGCGATGGCGCGCTGCAGATTGCCCAGTGCAGGTATCACTATTGAGACTATATTGAATGACCGGAAGAAGATCGCATGAAGAAGCCTGCAAGGTGCGGCCCTTGTTTTATGAGACCTGACCCAATATCCAGCCCTCCCACTTCCTAATGCCAAGCCGGTCTAGCGAACTTTCACTACGACGTCTCTCCACAACTTCAATCA
This sequence comes from Aestuariivirga sp., assembly GCA_041745135.1. Lineage (GTDB taxonomy): Bacteria > Pseudomonadota > Alphaproteobacteria > Rhizobiales > Aestuariivirgaceae > Aestuariivirga. The sequence continues at coordinate 2,595 of JBGTJO010000033.1, read as the reverse complement.
TGCTAAGCAGTCCAGCAAAGGAATCAAACTCATCTTCACCAGTTCGTGTCGAGCCGAATCCACTATCGACAGATGCCTGTGCCTCATGATCGAGGCTCACGTCGTTGCGGGTAGCCCATTCAAAAATCGCCGTCGATTTGGACTGCCGATCCGATTGCCTTCTTTTACTCTCATCACGCCGAAATACGATTCCAACATGATGATAAGCCTCACCGGGATAAGTTTCAGCGATGACCACACCAGGAGTTCGGCTCAACTCAGTGAGCGTGCCGTCAAAGGGCCATAACCGCGCGCCTTTAGCAATCGCCGGGCAAACAAATTCGCGCCATCCGGAAATTGCGGCCTTGCCAACCTGATTGCCGCCAAGGGTCCAAAACAGAGAACATGCGGCGCTTCTTTTGTCCGACTTTTTCTCACATTCACGGAGCAGGTTCGCAAACGTCGGCACGCAAAGTTTTTCAACAAGTGTGGAGCGCGTCGCTCCCTTACTAGATTTGTTTGGATAAAATGGCCGAAATACACTTACATCGTTCGGGTCGTTGGCCACTGACCAAAAACTCGACCATTTGCCTTCTCCAAACGACGCAATAGCGGTTTTAAAATCTTTGGAGCCCGTGTGCGCAGCATATTCGATAGGAACGCCGATAGGAAAGTCGAAACCGATGAGAACCCGCTTGCCTGTGCTTCCCTCAGCCAGAGCATTGTTCAAGAAAGTATCAGGGCTCGGCACTTTCTCAGGCGTTGAAACATGCCATTGCCCCCGAATCTTCACGGCGCTTGCCAACCAGCGCTTCTTGGCATTTGCACTCCAATCGGCATGGATCAGTGTGTCGAACAACAGAAATCCTGCGATGAGTTAACGCGAGGCTACCTAAGCCGTTCTCACCGGCCTCGAGAGAAACGCCGGCATGTTGTCCTTGTGGAAGCCGCGGGAGTCTGGCGCGTCGGGGAGGGAGCGGCCTTGGTTGGAGCTGTGGTCCCGTTGCGGGTGGGTTTCCCGATGCGGGCGGGGAGGGTGTGAACGCTCGGCCTTTGGCCCGCGGCGTGGGGCTTCGGCGGGGGGTTCTGCTGGCTTGGCTTCGCTGCGCTGCACGGTTGGTTTAGCGCCGCGCCTCGGGGGGCGTTCGCGCTTTTCGCGGGGGGCTTCGGCGGTGTCGGGAACGACGACGCCTGCATCGAACCATTCGATGTCCATCTTGATCAGGCTTTCGATGGCCTTGATGTGCTTGGCCTCCTCGCGGGTGGCCATCGTGAAGGCGTGGCCTTCGCGGCCGGCGCGGGCGGTGCGGCCGATGCGGTGGACGTAATCTTCCGCGTGGATCGGAACGTCGTAGTTGAAGATGTGGCTCACGTCGGGGATGTCGAGGCCGCGGGCGGCGACGTCGGAGGCGATCAGGAACGTGATCTCGTTGTTGCGGAAGGAGAGCAGGGTCTTGAGGCGGGCGGACTGGTCCATGTCGCCGTGGAGAGCGCCGGCGTTGAAGCCGTGACGCTTGAGGGATTTTTCGAGAAGCGCCACGGTGGTCTTGCGATTAGCGAAAATGATGGCGTTCTTGATGTTGCTTTGTGTGCGGATGAGTGCACGCAACGCGGCGCGTTTCAGCTTGGGATCGTGGGGAACCTCGACGAAGCGCTGCTCGATGGTTTCAACCGTCGATGAGCGGGGCGAGGCCTCGATGCGCTCGGGGTTGTGCAGGAACTGGTTGGTCAAGCGCTGGATTTCGGCGGGCATGGTGGCGGAGAAGAACAGCGTCTGCCGGGTGAAGGGGAGGAGCTTGCAGATGCGCTCGATATCCGGGATGAAGCCCATATCGAGCATGCGGTCGGCTTCGTCGATCACCAGCATCTCGATTCCGGTGAGCAATAGGCGGCCCCTCTCGAAATGATCGAGCAAGCGGCCGGGCGTGGCGATGACGACATCAGCGCCGCGGTCGATTTTCAGCGCCTGGGGTTCGAAGGCGACGCCGCCGATAAGGAGGGCGACGGAAAGGTTGTGCAGCTTGCCCAGCGTCTCGAAGGCTTCCTGCACCTGGGCGGCGAGTTCGCGTGTGGGCTCCAGGATCAAGGTGCGCGGCATGCGGGCGCGGGCGCGGCCTTTTTCCAGCATATTCAACATCGGCAGCACGAAGGCCGCGGTCTTGCCGGAACCGGTTTGGGCCAAGCCCATCACGTCCTTCCGTTGCAGCGCGTGGGGGATGGCCTGGGCCTGGATGGCGGTGGGCGTCGTATAGCCCGCGGCGGTGATCGCCTCGAGGATTTTGGGGCTCAAACCGAGCTCGGAGAAGTTCATGTCGTGTTGAAAGACCGTTCTGGCGATTGGGATATCAGGGGAGCGCCCGGGGCATTGTCGCCTTCATCCGGGGGCGCTTCGGATTAGGGCTGCAAATAGGGAGTTTCGGAGGCGAAGTCAATTAATGGGCGGATTAAGGTTAGGAAAGAAAGAGGGCGGACATTGCTGCCCGCCCCAGTTTGTTACGCCAAGGGAGGTTACTCACGCAGTGACTGGCGCATCGCCCAACGCCTTGTCGAGGATGCCGCCCAAGACGCCGCCCGCCAGCGGCGCCAGAATGAAAAGCCAGAGCTGCTGCAGCGCCC
>JBGTJO010000032.1:0-10184 GCA_041745135.1 Aestuariivirga sp. | reverse complement strand
CTCGGCATCAGAAATGTCATCTGTTGCGGGATTTTCACCGATCAATGCATTTCCTCAACAGTGCGAAGCCTCGCTGATGAAAGCTACGGCGTCATTGTCGTGGAAGATTGCTGCGCCGCAGCAACTGAAGAATTGCATCGGAAAGAGCTGGAAATCATCAACATGATCTATTGCCACGTGATGTCGAGCGCTGAACTTATTGCGGTGGCGGGATGGAAGTAACTCGCTGCTTTCGCCCCCTTTACTCGCAGGAAATTTTCGTGCTCAAGTTCCGTGTGGAACTTCCAACAGGAAGGCACGCCAAGAAAATCGTCAGGGAGTGAGACATGGCCAATAGCAGCAAGATTTCACGCCGCAACTTCATGCAGAATTCGGCCCTTTGGGCCGCGGCCTTCGCGGGCGCCGGACGTTTCATGCCACGCGCCGCGCATGCAGCCCGCGAGAAAGAACTGAACATTCTCTGCTGGGAGGGTTACAATTCAGCCCAGGTGCTCGATCCCTTCCGCTCTTCGGCGGGCGCCACCGTCAAGGCCGAGTCGCTGACCAACGATCCCACCATGATCAACCGGCTTCGCGCCGGCGAAACCAATGTCTGGGACTTGATCAACGTGAACAATCCCTGGGCGCGCAAAATTATGCACCCGGAAAAACTCATCAAGCCGCTCGACCGGGCGAGGTTCGAACCTTACTTCGAAAAGATGATGCCGGCCTTCAAGCCGCCCTACAAATGGGCGATGGACGATGCCGGCACTGAGCTCCTCGGCATGGCGCAGCGCTTTGGGCCCTACAGCTTCGTGGTCAACACCGACAAGGTGAGCCGCGCCACCGCCGAGGACCAGGGCTGGAACCTGTGGAACGACGAAGCGAACGCCGGCAAATACGGCATTCTCGAATCCGACGACTGGAACGTCTTCTGCCTGTGCTGCATCTCGGGTTTCAATCCCTTCAAGACCCATAACGAGGAGGAGGTAGCGAAGTTTACTGAAACGGCAAAGCGCGTGTTCAAGGGTGCTAAAGTGGTAGGCGACATCGCCACCATGAACCAGTCGCTGGTGGCGGGCGAGATCGACTTCCATCTGACGGGCGGCACCTACTCCGCCTCGCCCGCCCGCGCCGACGGTCACCCGGAGATTCGCGGCATCACGCCGAAATCTGGCCCGTTGGAGGGCGGCAAGGGCGGCATTGCCTGGATCGAGATCACCTCGCTCGTCAACAATCCCGAGCTTTCGCCGCTTGGCTCGCAATTCCTCGAATATGTCCAGTCGCCAGAGATGTCGCACACGGTGGCCTTCGCCGAAGGCACGTTCAACCCGGTGTCGCAGATGGGCAATCCCGAATGCTTCAAGCTCTTCACCAAGGAAGAGCTCGACGCGATCCAGTGGGACAGCCTCGAAGAGGAAATGGCGCGCTCGGCCGAGTACGACATCGTCCCCGATTACGACAAGCTGCTCGATATCATGTCGGCGGCGAAGCGGGAAGCCTCCGGCGGCTGATATTCAAGTCGATGATGCTATACAGCCCTTGCGCGCAAGCGCGAGGGCTGCTTTCTGCTAATTGTCGGATCGACATGACGAAACCTGCCGCTATCCTGTCTCTCATCGGCGTGCGCAAATTGTTCGGGTCCTATGCCGCCGTGGATTCGATCGATCTTGATATCGCCGAAGGTGAATTCTTCACCATTGTCGGCCCCTCCGGTTCCGGCAAGACGACGATGCTGCGGATGCTGGCCGGCATGGACACGCCGACAAGCGGCGATATTCTGCTGCGCGGCACGCGCATCAACGACCTTCCCGCCAACCGCAGGCCCACCTGCATGGTGTTCCAGTCCCTCGCGCTGTTTCCGCACCGCACCGTTGGCCAGAATATCGAGTTCGCCCTCAAGATTCGCGGTGAGGCTGCGGAGAAACGGAAGGCGCGGGCGCTTGACCTCATGGACCTGTTGCGGCTGCCGCAATCCCATTATGCAAAGAACGTCCTGAAATGCTCCGGCGGCGAACGCCAGCGCGTGGCGCTGGCCCGGGCGCTGGCCTACGATCCGGAAATTCTATTCTTCGATGAGCCGCTATCCGCCATTGATTACAAGCTGCGCAAGACCCTTGAGAAAGAACTCAAGGACATCCATCGCGAAACGAAAAAGACCTTCGTCTACATCACCCACTCGCTGGAAGAAGCCATGGTGATGAGCAACCGGATCGGCGTCATGCGCGCTGGAAAGCTCGTACAGGTGGGCACCCCCCATGAGATTTATTCTTCGCCCAATTCACGCTTCGTTTCCGAGTTCGTGGGCGATGTGAATGTGCTGCCGGTGAAGCTCGGCAAGGACGGCATGCTGATTTCTCCGGTTGTGAATAGTCCTTTGAAACCGCCGCGCATGCCCAAGGGATTTTCGGAAGGCCATCTCGTCATTCGGCCGGAGGCCGTGCGCTTCCTCAAAAAGGCTTCCGAGGCGGACAATGCCGTGGCCGGCAGGCTTTACAACGAATATGTCCTGGGCTCGCGCATCCAGTACCAAGTCCGCGTGGGCGACAGTGTTTTCGCGGTCGAGAAATTGGGGCAGCAGTCCTTCACCGGAAAGCTGGATGATGCGGTCACCGTCGGCTGGGATGCCGAGGATGCCATTCTGGTGACGGATTGACGCCATGCGGCTGGGGCAGGGCGAAAAATCGGCCATTCCCGTGCTGCTTTTCCTGCTGGTGGGGTTCGCAGCGCCACTGCTCGCCGTCATCTGGTTCAGCTTCATGCCAACGCGAAGTTTCTCGCTCGCGGGCTCGCCCACGTTGGAAAACTACGAGACGATCTTCCAAGGCACCAACTATATTTCCTTTCTGTGGTCGCTCGGCCTCGCTGTCCTCACCGTCTTCCTCCTGGCGCTCATCTGCTATCCCGTCGCCTATGGCCTGGTTCGAGTCTTCGGCAAGTGGGCGACGCTGCTAACCCTGCTGTTCACCATCCCGCTCTTCGTCTCGGAAAATATCAGGCTCTATGGCTGGGTTTTGTTCTTCATCAAGAATGGCGTTCTGCTGGGAACATTGAAATCGATATTCGGCACGGAGCTTGACAGCATCCTGTTCACGCTCCCCGCCATCATCCTCGGCATGGTCTATGTCTATCTGCCCTTCATGCTGTTTCCGCTGACGCTCGGCATCAGCATGGTGCCGCAGGAGACGCGCGATGCCGCCTTCGATCTCGGCGCTTCACGCTGGCAGGTCTTCAAGGAAGTTGAGTTGCCGCTATCGATGCCGGGCATCGTCATCGGTTTCCTGCTCACTTTCGTGCTCGCGGTCGGCGCCATCTCGGAAGCCAAGGTATTGGGTGGCCAGAGCGTTATACCCGTGGCCCACGATATCGAGATCGCCTTCACCTATGCGCAGAACTGGCCGCTGGGAGCAGCACTTGCCGTGCTGTTGATGGTCGTTGTGGGCGTCCTCGTGATCCTCGCGCTGCGGCGTTTCGACCTCGACAGCTTTCTAGGTCGGAGATAGCCCATGGAAACCAAAGGCAAGCGTTTCCGCCACGCCCTCGTCACCGTCTGGACGCTCTCGGTCATCGTGTTCATCTATCTGCCGGCATTCTGCATCGCACTCGCATCATTCACCGCCAGCCGCTATTTCCAGTTTCCGATCTCCAACTGGGGGCTGGATTGGTGGAGCAAGACCTTCAGCTCCTTCGAAATCCGCCAGCTGCTCTCGACTTCGATCAGCATTGCGCTCTGCGTGACGGTGATCGCCGTCATCATCGCCTTCTTCGGCGCCTTAGCGTTCGCGCGTTATGACTGGAAAGGACGCTCCCTCTATCAAAAGCTCATCCTGCTACCGATCTTTTTCCCGCAATCGGTTCTGGGGCTGGCCCTGCTGCTGTGGTTCAACACGCTGGGCCTGCAACTCTCGTGGCAGACGGCGGTGTTCGCCCATCTCGTGTGGATCATTCCCGTGGTCACGTTAGTGATTTCGATCCAGGTTTACAGTTTCGATCCAGCGCTAGAGGAGGCAGCCTTCGATCTTGGCGCGTCGCGCTGGCAGGTACTCAGGGAAATAACGCTGCCCGTGCTTTTCCCTGGCCTGTTCTCAGGCGCACTCTTTGCGTTCCTTCTGTCCTGGGGCAATTTCCCGCTGTCGCTCTACACCACCGGTGCGGACACGACAGTGCCGGAATATCTCTACGCCAAGATGGTTGCGGGTTACACGCCGGGCGTCCCTGTGCTCGGCACCGTCTCGACGGTGGGCGCCACCATCCTCCTCATCGGCGGCTATGGCCTGATCCTGGCCATGCGCCGCGGAAGACCAGCTGAATAGAAAGGAGCTTCACATGACGCAATCGCTTAAGGGCCGTTCAGTTCTGGTGACCGGAGGCAGCAAGGGCATCGGCAAGGGCATTGCCAAAGTTTTTGCCGAAGCGGGAGCCAAGGTCGCGGTCGTAGCGCGCCATGGCGATCAGGCGGAGGCGGCGGCAAAGGATATTGGCCACGGCACCCTTGGATTGGCGGGTGATGTCACGTCGCTTGTCAGCATGGAAAAGGCCATCAAGGCGGCCTCGGACAAGCATGGCGGCCTCGACGTGCTCTGCGCCAATGCCGGCATCTTTCCTTCCGCACGGCTCGAGGAGATGACGAGCGAGCAGTGGGATGAAACGGTTGATACCAATCTCAAGGGCACCTTCCATGCCATTAGAGCGGCCATTCCCTATCTGAAAAAATCGAACCAGGGCCGCATCGTCATTACTTCATCGATTACCGGCCCCGTCACCGGCTTTCCCGGCTGGACCCATTATGGCGCGACCAAAGCCGGTCAGCTAGGCTTCATGCGCACCGCCTGCATCGAGCTCGCGAAATATGGCATCACCGTCAACGCCGTTATGCCAGGCAACATCGTAACCGAAGGGCTTGCCGGCATGGGCGAAGAGTACCAGCGCAGCATGGCGGCCTCCGTGCCGCTCAAGCGTCTCGGCAGCGTCGAGGACATCGGCCACGCCGCCCTCTATTTCGCCTCCAGGGAAGCGGGCTATGTCACGGGCCAGACCATCATCGTCGATGGCGGGCAGATTCTCCCTGAAAGTCTCGACGCCCTGGCGCAGGCGTAATCCTCCCTCTCCGTGCGAAGCACGGGGAGGGTGGCAGTTGCGAAAGCAACTGACGGGTGGGGTGCCTGCCACGGGCGAAGACCCCATCCGTCACGCGCGGAAGGTCGCGCGCGCCACCTTCCCCGCCCTTCGGGTGGAGAAGGAGAAGAACTATCCAAACCGTCTCAAATAATCCTCACACAGTCCAACCGTTCCCTCCGTGTACGGAAGGCCCATGGACTTCGCCAAATCGGTTTCAGAATGGGAGCCAATCCAGGCGACCAGCAGCAAGCGCCGCAGCATGATGAAGGTTGGTATTTCCTCTTCATCCGCTTTGGATAGTTCGCCAGCGCGGCGATAGCCGTTCTTCCAGGATTCAACCAGCTCCGGCACCTGCGGCTCATGCTCGTAAAACGACACGGGCGTCGCCGCGTCATACATATACCAGCTGAAGCCGCAGTCATCGAAGTCGATGACCTTCACCGCCTTGCCGTCAATCAGCAGATTGGCGAGGCGGAGATCGCAATGGGCAAGCCCGAACCGCTCCGTACCCTTGCCATAGTTGGCAAGCCTGCTGCCGATCAGCTCTACGGTGCGCCCGAACAGCCTGACCTTTTCCGGATCGACCCCCATGCCGTCGCGCCAACGGCCCCAATGGGGCTTCCTCTCGCCAAGGCTTGTTTCGAAATCCCACACATGGCGCGTAAACCACGGCGGTCGCTGCCACTGGCGCGCGTGGGCGTGCATTCGCGCCGTGACCTCGCCCAGGATCTCGAAAGGTTCCGACAAATCCTCGCCGATGCCGGGCTCCGAGCCCGTCTCCCATCCGGACAGAACCACATGACGCGGACGCCGCATACGCGGATGTCCGGCCACCTGAATGATCTCGCCATCCCTGCCTTTGACGGGTGCCGGCGTCACCACCACGCCCGACTGCCCAAGATCGGTCAGCCAGGCGAGTTCCGAGGCGACCGCAGTCCTGGAGTGATAACCTTCCCGGTGCACGCGGAGCGCCCAGCGGCGGCCGTCCGGCGCTTCCACCTTGTAGGTGGCGTTCTCGGAGAGATTGATCATTGCGACCGAAAGGCCGGCGGGAAGCTCGTAATTCTGCGTGGCCGCCCTCGCCAGTTCGAGCAGGCATGCAAGCTGTCCCTCATGGCTCAAGCTGTCGAAATCGCTCACGGTTTCTTGGCCCTAGTTTTCGCGGCCCTCTATCGATGCCAGAACCCGCTCGATCTCCGCAAGGCCCCGCTCAACATCGGCGTTCTTTCCGGACATATAAACCCGGCCCGCCGCACCGATCATCTGCACATCGACCAGGGTGAGCGAAGGTGCCGCTTTCTCCGCCTCATTGGCGGCAATTGCTGCGTAAAGTGCCGGCACCATTTCGCATACCAGCAGGGTTTCCCCGGGCAGGATCATGGAAGCCTGGCGATTGCGGTTGATGATCACCGCATGCTGGTCGGCAATATCTTCGATCACATCCGTGTACAGGATTTTGGGCCGCAACTGGTCGCCCTCCTGGAGACCGATGCCCCCGAGCACGACGCGCCCTGCCGCCAGCAACTTCTCCTTATCGGAACCATGGATTTCAAGAATACCGAATTGTCGCTCCACAAACAGGATGCCGGGCTCAAGATCGGGGTCGGCCTTGAGGGCCAGATCAATGACGCGTTCGATCATTAGGCCGGGGGCAACCTCGATGATAAGCGCGTGCTGGCCCGCATAGGGCGGATAGCCCCGCGCGCGTGTCGGCGTTCCCATATAGGCTGCAAATTGCGGCTGCAGGTTCTCAAGCGTGAGATAGACCCGAAGCTCGCCCTTCGCAGCCGGCCTTGCGGCGGCCACGATAATTACTTGGCGGTGGCGGAGGTGAAGTGCCGCGACACATCGGCGTGCGGCCGCGGGATCACATGCACCGAAACCAGCGTGCCGATTTGGCCAGCGACTTCCGAGCCTGCCTCGGTGGCGGCTTTGACCGCGCCCACATCGCCATTGATGATGACGGCGACGAGGCCATCGCCCACCTGCTCGCGGCCGATGATGGTGACGTTGGCGGCCTTCACCATGGCGTCGGCGGCGGCGAGTGCTGCCACATAGCCCTTGGTTTCGATCATTCCGATAGCATTGCTCGACATGTTATCCTCCTTGTTAAGCGTTGGATTGCCATTTGGTGGTGGGCGCCGCCGTCGCTTCATCGATGGAGCCGATGATCAGCGCATCGATGGGCGGTGCCTTTCCGGGAAACCAGGCGGCGGCAACGGAGCCCGTCGCCACGATCACCTTCTCGCCTTCGCCGCATCCCAGCGGGTCGAAGGCCAGAAGGCGCTGCTTTGAGTCGTCCGCGATCACTTCGAGGATCGAGCCTGCCGGCACTTCCGAAATTTTCTTGGTGGACCAGATGCGGCCCGTCACCGTTGCTTTCAGCATCTAGCGTCTCCTTTCGATTTTAAGTCCAAGCCGGCGCGCCTTGTCGCGCGCCAGCGGCGTCAGCACGGCGTTGGCATCCAGCACCAATGTGCCGGCGCCCGCCAGCTTGTCGATCTTTTGTTCAGTGATGACGCCGCTGAGCGCACCGGTCGCGGGAGCCGATTCCCCAGCCAGCGTAAAGCGCAATTTTCCGCTGCGCACCGCTTCCGACGTTGCCGGCTGCATGAGGCGTGCAACGAATGAAGCGAGATCGCCGTCACTGGCAATGCGGACGGTCTCGACGCCGGCAGACGATGGCGCACGCTGAGCCAGCGTCTCGCGCAGAAGATCGCGCACCATGCCGCGGAGTTCGCCTGATATTTCCGGTTTTAAGGGCATCTCATATCTCCAGCGCCTGTTCCGCGGCGGTCGCGGCAGCGCGCACTTCCGATTCGGAACCCGACAGATAAAGCCTGCCGGTTGCCCCGATCATGCGGTAATCGACGATCTTGATGGTCGCCGCCTTCTCTGCCGCATTGGCGGCGAGGATGGCATAGGCCGCAGGCTCCGTTTCCAGCACAAACAAGGTTTCACCTGCCAGAATCATCGAACCGCCCTTATTGCGGTTGATCAGAAAGGCGTGGCCCGGATCGATGCGGGTCACGATCTTGGACGCCAGTATCTTCGGCCCCATCGCCTTGTCGGGCGTCATCCCCATGGCATCGAGCACCGCTTCGGCAGCGGCCTTCACCGCGGCGATATCGCGCGAATGGATTTCGAGATAGCCGAACTGCCGCTCGACCGCGAGAATGCCGCCTTCGACCTCTGCGGTCTTCAGCGCCACATCCGTCAAGGCCTCGATGTCGAGTCCCGGCGCCACCTCGATGATCTGCGCTGCCATATTGGTGCGCGGCAGCGAGCCCCTGATCCAGGAGCCCAGATAGCACATGGTCTGCGGCTGCAGCTGGTCGATGAAGATGAAGGAGCGGAGCGTCGACATGGGTTTCAGGCGGCCAGAACCGCATTCAGCTCCTCAAGGATGATGCGGCGGAGTTCGCGCCGAAGGTCGCTCTCGCTTGAATTATCGACAGCGAGAGAAACGCTCGCCGGTTCACGCTTCGGAAGGTTGAGCGGATCGAGCCCTTCGAATTTCCCGAAGCTTTCGGAAGCCTCCTTGTTGTAGGCAAGCCGCGTAAACTGCACGAGATGGTGCGGGGTCAGGTTGTCTCCTATGGATGAGCCCCCTCCAAAGCCCGTGCCGATCGTCATCGAGGGCCCGAGATTGGTTTCAAAACCGGCGGCCCCCAGCGAACAGCCGGCGTTGACCGCCACTCGCAAAGCGGGAACCGCTGCCGTGAAAGCCAGGATGTTCGTTTCGTTTTTGGAGTGGATCGCGGCGGAATGGCCGGTGCCTGAACGCCGCATCATGGAACGCGCAGCGGCAATTGCCTGATCGATATTCTGCACCCGCGCGAAAGCCAGCACGGGTGCCAGCTTCTCGCGAACGAGCTTCTCCTCCGGCTGCACGAGATGAACGGGCGTCACCAGAATCCTGGCATTGCGCGCCTCAAATCCCGCCTCCCGCGCAATGATGCTCGCATCCTTGCCGATCATCGGGACGTTGAAGCCCTGCTCCCTGAACAGAAGTGTCCGAAGTTTTTGGGTTTCCTCCGGCGTGCAGATGTGGGCGCGCTCGGCGCTCAAATTTTCCAGCAGCCGGTCCGCCACCGTTGCAAAAGCAAGCAGCACCGATTCATTGGTGCAGAGGATGGAATTGTCGAAGCTCTTGGAATCGACAATGCGCTTTGCCGCAAGTTTCAAGTCCGCCGTGTCATCGACCACGACCGGCGCATTGCCCGGGCCAACGCCAAGAGCTGGATTGCCGGAACGGTAGGCGGCTTTCACAACCGAAGGCCCGCCGGTCGCCACGATGAGATTGACCCTGTCATCCGCCATCAGCTTTTCAATGAGTGGAATGCTTGGCTCGGCAATGACCTGAATCGCGCCATCGGGCGCTCCCGCCGCGATGGCGGCCTCCGACAGCAAACGCGCCGCATCGGCACAGCAGGCTTTGGCGCCCGGGTGGGGGCTGAGGATGATGGCATTCCGCGTCATCAGCGCCAGCAGTGTCTTGAAATAGACGGTGGCGATGGGATTGGTCACTGGTATGAGCGCAAAAATCACGCCCGCCGGGCGCGGCAGCTCGACAATCTTCTTTGCCGCATCGATGCGCGGCCCCACGAAATCTTCGTGTCTGTAAAGATCGTAGATACCGCGCGAGCACGCCTCATTCTTGATGCGCTTGTGCTCGACGACACCCATGCCCGTTTCGCGCACCGCCCACTCGGCATAATGCTGCGCCTTGCCGTGGCCCGCATTGGCAACAGCCTCTGCGACGCGCAGGATCGACGTGCGGTCCATCTTCCCAAGCTTCGCCGCCGCCCAGCGCGCCTTGTCGAGCATCATCTTCGCCTGCTCATATTGGGCGTCGGGAACTTTCATAAGAGCTTGGGTCATAGCAACGCTCCTCAATTGACTTTAGACGAATCGCGCAGCAGTTCCCGGGCGCGAGGCATGGCCGCGTCGAAACGGTCGATGATTTCCTGGCACAAGTCGGCGCTCAGCAGCACGCCGGGCTTCCATTGCAGCACGCGTTTATCGAGAGAGGAGAAGATCGCCCACACGCCATGCTCATAGAGCGCGCGAGAGACGAACACCGC